>CAZPZZ010000077.1:0-19039 GCA_964591245.1 uncultured Vicinamibacteraceae bacterium | reverse complement strand
TGGCATCCACGTGTCCACTTCCTCCCGTCCATCTGAGGATGAGGATTCGGCGCGACCATTGCCCACCGTCAAACACTGACGTGGCTCCACTCTCAAGCGAAAACGGGCACGATCGTGACCGCAGGGTATGTGGTAAGTTCAGGCTAAAGTTTAAGGTACCGCCCTCCCCTCCGATGACTCGACATCCGACTCCCCTGCTATTTTCACGAACAGTGGTTCCGGCCTCGTCCTCATTCCGCCGATTCGCGTCCGTGCTCTACATGAGTCTCGGACTGATGATGTGTCCTTTTGGCACGTTCGCTCAGCCGGAGAACCTGAGGAGCATCACCGCGCCCTCGGTCGCCGCAGTCGAGGCCGACGATGCGCCAAACGTAGACGGAATCATTCTGGGTGAACCGGTATGGGAGACCGCAATAGCCGGCACTGATTTCCGACAAACACAACCTCTCGAAGGCGCACCGGCCACGGAACGGACTGAGGTTCGCGTGATCATCTCGGGTGAGACCCTCTATATCGGGATCATCTGCTTCGATAGCGACAGCGGAGCAATCACGATCGCGGATAGCCGGCGGGACGCGTCTCTTGATGACGGCGACAGCGTACAAATCATTCTTGACACCTTTCTCGACCAAAAGAGTGGTTTCGTCTTCGGCACAAGTCCAGCGGGTCAAGAATATGACGGGCAGGTCGTGAATGCCGGAGAAGGACGGCTTGGACGTAGCACCACAACATCTAGTGGCTCCGGCGCTGGATTCAACGGCAACTGGGATGGGATCTGGGAGGTTCGAACGACCGTCACCGAGGTCGGCTGGAGCGCCGAATTTGCGATCCCGTTCCGGACCCTCAGCTACCCAACCGACACAACGCAGACCTGGGGCATGAACGTCCAGCGCAACATCCGCCGAAAAAATGAAATGGTCTATTGGGCGCCACTGCCACGCCAGTACAACCTTCTACGGCTCTCGATGGCCGGTCGCCTCACTACCGTGACCGTGCCGAAACAACAACGCAGTCTCAGAATGGTGCCCTACGTCGCCTCGACCCTGACCCACACCGACGCGCAGGGTCAGACAACAAATAGGAGTAACGTCGGTGCCGACCTCAAATACGCCGTGACACCGGCCTTGACGCTCGACGCCACCTACAACACCGACTTCGCCCAGGTCGAGGTGGACCAACAACAGATCAACCTGGACCGATTCAACCTCTTCTTCCCCGAGAAACGTCCGTTCTTTTTGGAAAATGCCGGAGTGTTCTCGGTCAGCAGCGTTAGACAGGTAGCCGGAGGGAATCCCGCACAAACAGAACTCTTTTTTAGCCGTCGCATCGGTATCGGCCCAGGCGGACAGCCGATCCCGATTGTCGGAGGCGCTCGATTGTCAGGTAAGGTCAGTGACTCAGTGTCGGTAGGGTTGCTGAACATGCAGACCGACGCCGTGTCTGGAGTGGCTCATGCCAACAACTTCACGGTCGCACGGGTGTACCGCGACCTACCCAACAGTTCGCAGATCGGAGCCATTTTCGCAAACCGTCAAGCAACGGGCGAATTGGCCCCATCTGGCGACCACAACCAGACCTACGGGATGGATGGTCGTGTTGGCCTCGGTCAAAACGGTCAACTTGCAGGGTTCGCGGCGCGTACGCGCACCCCGGGACTAGAGGGACACGACCACGCCTACAATGCGGCGTGGGACTACAACTCGCCGCGCTGGCGTTTCACGCTCGGCTACGTGGAAGTGGGCGAGCACTTCAACCCTGAGGTCGGATTCATTCGGCGACGCGGATTCCGGAATATCGACTCAGGGTTCTCATTCATCACGCGACCGCGCGGGATCCCCGGCCTGCTACAGGTCCGCCCGCACGCGACGTTCAACCGGTTCTGGAACTTCGACGGAATTCAGCAGAGTTCCTTTCTCCACATCGACAATGACCTCGAGTTCACCGATAGCACGTTGATCAAGACGGCCTGGAATGTCACTCGCGAAGGCGTGGCCGCGGCGTTCGAAATCGCGGAGGGCATCATGGTGGCACCCGGGGTATACGATCACAATGAGGCCCAACTCGCCTACGAATCGAATCGGGGCGCTCCGGTCAGTCTGGGCGTACGCACCCGTATTGGCGGATTCTTCGGAGGTAGCCGAACTAGCATCGGCCCCACCGTCAATATTCGGACGGGGGATACCTTTAACGCTTCCGTGCAGTGGAGTCGCAACGATGTCAGGCTCCCAGCGGGACACTTCATTGCGAACCTCACGAGCGCGCAGATCGCCTACAACTTCTCACCGCGGCGATTCGTGCAAACGCTCGTGCAATACAACGACGCCGCTAATCTCTGGTCCGTCAATCTTCGAGTGGGGCTACTTGGCCAAGCGAATACCGGCCTGTTCATTGTGTACAACGATACTCGCGGACTGTACGACACCATTCCCACCGTAGCCGGACGAAGTGTGACGCTAAAGTTCAGTCGACTCTTCCAAGTCTCGAACTAATAAAACCTCAAAGACCTGAGACAGACCCCGCGTACACCTCTGAACTTCCCGCGACCGAAACGCAGTTCGCCAGCCCTGTCATCTCACCCGTCCCCTACAGGAGAGAGACGAGATAAAACACCCCAGTGCCCCCCATGAGTACCATCCCCACCCAGGAGAACACGCGCATGGCGGGGCCAGGACGATGGCACTCCGGCATTTCATCGGAAGTCACCGCGCGAAGATTGAGGTAGCCAAGCACCGGGCTCGTGAGAAACGAGACAATGGTGGCAAAATCAACCATCGACGTCAGGTTGCCAATGAAAGCGCCCATGACCATCAACGTTACGCTCACCAACCCGGCAAGGCTCCACCAGTAAATGGGTCCACCTGCCGCCACCGCGCCGCTCTTTCCCTGAGAACGCAAAACCCGAAGTGACCGCTCGATCGCACGCGGCCCTCCGTCGAGTACCGTCAACGTCGTCGAGAACATCGTCGTAACCACAGCCACCAGGACGATGGGACGCATCCATTCCCCCAGCGCGCTGCTGTAGAGATCCACGAGTTGGGTAGAAAACGCTGGTCCGGCCGAGGCAAAACTCTCCCCAGCCCCGTACATCACACCTGCTCCCAGGGTTACAAAGGCAAAGGCCAAAATTGCGGTTCCGACGTAACCGACCAGGAAATCCTGGCGGGCCGTCTCGACGGAGCAACGCTGACCCGATGTCTCGTTTTTCGCCAGAGTCCACAGAGAACTCCACACGGAGATATCAATCGCAGAGGGCATCCACCCGGCCAGGGCCAACAAAAACGCGAACGAGACCGTCCCGCCTACTCCGGCCGGCCAGAGTCCAACGGTTGACAACTCCACCCGTGGAAAACTGACCGCCGCGGCCACCAGCGTGCAGACCGCCAACGCGAAGAGCACCGCCTTGATCGTGAGGTCAAGCCCACGAAACCTGGTACGCCACAGCAGCAGGACTCCGGGCGTCATCACACATCCAGCCAGTACGGGCAGAGTCCAGTCCAGCCCAAAGGCAAAGCCAACCAGATACGCGGTGAACATGACGACCGCCGACTGGATAATGCCGGCGGTCAGCAGTGTAATTGCAAGGTAGAGCCACAGCGCCCAGCGACCGATCCGCGCATAACCTTCCACAAGACTGGAACCAGTCGCTGCGGCGTACCGTGGCCCGTACTCAAAAAACGGGTACTTGAGCAGGAGCGCAAGCAGGATGACCCCGGACAACCCGAACCCCGAGACTGCCCCCGCGCGCGTCGACTGGACCAGGTGTGACACACCGATGGCTGTTGCCGCCCAGAGTAGGCCGGGACCGAACGCCGCCCAGAAACGGCGTGGATGTACCGAAGCGTCGGGAGAAGGCGTCACAGTCAGGGTGTGGTCTCAATCTTGCCCAACTCCTCGAGC
This sequence comes from uncultured Vicinamibacteraceae bacterium, assembly GCA_964591245.1. GTDB lineage: Bacteria > Acidobacteriota > Vicinamibacteria > Vicinamibacterales > UBA8438 > CAZPZZ01. The sequence goes on along the minus strand of CAZPZZ010000077.1, from coordinate 15,142 downwards.
CGAGCGTTTCGTAGGATGTTGGCCAGTCCATGGTCCCCCTCATGGCAGGCATACTCAAACATGGGCTGCTCTGTCTTCTTCATCGAGAACATCAGCGTCCATGGGCTCTCCCTCGCCGCTGGATCGTCGGTGGCAATCTCGAATTCCACCGTCTCGGGCCCCACTCTCGTCAACCATTCCACGACGCGAATCCCAGCCGATACGCCACGGAAGGCCCCCTCGGGTGCGTACCCGGTGGTCTCGTTGCCCCAGGTATCCTCTTCCCAACGCCCACGTGATTCTCCATGCCACTGCGGAATCACCTTCGACGGAAAGGGCCGCCCGCCTTCCGCACACCTTAACACTGGGCCGCGCAGCGAGTCACCTTGGTGGTTGCACTTCCCACCGTCCTACTTGAACACCTGGCAGCCTACCGCCATAATTTCGCACGAGACGGAACCCATGCGACTGAGGAGACCGACATGTTACGCCCCTACCTCATAGTACTGCTGGCAGCGCTGGCCACTCCCATTGCGGCGCAAGGTCAAGCGCCCCCCGTCGCCACCGACGTCACGGCAGCCGACATTCAAGCGTTCATCAATGCACTCCCCCGCGATGCCGTAAGTGACCGGCCGATTCGGGTCGTCGAAGTAACCGGTGATTACCAGGTGGGCGTGTATGGCGTATTTCGCCCGAAAGAACCACTCGGCGGCGCCAATCTGCATCAAGTCAATACGACCGAGATTTATTACATGGTCGAAGGCGTTGCCACGCTTGTCACCGGCGGTGAACTCATCGACCCGGTCCGTGTGCCAAATGGCACCAGCGTGCGGGGTGCAGGCATTGAAGGCGGCGTGTCCCGACTCGTAACCAAAGGAGACGTCGTGATCATCCCTGGCCACACACCCCATTGGTGGAGTGATCTACAGACCGACATCGAATACCTCATCTTCCGTCCGGACCCCGACAATCGGCTACCCCTGAAGTAAGAACTCTGAGAACAATTGACAACCTACGACCGCAACCGACAGACTGAACTAATCTCACGTTTGACATGTCCAAGACCAGCGTCATGGTCTGCAAGAAACGGATGACACCGAACATGTGTGGATCGACAACATCGTTGCGGAAAAGACTCACCTCATACCGACACGCCCTCGTGTGGAGTCTCGGCAGCCTGCTCTCAATCGGGATCGCGTGCCCGATGGCTTTCGGCCAAGACCACGCCGGTCAATATGAGCAAGCTGACATCGAGTATGGCGCTCGGCTGTACTCCAGCAACTGCACGAGATGTCACGGGGAGGCCGGCGATGAAGTCGCCGGCGTCGACCTACGCGCCGGCGAGTACGCCAGAGCGGCGTCCGACCCCGAGCTGATGACCTTGATTCGGCGAGGGATTCCAGGAACGGCGATGCCGCCGAATGATTTCTCCTCTGCCGAGCTCACCGGCCTCGTCTCGTATCTCCGAACAATGCGAGACGTGGATCTAAGCGCGGTCACCGTGGGTGATGCCTCTCGTGGATCGGCCCTGTTCAGTGGAAGAGGGGCGTGTAGCTCTTGCCACCGGGTCGCCGGAGAGGGACCACGCACGGCGCCAGACCTCACGGATATCGGCGCGATACGGACAGCGGCCACACTGCAGGACGCGCTCCTGGACCCCACCGGATCGATGCTTTCGGTCAACCGCCCTGTCCGCGCCGTGCTCTCCGACGGCACCATGCTGAACGGCCGCCGACTCAACGAAGACACCTATACTATCCAGCTCATCGACCAGGACGAGCGGCTACGATCGCTCGACAAGGCCGAACTCCGCGAATTGACGGCGGTGATCGAATCGCCGATGCCGCCGGCGACTGACGTCCTCGACGAACAAGAGGTCGCAGACGTCCTTGCCTATCTGTTGACGTTAAAGGGAATTCAATGACAGGACGACTACTGCTCGCCTTCGCGATCGTCTCGCTGCTCCCAGGCGGCACCTCGGCTCAGGTGACGTTCGAGCGGCTGCTGAATGCGGACGAAGAGCCGCACAACTGGCTCACCTACTCGGGCACGTATTCCAGCAACCGCCATACAAAGCTCGATGAAATCACACCAGAGAACGTCGATCAGCTTGAGCTGTCCTGGGTGTTTCAAGCCAGCTCCCTGGAAGCATTCCAGGCAACTCCACTAGTCGTCGACGGGATCATGTATCTGACAGAGCCCGTTAATACTGTCGTTGCACTGGATGCCAAACGTGGCAGCGTCTTCTGGGAATACGAATACACGCCGTCACCGGACGCGCGTCCCTGCTGTGGCGCCGTGAATCGAGGGCTCGCCATCCTAGACAACACGCTGTTCCTTGCCACCATCGACGGCAAGCTCATTGCCATCGATGCGATCGCCGGCAAGCCCCTGTGGAGTACAACCGTCGCCGACCCGACCCAGGGCTACGCGCTCACGCTGGCGCCACTTGTCATCAAGGACAAGGTCATCGTGGGTGTCGCCGGTGGTGAATACGGCATCCGCGGCTACATCGATGCCTACGATGCGGCCACGGGTGAGCAGGCATGGCGGTTCTACACCATCCCCGGCCCGGGCGACCCTGGACACGAAACCTGGGAAAACGATGCCTGGATGACGGGTGGGGCATCAGCATGGCTCACCGGTTCCTATGATCCAGATCTCGATCTCACCTACTGGGGGATCGGTAATCCTGGGCCAGACTGGAACCCCGCACAGCGTCCCGGGGACAACCTCTACTCGGACTCGGTCGTAGCGCTGGATCCAGACACGGGCGAACTGGAGTGGTATTTCCAGTTCACGCCGAACGATCCCTATGACTACGATTCAGTGCAGATCCCCGTACTTATCGACGCCCCTGATGGCAACGGGGGCACGCTGAAACTCATGCTCTGGGCAAATCGCAACGGGTTCTTCTATGTACTCGACCGCGAAAACGGACGGTTCTTGAATGGCACCAATTTCGTGCCGGTCAACTGGGCCAGCGGTCTCGACGACAGTGGCCGCCCAGTACAAACACCGCAGCCTCCTGGCGCCACAACATTTCCAGGGGTCCAGGGTGGTACCAACTGGTACTCTCCCTCCTACAGTCCGGAAACTGGGCTCTTCTATGTCTCGGCGTGGGAAGCCTACGGTTCGGTATTCGAGGCTTCGGAACAGGAGTATCAATCTGGCCGCGTGTTCCTCGGTGGTCGACCGGCCAATCCTTTTGGAGCCGGAGCCAACGTCCCAGGTCTGAGAAGAGGCCACATCAATACATGGACGGACGCGGCCGGAGGTGGTGCAGTAATCGCTATCGACCCACGTAACGGCCAGCAACGCTGGCGGGTCCCGATGACCGACGTGACCAGCAGCGGCATTTTAACGTCAGCCTCAAACCTACTCTTTACCGGCAACCGGGAAGGCTACTTCCACATTCTGAATGCCGAAACCGGTGACGTACTCTGGCGAAAAACTCTCGGGGGCATGATCGCCAACGGCCCGATGAGCTATATGGTCGACGGAAAACAACGGGTGGCTGTTGCCGCAGGTCACTCCCTCTACGTGTTCGCGCTGCGGGAATAGACTGCTGCGGAACAGCCCCCACAACAAGAGAGACGCCGGAGTCTTCCATAGCGCTGGCGCGGGAAGGGCACAAACTGACGCGTTCTGCTGAGGGCCACAGGGATATCCTCAGCAGAACTCCCCTGTCCCTCATGCCTACACGCTCATCCCTGATAGCCGTTGTGCCCCAGCTGGACCAGGGTCCCATTCGGATCTGAAAAATACAATTGGTCACCGCCACTCGTACGAGCTGCGGGGTCCCGACTCACCCGCGCCTCCCACCCAACATCATCGAACCGCTGCTTGATTCGGTCGGCATCGAAATTATCGACCCCGATACAGAAGTGATGGACTCGCCCCGGATCAGGAATGTCGTAGACGCCCAGAAACCCATCGGATAACCCCAGATTGATTCCACCGTTTGGCGGCCGACTCACCACCTCGAGCCCAAGCAGCGACTGGTAGAACTCGGCTGAAGCCTCGACATCTGACACAGCCAACGAGACGTGGTTGATAGTACGCCCCTGAGCGACCTGCCGGCCGGCCTGGGCTGCCACGGGCGATACCGCCCCCGCGCTCACCAACGCCGTCAGGGATGCGACCAATTGCCGACGCGTCAGCGTTCGCGCTTCGAACTGCTCGACGAGTTTCTCGATTGAGTGTTTCATCGCGTCCTTCTCCTCTTCACAATCAAAATCCGCATGCCTACTCTCATACCTACCAAGTAATAGGGTACGCGCAAAGTCTCCTGGAAAGCAGTCTCCGCCGGCGCGACGAGACCATTTGTGGTACAACCACTCGATGCACTTCGGCGCAGGCCTCGGACGCGGGGATGTTCGCGCGCAGCGTTCGACCGAAAGCGGAGGTCACTGAACATGACGAAACACTTCACGCTGACGACCGTGATTCTGGGAATAAGCCTCATGCCGAGTCCTGGAGCCGCCCAGACCACGACACATCTTGATTGGGATGCCACGGCTGCCGCAACCTACCTCGATGACCGCCAAGAGTGGTGGATGCACTGGGAGCCGGCACAGCGCGAACGCGGGACATTCTGCATTTCCTGTCACACCGCCGTTCCCTATGCGTTGTCACGTTCAGCGCTTCGCGTCGTCAGCGACGAGACCGCTCCGGTCCCCCAGGAGAACGCCCTACTGGAGAACGTCCGGCGCCGGGTCAAGCTGTGGGAAGACGTGGCCCCCGAACGGATCGAGTCCAAAGGGTCTGAAGCCATTCTCAATAGTCTGGTTCTGGCAAGCCATGACGCTCAAGAGGCTCGGCTGAACAGCGACACCCGTCTCGCCTTCGAGCACCTCTGGAAGATGCAGTTGGAACACGGAAAACAGACGGGCGCATGGCCTTGGCTACACGCCAACCTCGAACCATGGGAAGAAGACGGAGGCCCGTACTACGGTGCCGCGCTGGCCGCGGTGGCCATCGGCACAGCACCGGAAGGTTACGCCCACGAACCCGCGAATACCGACCGGCTCTCTCGATTGACCCACTATCTGACCGAGCACCATAACAAGCAGAATCTCTTCAACCAACTGACCGCGCTCTGGGCATCCTCACGTCTGCCCAACCTACTGGAACCTGCGTTCAAGGTGGCAACCATTGAGAGGACGTTCTCACGACAGCGCGCGGATGGAGGATGGAGCCTGTCCTCACTCGGCCCCTACCAACTTCGGGAGGGAAGTCCACGTGTGGCCGAGAGCGATGGATACGCAACGGGCATGATTGCGTTCGTACTGCTTCAGACAGGTATTGAATCCACGCACCCCGGACTCAGCCATGCATTGACATGGCTCTCAGAAAACCAGGACACGGCCAACGGAAGTTGGCCAGCGCAGTCACTCAACAAACACCGTGACCCTTCGTCAAACATTGGGCGCTTCATGCGTGACGCTGCGACAGCCTATGCCGTACTTGCGCTTACCAGCGAACACCAGGAAACCAGATGATTTCCGCCTTCCACGTTTCCGCCTGGCAGCGCACTCGCAGACAACTCCTCCGTCGCGCCACAGCCGCCGGCCTACTTGGCGTGTTGCTCTCGACGGGAACACTGGCTCAAACCTCATCGGCAGAAATGAATCCTCTTCTTGGCACCTGGATCCTCGACACGAGCAGATCCGTCATCGACTACGCTCAATTACCGCAAGACGAAAGACGAACCTACGCAGCTGCACCAGACAACGGTATGGTATTCCGTGTGGAAGGCCACGATGACGTCGGACAGCCCTATGCGTACGGTTCAACCGCGGCCATCGATGGACGTGAGTATCCGATGCCAGGCACCGGAACCCGTAACGGCGGTGACGCGGTCTCCTGGCGACTCGTCGATTCCAGTACCGTCCATGCTGTTGTGAAAAAACTCGGCGCGGTGGTCAACAGGGTTACGCTCTCCGTCTCCAGCAACGGCACGATATTGACCATCACGGAAAACGGCACGAACCCCAATGACAGGCCGACTCACGGGGTCCGGATCTACAACCGCACATCCGTACCCTAGAAGTGGTTTGTTACGATGCGTCGACAGCACGGGCGTACCCCCAGCATCCCCATTGTTTCACCTGTGTGAAGACATCCGGCTAGGTCTCTCGCCTGCCGTCCCCTCCGCCGAGCTTCCAGAAACAGAGACACGTCCCGAGGACTCTGGCCACCTCACAGCGTGTCTGGCACGCCCGCTGGCATCAGCCAGGATTCGTGTGCGAATGACGAATGCGTAGCATGACCGTAACCAAATATGTCCGACACACTCGCTCAACGGCTGACCCTGAACACGGCACTCGACATCGGAGTCTCTCTCTTTGCCAGTTTCACTCGCATGCCATGGCGTACCCTCTTCGCGAGCGTCGGCCTACTCTGGCTCGGTAACGTCTGCGTGAGCCATGCACAGAGCCGTCCCTCTCCTTCGGAACACGTGAGCAAGACCGCGCCCCCGGCCGCAATGATCCCGGAGGCGCAAGACCAGCCCTCCCCTGACCCGCTGAGGTTGATTGACGGACCAGCCCCGCCCGTACCGCCAGCCACGGTGGCACGCGACAGCCGTGGCCGTGCGACAGTCAGGGCGTTCCGGCTTCCCGACGGTCTCCAACTCGACGGTCGCCTCGACGAACCAGTCTACGGCGAGGTTCCCGCAATCGCGGATTTCATTCAGGGAATGCCGAATGAGGGAATACCGGCCACCGAACGCACCGAGGCCTGGGTCATGTTCGATGACGCGAGTCTCTTCGTCGGAGCGCGGATCTGGGACGCCGCCCCACCCTCCCAGTGGATCGCAAGAGAAATGCGGCGCGACGCGGCGCAAATACGTGACGACGACACCTTCTGGGTTCTCCTGGATACCTTCTACGACCGACGCAACGCCGTCGCGTTCTTCACCCATCCGCTCGGTGGTATCGGCGACTTTGCCATCACCAACGAAGGCAATCCGAACGGCGACTGGAATCCAGTATGGGATGTGCGCACCGGCCGATTCCATGCCGGCTGAACCATCGAGATAGAGATCCCGTTCAAGTCCCTACGCTACCGTCCTGGGCCATCACAGGTGTGGGGAATCCAGCTCCGGCGCACGCAGCGCCTAAAAAACGAATGGACGTACTTATCACCGGTCCCCCTCTCCGCCGGACGCGCGGCGGTTTTTCGAGTATCAGACTATGCCACACTGGTGGGAGTCCAGACGGCCGACGCGGGTCCTATTTTCGAGCTCAAACCATACGGTATCGCTGGCGTCACCACAGACCGCACCGCCAACCCACCGACCCGAAATGACAGCACCGGCGCTGTCGGACTTGATGCCAAGTACGGCATCACCCAGAACCTCACCGCGGACCTGACCTACAACACGGACTTCGCGCAGGTCGAGGTGGACCAGCAACAAGTTAACCTCACGCGGTTCAACCTCTTCTTTCCAGAAAAACGGGAGTTCTTTCTGGAAGGACATGACATCTTCGACGGCTTCGCCAAGGGCGTCAGCATTGACCGGAGAAAAAGCGCACTGCGTAGCTTGGGAACATGACCAGTGGCTTCTGGGGTGGAGAAAATACACCCACGGTTTTCTACTCACGACGTATCGGGCTCGAGAACGGCGTCGCTGTCCCCATCGTGGGCGGGGGACGCGTAACGGGCAAGATCGGGGCATTCGATGTCGGCGCCCTTAACATACAGACAGAGGACGAGCCACTCTCTGGGGCGAAAGCGACAAATTTCACGATTGTCAGGGTCAAACGCGACATCTCGCGACGTAGTAGTGTCGGCGCCATCTTGACCAATCGGTCCGTGTCCACTCTGGGCTCAGGATCAAGCCGCCCTATGGAGGCGATGCAACGTTTTCCTTTTACGACAACGTCTACCTGCTGACATACCTGGCGCGCACCGAAACCCCAGAACTGAACGGAGACGACCTCAGCTATCAGAGCCAATTCATCTACAACGGCGACCGCTATGGCCTGCAAGCCGAACACCTGCTGGTCGGTGACAACTTCAGGCCGGACTTCGGGTTCCTGCGCCGCAACGATTTCAGACGGTCCTACGGCGAGGCCCGCTTCAGTCCGCGCCCGCGTTCCCTGGACAGTGTCCGCCAGTTCCGACTCGAGGGAAGTTTCAACTACATCATCGGCGTGCAGAGCGGTTACCTTGAGACTCGACAGACGCAGCTGGGGTTCTCTACCGAGTTCGAAAGCAGTGACCAGGTTGGGATTTCGATGGTCGACAGCTACGAATTTCTCCCGGCACCGTTCGAACCGGCACCGGGCGTGGTGTTCTCACCAGGTGGCTACGGCTTCGTAGACGTCGAAGGCACCTATCTCCTCGGAGCCCAACACCGCTTTTCCGGGATGTTCACGGTTCGCGTCGGCGAGTACTTTGACGGAAACATCCGCTCAATCGGCTTCAGTCGCGCCAGACTCGGACTCACGCCCCAGTTGTCCATCGAACCCACCGTATCCGTCAACTGGAGCGACACACCGCAGGGGAAATTCCGAAGCGATCTGCTCGTCTCTCGAGTGACTTATACATTCACTCCGCGGATGTTCTTCAGCGGCCTGGTGCAATATAACTCCGCATCCAATTCGATCAGCAACAATCTACGTCTACGTTGGGAGTTCCGCCCGGGAAGTGAACTCTTTGTTGTTTATACAGAGGACCGGGAAACCGATCCCTTGATGCCTGATCGTTATACCGAGCTTCGGAACCGAGGATTTGTCGTGAAGATCAATCGCCTCCTCCGGTTCTAGCCAGACAGGCTACGGTGGGAACACCCACCCGACATCGACAGGAAAGAGCTTTGCGGAGATGCGCGCCAAGCGGTAAATCGACCAGACCGACTCGCTCCGCTCGATTAATGAAAGTTGCGGCTTGAGACCGGGTCTGGATATGTCTCGAGTTGTGGGCGCCAAAGTGCTTCAGCCACAAGATGCACTACGCCATCTGCTCTCTGAATCTTTCCGGTCACGCCAAGAAACGACGCCGTCTTGGCAATCAACGCATATTGGTCAAAGACTGTTTCCCAGATCACCAGATTGACGAATCCGGTCTCATCTTCCAGGGTCATGAATACGACACCTCCTGCTGTCCCTGGACGTTGGCGACAAATAACAAGACCGGCATACCTGGCTTTACACCCATCACGCATCTGGCCGACAGTCTGTGCATCAGGCAGGCGACGCGCACGCAACGCCTCCCGCAACGTTGCCAGAGGGTGCGCCCGAGCACTGTGGGCACTACTGCGATAGTCCCAAGCGACACATTCCCGCAAAGTCAGTTCATCAAATACAGGCGTGTCATCGCTGACGGGGTCCCCCAACAATGCGGTCGTAGGAGTACGAGCAAGCCCACGTACCTGCCAGAGCACGTTGCGACGTCCTCCTTGATGCTGAACCGCCGCAAGCGCACCGGCTTCAGCCAGCCGACTCAACGTCCGCTCATCAAGACCAGTCCGTGCCACGACATCGTCAACCGAGACAAACGGACGATCTCGACGGGCCGCGTCGATACGTGTCCAGTCACGCGATTCGGAAAGTCCTTTGATGTACCGCAGTCCCATACGCACAGCAAACCGTTCGGTGTGTGACTCAAGGGTGCACTGCCATTCGCTACAGGTGATATCAATCGGCCGAATCTCGATGTCGTGTCGCTTGGCGTCATCAATGATGGTCGACGACGCATAAAATCCCATCGGCTGGGCATTGAGCAACGAACAGGTGAAGATGTCTGGATAATGACATCGAATCCAGGAGGTGGCATACGCAATTAACGCAAAGCTGGCCGCATGACTCTCCGGAAAACCATATTCACCAAAGCCTCGAATCTGCTCGAACACCCGTTGCGCAAATTCCCGCTCAATGCCTTTAGCTATCATCCGACCAATGAGCCGATCGCGATGCCGCTCGATGCACCCCGTACGCCGCCAGGCCGCCATGTCTCGGCGCAGCTGATCTGCTTCACCAGGTGTGTAATCAGCCGCGACCATCGCCAACTGCATCACCTGCTCCTGGAACAAGGGAACCCCCAGAGTCTTGCGTAGCACCGGCTCCAAACTGGGGTGTGGATAGACGGTTTCCTCTTCTCCACTCCGGCGTTTGAGATATGGATGCACCATGCCCCCCGTGATTGGGCCAGGGCGAACAAGTGAGATCTCAATTACCAAGTCGTAATAGTTACGTGGCTTGAGTCGAGGCAACATCGCCATTTGTGCACGGCTTTCGATCTGAAAGACACCAACAGTGTCACTCTGACCAATCATGTCGTAGGTTGCTTCATCGCCTTCCGGGATCGTCGCCATCGACAACTGACGCCCGTAGTGCTGCTCCAACAATGAGAACGACAGATCGAGCTGAGTCAACGCCCCTAGCCCCAATAAATCAATCTTGAAGAGCCCAAGGGTTTCCAGATCCTCCTTGTCCCATTGGATAACCGTACGGTCTTCCATTGCCGCGTTTTCGATCGGCACCAGGCCATGGACCGGCTCATGCCCCAGCAGGAACCCACCAGGATGAATCGAGAGATGACGTGGAAAATCTCTGATCTCATCGACAAGTCGCAGCAGGTGCACATGGACTGAACTCTCCCCATCGAGGCCGTCCTGTTCGACGGCGCGCTGGTCCAACACCTCTTCGTGATGGAGACGCTTCGCCAACCGATCCACGGCCGTCATTGGCAGCCCGAGTACCTTCCCCACATCACGAACCGCCGACCGTGACCGGTAACGAACCACGTTGGCCACCATCGCGGCATGCGTACGCCCATATTTTTCGTAGACAAACTGAATAACCTCTTCCCTGCGCTCGTGCGTGATGTCGAGGTCGATATCCGGTGGCTCCGCACGTTCTCGAGAGAGAAATCGTTCGAATAGCAACTCAACGCGAGTCGGGTCGACTGCTGTAATACCCAAGCAATAACAGACCGCCGAGTTAGCGGCTGACCCTCGCCCCTGGCACAAGATGCCGCGACGACGGCAGAATTCCACGATCTCCCACATCGTGAGGAAATAGCCGCAGTAGTCGAGTTCGTCGATCAACTCGAGTTCCTTGCCGATCTGTTCCCATATAACGGCCGGAACGACATCATCGAAACGCCATCGCGCCCCACGTTCGGTCAATTGACGAAGCCAGGTCGACGAGGTGGCTCCATCGGGAAGCCGTTCCGAGGGATAGCGGTAGCGGATCTCACCGAGCGAAAAGGTGCACCGAGCCGCAATCTCGACAGAACGCTCCACGGCAGCTTGGGCATCAACGTAGAGCCTGCTAAAAGCAAACGGCGCTTTGAGGTCATGCTCGGCATTAGCACGGGTGAGACGCCCTGCCTGAAAGAGTGTCGAACCGTGGCGGATACAAGTGAGCACATCCTGTAGGTCACGTCGCGCAGATGTGTGATAGAGCACCTCGGTGCCGGCCACAAGCGGCACACCGATCCGCCGCGCTCGAGTCCGCACCCATTCTTCACGAGGCACGTCGTCGGCCCGGTGGTGACGAGCCAGCAATATCGAAAGCCGATCGCCAAATGCCTCCTTGAAACGCTCCAGCATCTCGCAATCCCGATCTGCCCTGACTTCCGTTATCCAAGTGCTGGCGGCACTCCAGACAGCTATCAATCCTCCAGCATGCGCGCACACGTCATCACAAGCCACGCGGCAAACACCCTTGACGTGCTGAAGCCTCCCACGGGAAATCAACCGACACAGATTGGCGTAACCATCCCGGTTCATGGCTAGCAGCACCAGAGACAGATCATCTCCTCCTGACTGCATGACCGATGCTGTCACCTTCTCCGTCGCCACCGCTTGGAGAGTCACCTCGGCACCGAGTAAGAGATGCATCCCCAGTTCACGGGCACGTACATGTGCGCGAACGACCCCGTACACTCCATCGCGATCGGTTAAGGCAAGAGCTCGTAACCCCATCGCATGAGCCTGTTCGACCAATTCATCAGGATGGGAGGCTCCCTCGAGGAACGAATAGTTACTCTTGCACCAAAGGGGCACATAACTACTCATTCCACCTCTCCATGCAGAAACCACATGCGACGCCGACGGTCGTAATAAATCCAGCTCCACGCATCGTCACGGGTCCGGGCGAAGTAGTACTCTCGGTGCACCAGAGCTCTCCACCACCCCCCCGACACAACATAGGGGCCATGGCACTGCACAACATGGCCATGCTGCGCGCCGCGCAGCATCCATCCGTCCGGCTCATGCCGTAGGCGTGACGGAAGCCGACGAGGCCGAGTCAAGAAGCGACGAACCATTGGACGGTTACCAACCTGACGAGGCGTCGGGCGCACAACGTGCTTGAGTGGCTCCCAGGCAAACATCGCCTCCGGAAGATGTCCCTCTGCAAGTCGAGCACGCAGCACAACCCCCTCACCAAACTCGGCACGAACACGTGCCACCGCACGTTCAGCGGCCCTGAGATCTCGCCGCGACTCCTGCTCGAACAACTGCAATTGCTCTCGTGTCGCCGGCACCGCCGTCACACACAGATCAATTTCCGTCACCGGCGCCACCAGCGCACGGCCCTCAACCCTGAGCCGCACCAGGTTGAGCACCTGTCGCCTGTCAAGTGTCGGCGCCGCGGTGCGAACGATCTCCCGCTGCTCCGCCCGCGGTTCATTGAGCCCGGTTTCCAGGCGTAGCCAGAGTTCAAGAACAGTCAGCGCCTGCTGTCTGGCCGCGAGTGTGGCAAAGAGTGGGTCTAGCGCATGCTTAACGAAACATAACAATCGACGCCTATCGGTTTCCGGCGGGTCAAGATCAAGATGCCGGGTAAGTGACTCGACGATCGGAAGAGGCTGAAGCGGTAGTGCAAGATCACCAGACGCTAGACGGTGGAATTTCTGTGCGTCGGCGCCAAATCGCTTCCGAATCCCGGCAGACGGTAGATCTACGAAGGCGCCCACAGTATGCACTCCAAGCTTGTCGAGTACGTCACGCAACTGTGGATCGATATAGAGTCGGCTCAACGCCACCTGCCGCGCAGCGCGCTGCTCGGAGACAGGGTCTTGCAATACGCTCACTCCACTCGGCACTCGAGAAGATTCCCCCCTCTGACTGGTCCGAGCAAGCGCATAGGTACCAAACCGCGTGAACCCCACTGCAATCCGGCTGCGGAACCCAATTGTTCGTAGACCTGTCTGTACTTGTTCCCCCCACGACAGCAGCGACTCAAAGAGAGGTTGCAGCCCTGAAGCATCCAACCAGAACACCCCGCGATGCTTATCTGAAGGCTCGATATTCGGGGTAAAACTTCGCAAATGCTCGGCGATCACCTCGACTTCCGCGGCCGTCTCATGAGATGCGATCTCGGCCCCCCGTAGATCACTCGCTAACGCCAAACCGGTCGCGTACGACATGCCGGAAAGCACCCCCGAACGTCGTGCTCGCTCGTTTACCCAGAGAATTTCGCCATGGAGGGTATCCTTCTCGAGGACTGCGACCGGGCGATCGCTCCAGTCTGGATGATGACGAATCAGTAACTGCAACGGCAGGGCTGGTACATCAACACAGGCCATCCGGGCCACGGCACACCTCGTCGTGAAACCACCCGGGGCCGCAGCGCTTATCCTTGAGAATCTGGGCACGACAGGTGAAGGTACTGATGCCAACCTCTCGCACTCGATCAGCAGACGGCTCAGCACTCTCATGACGTGTGCAAAGCGCCTCCGCCCTTAACGACACCAGAGTACCCAACGACGCTGCGTCACGCCGCTTACGTGTCAGAAACAACACAGCGAGTTCGGAAGCCTTGGCCAACGCCAGCAAGCGCATCTGCATCGGAGCCGGTACATACGCCGTCTCACCAAGATCGATCACCAGCAGCCCGAAGGCTCCTGATCGCGCCAGGTGCTCGGCTGCGCGAGGCAATTGACTGACACGCGGCAGTCGCACCACGACTAATGCCTCGAGATCGATGCCACTTGCAGCAACATCAGGTGGAAAGAAAACACTCTCGTCATCGGCGAGCCACCCCACCGGCTCGCCAGCGTACTGCGCACTCAGCACCATCGAGCAAGCCAGAGTGAGTGCCGGCGCCCCACCAGAGCTTGAGAGTTCCGTCAATCGACCAGACAGAGTAGAGAGACTCCACGCAGTACGCGGTGCAGTAGAGTCTGGTGTTGCCCCTGCACTGACAACACGCAGAGACTTCAATCGGTCATCCGATCGTAGTCTGGTCAGTAATTGTCTCGCTCGTACAGCCTCACCCATGACGCTCTCATTCCATCACGCGGCGCACTTCAACAACCTTGCCCAATAGGGTGATTTCGTGGTCAGGCACGATCGGCTCGAACGCAGGATTTTCGGGATGTAATTCGACGCGCCCTCTTCGCAAACGCAGACGCTTCACAGTGGCTTCATCGTCAACCAGCGCCACCACCACCGTCCCAGAGTCGGCGGTTGATTGCCGGCGAACGATGACGAGGTCGCCAGGCAAGATGCCAGCTCCGATCATGCTCTCGCCACGTACTCTCAGTGCAAACAGTTCGTTATTGATCTCTACTCCCGGAACCTCTGGCCCCTCCGACCCACTCGACACTCCGCGGCCCCTCAGGGATTTCAATACAGTGGCCGACACTGGAACATAGCCCTCCAGATCTTCAGTGGCGGTCGTTAATGGTCCAGCATGCACACGTCCTAAAAGCGGCGCCCACGCCACTTTATTCGACGGCTCAATCTGCTCGAGCAAACGATACCCACGCGCCTTGCCACGAGCGACGAGAAGCCGACCATCGGCGACCAATTTTTCGAGGTGATAGCGGGCAGTCTGCGGTGTGCGGAAGCCAAAAACCTCTTGAACCTCACGCACCGTAGGGGGATCACCGGCGAGTAGTCGATCACGGACGAACCGAAAAATCCGCTCCCGTGTCTGGCCTAACGCTGATCGGGTCACTCGGAAACAATATAATACATTTGTATTACATTCAACCGACACACACATCACGGCGAGGAAATACGCAATCACAGCGACGTGACCACATCGTTGCGAGATCTAGAAGAGCCTGCGTGCAAAATCGAACGAATGGGCAGGGACTACTCGTGAGGCAACTCGATGTTGTGACCGATGCACACAGTTGGCGGGGGCGGGGGGGGGGGGGGGGGGGGGGGGGGGGGGGGGGGGGGGGGGGGGGG
>CAZPZZ010000076.1:0-19542 GCA_964591245.1 uncultured Vicinamibacteraceae bacterium | reverse complement strand
GGGATCTGTGTCACAGGAAGGGACAGTCGTCGCTATCTACGTCGCCCCAGAGGGCGCGGCCGGCATGGTGCAGGTCGACGTGGTACGCGCCCTCGTCGGCAAGGGTCTCGAGGGTGACCGTTACGCCACTGGCGTCGGAACCTATTCCGCCCAGCCAGGCACGGGTCGAGAGGTCACGCTCATCGAAACAGAAGCACTCGAAACGCTCGAACGCGAGTCCGGCGTCGCCTTGGACCCGGCCGAAAGTCGCCGCAACATCGTGACACGTGGTCTCTCACTCAATGATCTTGTGGGACAGGAATTCAGGGTAGGTACGGTCACGCTTCGCGGTGTACGGCTCTGTGAGCCATGTGGCCATCTCGAGAAACTCACACGGCCAGGCGTCCGTGGGGGATTGGTTCACCGAGGCGGGCTCCGCGCCGACGTCGTCCAAGGCGGCACCATCCGCCCCGCGGACCTGGTGACGTCCCCCGTCCCGGCCACCCCTTAGCGATCAGGGACGGACCGGACACACCTATCTCACCAGCAATCCCTTCAACTGACGAGGCAAGCATCATGCAAAAGCGGGAAATCAACCCAACCGATTGGCTTCAAGCGTTCAACATCAACCACGCTATCGAGGTCACCGGCGCACAACGCGTCCTCTATCTTTCCGGACAGACTTCCAATTCCGCCGACGGCACACCGATGCACCCGGGTGATCTTGTGGCTCAGTTTCGCTTGGCGTGGTCGAACGTGAAGGACGCCCTCGCCGCCGCCGACATGGATCCAAGCAATATCGTGCGGTTGAATATGTACACAACAGACGTCGATGGCTTTATGGCAGCGGCCGGCGATCTCGTCCCCATTTTTGCCGGAGACGGTTGCAAACCCGTCAGTACCCTGCTGGGCGTAACACGGCTCTTCGAGCCCGAGATCGTCATCGAACTCGAGGCAACAGCCGTCGCCTGACCACACGAGATTCCCACGATCGCCGAGCGCGGGCCACGGTCAGCCAGACGACCTGGCCCTGGAGCCGGCCGGGAGCATTCCCCGCATCCGCCTCCGTGCTCCGCCGTGCGTGCTCGGTGTTTCGCCGTGCACGCCTGCCAGCGTTAGATAGTTCCGCCACACGCCTCAACCAGATTCTCCAGGCTAAGCCCGCCGAGCACATTCATTTCCTCATCGACGAATTCGAACAGCATCCCACTGCCGCGGATGCTGTAGTGCACCACCCCACCTTCGGGCCCACCACATTCCGTGTGGACGTCTCCGGGAGGTGACACCGAATAACTGCCCGCCGTTCGCACTTCGCGCAGCGTCCCGTCCGGCTCATAGATATGTTGTTCACCCGCCACGATGAAGAGGTTGGATACCCCGCAATGCCGATGCGTGTGGATAAGATTCGCAACCTTGCCGTCAACCTCATTCTTGGGTGGAAATCGAACAAGGAAATCGACTACTTTGAATTCCAGATTCCCGGCCAGGGGTGCGAATTCAAAATCAGCGAGGACGCCACAGCCCGGAACCTCGATGGGTGCCCATTCCAGTTTCTGATCATCAAAAGCATATGCCGGTGTACGCGTAGCACTCATCATGTACCCCTCCCCGGTCGAACCTCCTACAACTCCAAAGATTTCCGGACTATGCTGCGGCCACAACGTACCGCAGCTTCCTTGCCTCAGGCGACCCAGCCGAGGTCTTTCATGGCGAGTCCTGCGTGCCAGATCTTCGTGAGGTGCCGGATCTTGTCATTTCCGTCAAACTCCATCACGTAGACATAATCCGTCGACGTGCTCTTCCCGGTTGGCGGACACGGTCCTCCCTCACCGGTATGCGTCGCCGAGAATACCGCATACGCGCAGACGCCTCTCCGCGCCTCATCGACGGCGAACGACCGGAGTTCGTAGCGTGCGTCCGGCATGAACGCGTACAGCGCTTTCATCCATTCGGCGTACTGCTCGAGCCGGGAAAGGTCCGCGAGCGGCTCGGCCTGCGCGGAGAACGTCGCATCTGCGGCACAGTAGTCCCTGCACCCCTCCCACCCTTTTCCTGCCTCACACGCTTCAAAGAACGCACTGGCCGTTTCGATCATCGAGGACATTGTTCGGTCTCCTTCGTAGACAACGTTTCCGACAAGGGAATCACCCTTACCATTCCAGTAGCGCCGACGAGAGTCCGCGCTGCGCCGGGTCGTCGCCCCGACGCATGTCGCTGCCCACGCGTCCCCTCGAATACCCGGCCTCACGCACTCCACCAGCAGCCGGTCTCAGACCCGTGGCAATTCCTGCCCTAATTCCCGGGTTGGTAGTCCAAATCTTCTCTTCTGTTCGAATTGAAATTCTCGAGACGATAGCACAACGCCGCGAGGCGCTGAGTCAATGGAAAGACCCCCTCCGGGATAGCCCCAATGTAATTCGCGTAAAAATCGGCAGCGTCCCTGGCCCCCAGAAAGACACTCAGATCGGGACCACTTCCCGTCACCTTCTCGGCCACAACGTAGCCCACTTCAGCATTTTCTGCTTCGAACGCGGCACGGATCTGCTGCAACAACTCCACCGCTTCGGCGCGTCCGCCGAACGTCACGTAGTATTCAAACCCACGCGAAAATCCAATATCCTCGGTCGCAACTCGCGGCGTCGTCGGTCGATAACTCAGGTCCGGCCTGAATCTCGCCAGGGTGCTGTCTATATGGTGAATCACCTCACCTGCACGCCCAGAGTTCGCCACACGCAGCGGATTCGCTTGTGCCTGCCTCGCGTCAAAATCGGCCATGCTCGCCAGGGGCGTGACAAGTCTGAACACGCCTTCGTTATCGTGCACCCGGATCGGGTAGGTCACTCCGGCGGCAGCCATTCGGGCGTTCCTCCCGTGCCGAAGCTCCTCGTATTCAGCAATGGTGCCAGGATTCACATGCACATCTTGCCAAAGCGAGAGTCCATCCTGTGCCTCACTCCTCGCACTCACGCCGCACAGCAGCACACCGACCACACACACACGTCCCGCTATGCGTCGCATGCCAGGCCTCTGGGAATGTCGTACCGTCATCGCCTTGCCTACCCCTTCCGTATTCCGTTCTATATTGCGTCTGTTCCGACGGCGACCTGCGCCCGCCACCAAGTGCGTCACTGCCCCGGCAAAGCGAAGGCAATAATCTCGTCGTTGGTGACCTCCGACCCGGTAAGTCCCCCGCCCGTACTGATCACGGTCACGAATTGCCGCCCATCCGCTCCGAGATAGGTAATGGGCGTCGCTTCGACCGACGAGGGTAGTCTGATCTCCCAGAGCTGTTCGCCCGTCGCAGTTCTGAACGCGCGAAACCGAAAATCATCGCTACCCCCCACAAAGGCGAGGCCACTGGCCGTCAGCGTGACGCCCCCGGTACTGGGGCGGCCCGTGTCCTGCAGACCAGAAGGCAGCATCTCAGAGACGCCCAATGCCCTACGATAGGCGATGTCGCCGGACTCCATGTCGACCGCCAGCAGTTCACCCCATGGCGTCGGCCCGCACGGTAGACGCCGTTCGGGATCGCCGAACCGACGAAGACCGGCAAGTGGACCTGAATTGACCCAGCTGCCATCGGGACGCTGGATCAACCGCATGGGTTGAAATAGATTCGTGGTATTCGACACGAACAAATTGAGTTCGGGATCGTAGGCTGGCCCCCAGTAATTGATGCCCCCCGCCGGCCCCGGCGGGGAAATACTGTACTGGTTGGGCGTGATGGGCATGTAGGGTCCGCCCAGTTTCATATTATTGTCGTCGACCATCCGTTCGCAGTACGCTTGATGCTGCGGTTCTCCCCTGTACAGGTTGTCGCGCGAGACCGTATTCTGAGTCAGCGGTTCGGGCTTCACCGGAAACGGTTGCGTGGGCGATGCCAGCTCGCCGGGTACGTCACTCGCCGGCACCGGGCGCTCCTCGACATCGAAGATCGGCTCCCCCGTGATCCGGTTGAGCGTGAACATAAGGCCGGCCTTGTTAACGATGATGAGGGCTGGAATCGTCTCGCCGCCTCGATCGAGATCGACAACAAGCGGCGCCGACTGGGCATCGTAGTCCCAGATGTCGTGGTGAACCAGCTGAAAATGCCAGAGGTATTCTCCCGTGTCCGCCTCCACCGCAACGATCGACGATGAGAAGAGGTTGTCTCCCGGTCGGTCAACGCCAACGCGGTCGTCGTTGGGAGCCCCAAGCGGCATGTAGAGGATCCCTCGCTCCGCATCAAGGGACATATAGCCCCACACATTCACCCCTGACCGATCGCGCGCGCTATCACCGGCCCAGGTGTCATAGCCGAACTGGTCCGGTCCCGGCACGGTCCGGAACGTCCAGACCAACTCGCCCGTGCGAAGATCCCAGGCACGCGTATCGCCTGCCGGTCCGGTGCCCTTCGGGAAGCTCCGCCCTTCTCCCGTTCCGGCCCCGGTGATCACAAGATTCCTATAGATGACCGGAGAAGATAGCAGTAAATACCCGGCATCCGCGAACGACCGCATGACCTCTGGCGTCTTCAGATTGACGACGCCATTGTCACCAAACCCGCTATTGAGGCTGCCGTCGGAGGCCTGAATCGAATACAACGTACCGGAGCTTGCCCCGAAGAGCAGCGAGGGCGGGATATCACCGTCACCAGGCCAATACGTGATACCTCGCTTGGAGGGCACCGCGTTGTCGGGAAGATCGAATCGCCATTGCTCTGCCCCCGTCGTCGCGTCAAGCGCGATGATGGCGCCATAGGGCGAGGCAAGATACATCGCGGTACCGATCACGAGCGGAATGGCCTGATCTTCTCGCAACCGGCCAACATAGTCCGCCGGCTTCAGGTGAAAGCTCCACGCGCGTTCGAGCGTCGTGACGTTGTCGGGTGTAATTTGCGCCAACGGGCTGTAGCGATTGGCACTCTCCGTGTAATTGGTGCTCGGCCAGTCGGTCGGGTCCTGCCCACGATCCTGGGCGTTCACAGCGCCGCAACCTACCGCAAGCAACAGACACGTCACCCCGGCCATGATTCTCAAGACTAGTCCAGCCACTCCCCTGCTCCTTCCCTGTGCATAAGACGCAACAGCCTCCCCGTGACGGCACCCAGCTTCAGGCACCACGGTCATCCTGTGCGACGTGGTCATTCTATGCTGCCTTCCCCGCAGGGTGCCGACACCCAACACGACTCACCGAGGGGCCTCATGCTTCGCATCCGGCAGTGGAGCCGCTTCAAGTTCCGCCAACCCATGACCTGCCATGTCTATATCTTCGGCTGACCACCACAGCACGCGCCGCGCGTCATCCAGCATCAGGTAGGCCGTCGGCACCAAGACAAGGGTAATGAACGTTGCAAACACGACCCCGAAGCCCAGCGACACGGCCATTGGAACCAAGAACGCCGCACGAAAACTCGTGTTGAACATCAATGGCGTCAGGCCCGCGAAGGTGGTCAATGACGTCAACATGATTGGGCGAAAACGCGCGACACCCGCCTCACGCACCGCGGCATGGAGGTCCGAGAAGCTTGCGCGCTTACGCTTGATAAAGTCGACCATCACCAGACTGTCATTCACCACGACACCGGTCAGGGCAACCAGGCCAAACATCGAGATCATGGTGACGTTCAACCCCATGACCATGTGGCCCCAGATTGCGCCGATCAGCCCAAACGGAATCGCCGCCATCACGATCAGCGGCTCGACATACGACCGCAGTGGTATCGCGAGAAGCGCGAAGATCAAAAGCAGCGCTAGCCCGAACCCGCGGCGAAGCCCCTCGATCGACTCCACCTGCTCGGCCTGTGCACCCTCCAAGGAATACGTCACTCCCGGAAACCCGGACAAGACCTCTGGCAGGATGACTTGCTGCAATTCCGCCGTCACCGCTGCCGTCGAGGTCACGATGGGATCCACCGAGGCGGTGACACTGATAGCACGACTGCGGTCAATCCGACGTACCGACGAGAAACCGCGACCGGTCTCCATTATCGCCACATCACGGAACGGCACTTCGACCCCATCCGGCGTCCGGACCCGCATATTCTCCAGATCCCCCAACGACTGCCGCTCCGCCTCCGGGTAACGGACGAGCACACGCACATCGTCGCGCCCCCGCTGGATCCGCTGCGCCTCTTCACCGTAAAAGGCCTGCCGGACCTGGCGACCGAGGTCCTCCAATGTCAGGCCTAACGTCTCGGCCGACGGCTTGATTCCGAGTCGCATTTCCTGCTTTCCATCCCGGAACGTGTCAGAGATTTCATTCACCCCGGCTAGTCCATCGAGGCGAGCACGGATCCCGACCGCCGCATCGCGCAGTCGCTCGACGTTCGTCCCCATAAGTTGCACGTTCACGTCCTCGCCGGCACGCATGATCGAGGCGTTGAACCCCACGTCCAGTGCACCGGGAATGAGGCCGGTTGCCTCACGCCATCGACGCCCGAGGGTCTCACTATCGGCGGCACGGTCTTCGGATAGCGCTAACTCGATTCTGACCTCACCGACATTGGAGCCGCTGACACCCCCGAAATTCCCCATAGGCCCGCCACCACCACCGCCCGACTGGCTTCCCACCGCCGCGAAAATATGGCGGAACACATCCCGGCCTGTTTCGTCCAGCACGTCCTGCCGCACACGCTCCGCCCCTGCCTCGAGACGCGCCAATGCGTCTGACGTCGCGGACACGGGGACCCCCTGCGGCATGGTGACCGACGCTGACATGAAATCCGCCTCGATCGACGGCATGAACGTGAAGTTGGTGTATCCGCCAGCCACCATGCCGCCAGTCAGGATCAGCAGTGCCACCCCGACCGATGCCGTCAGATACCGCCAGCGAAGACCCACCTCGAGTACGGGGCGATACACGCGCTGCGTCACCCACGCCAGCCCCGCGGTGAAGACAGCTTGAAAACGACGCCACTTTCCCCGCCCCTTGCGCGAGGCCATGTTCGACAGATGTGCCGGAAGAATGACGAGGGATTCCACCAGTGAGAACAGGAGACACGGAATAACGATGACCGGAATGACCTTGAAAATCTTCCCCATCGAACCCGGCACAAAGAGCATCGGCATGAACGCCGCGACCGTCGTCAATACCGCATACTCATTGGGGGTCGACATCTCCCAGGCCCCCTCAATGGCTCCCCGCAACCCCTGTCCATGGTGCTGCTGGTGCGTGTGGATGTTCTCCCCAACGACAATGGCATCGTCAACAACAATCCCCAACACCAGAATGAAGGCAAAGATGGACAAGACGTTGATGGAAACATCGAACGTCGGCATTAACCAGATCGCGCCGAGGAACGAAATCGGTATACCGAGACTGGTCCAAAACGCCAATCGAAGATCGAGAAACAGGGCCAGTGAGATAAAGACCAGCACAAAGCCGCCAAGTCCGCTGCGAAGCAGCAGGGAGAGCTGCACATCCAGTGCCTCGGCTTCATTTTCCCAGACCGTCAGCGCGAGCCCTTCCGGCAGCGCCCCCTGCGCCGCCTCCACGTAGCGTTCGACCGCCGCCGCAACATCCAGCACTCGTTGGTCTCCCGTGCGGTACACGGTCACCAACACCGCCGGCGCCACGTCGAAACGCGCCGATTCGTAGGTTTCGGCAAACCCGTCAACCACCGTGGCCACGTCCTCGAGAAGCAAGCGCGTACCATCGCTTCTCGTAAGCAGGACAAGGCGTTCATAGTCCTGACGACCGTAGGCCTGACCGATGGTCCGCAACAGGATCTCGCCGCTCTCGGCGCGCACGGTCCCACCCGGCAGGTCCAGCGAAGAACGGCGCACGGCGCCGGCCACGTCGTCGAACCGCAACCCGTGGCGTCGCAGCGCCGTTTCCGAGACTTCGATGCTGATCTCGTAGGGCCGAGCTCCCACCACCTCCACCTGCGTGATCTCTGGCAGCGCTGTGAGCCCGTCACGGACCTGTTCTGCAACCCGTTTCAACGTGAGTTCGTCCGCGACACCGGATACCGCAATTTCCACCACCTGCTGTCGGGTCGTCAATTCCCGGATGATCGGCTTCTCGGTTTCCCGTGGAAAAGTCGTAATCGCATCGACACTGCTCTTGATGTCGTCAACCACTTTCCGCGGATCTGCGCCGAGCTCGAGCTCTGCCTGCACGACCCCCATCCCCTCGTACGCGGTAGAGGTGATCTTCTTGATGCCGTCAATTCCCTGGATCGCCTCCTCGATTCGCACCGAGACGCCCGACTCGACCTCCTCCGGTGCGGCGCCGAGGTACGGCACCTCGACCGTCACCATCTCTAGAGAAAATTCTGGGAAAACCTCTTCCCTCACGGTTAAGGTCGAAATGGCTCCACTGACGATCAGGAAGACCATCAAGAGGTTGGCGGCAACGGGGTTCCGGGCGAACCAGTTAATGACGCCGTTCATATCGTCCTGCCTTACCAGGCGGCTCCCTGAACCTCGGGCGCCTGTCACGAAAGGTGGCGTGCACACCGCGTGCGTCGCTCGCAATGCTATCGCCCGTCAGCACGGCGTTCAACGGTGTCTGGTACCATCCGGCCAAATTCCGTTGCGCTCTTTCGCCTTCCAGCGGGCGTCGACGCCATCTTCGAGACGTAGAATGAACACGAGGTTCTTCACCACGCCCCTGGCCGTCGTCGGGAGCGAGAGCCGAGACACCCACTGATGGGAACTGGAGACCCTATGCTCAAGTTCACTGCCCCGCTGGCCCTTCTTCTGACCGCGTTCGCCACGGCGCCCTCCTCGCAGACCCAACCGAGCGTCTTCCTGGAGGAACTGACCTGGACCGAAGTCCGTGATGCAATCCAGTCCGGAACCACAACCATCATCATTCCCACGGCGGGCACAGAACAGAACGGGCCTCACATGGTGCTCGGGAAACACAAATTCATCATCAACGCCGCCTCGGAGCGTATCGCGCAGGAACTCGGTGACACCCTCGTGGCTCCCGTGGTGACCTACGTGCCGGAGGGCGACGTCGAGAATCCACGGGGCCACATGACCAAAGCCGGGACCATTACGCTCCCCAATGAGTTTTTCGAAAAGTTACTCGAGTATGCGGCCCGGAGCCTCGTGGTACATGGCTTTACAGACATCGTCTTTATGGGGGATAGCGGTGGAAACCAGCGGGGCATGGAGAATGTCGCCGACCAACTCAACACCTTGTGGCAGGGGGAGCGAGCCCGCGTACACTTCGTGCCCGAGTATTACTCGGACAACGGTTTCCAGGAGTGGCTTCTGGAGCAAGGCGAGACCGAGGAAACCATCGGAACCCACGCCGGAATCCGGGACACGTCGCAGCTCTGGGCCGTCGCGCCAGAACACGTGCGACCAGCACTGATGGCCCCCAATGGCGGGATGGATGACAGTGGGGTTCGTGGAGACCCGACCCGTGCCTCAATCGAGTACGGCCGTATGGGTATCCAGTTAAAAGTGGAGACAGCCGTTCGTGAGATTCGTTTGGCAAGAGGGCGGTAGATGCCCGGGGGTGCGGTGTAGACAGCCGGGGGCACGCACGCGACGGCGCGCCGCGTGCCACGGGATTCCCACTGCAGCAGAAGCGCGCACTGCCGCCTCCCGTCTCCGTCCCCCGGGACGTCCCACGTACGAGGCACCCCGTGGCGGGGCTTGCCCTGGAGCAGGGCCAGGCCGATACTTATGCGTCTAGAATCGCGCGTTCATCTGTTCGCCACATGCGGACAGATGATGCCAAGGAGATCACACCCATGAATCGACGGTCGCTGGTGCTAGTTGGACTGATGCTTCTCTTGTGGCCCACGCCCCAGGCCGCGGCACAGTGGGCCCAGTTTCGCGGACCGAATGCCGGCGATGTCGGTGATGATTCGAGATTACCGGATACCTGGAGCGAGACGGACAATGTTGTCTGGTCGACCGAGATCCCGGGCTTGAGCTGGAGTTCCCCCGTCGTCTGGGACGACACAATCTTTGTGACCTCTGCCATCAGCGCCGGGGACGAACCCGATCCGATACCAGGACTCTACGATCCAGGAGACGATAACGGGGCGACCCGATCGGACGAACACCACCGCTGGGTCGTGTACAACATCGACTTCCGCACCGGGGCCATCCGCTGGGAGCGTGAATTGCACTCCGCCGCCCCGAGTATCGCCCGTCATATCAAGAATAGCTTCGCGTCCGAGACGCCGGTGACCGACGGACGACGCGTCTATGCCTATTTTGGTAGTGCCGGACTCGTCGGCGCCCTCAACATGAGTGGCGAAACCGTGTGGCTTACCGAACTGGGAGCCTTCGAGACCACGGGCGGATTCGGATCAGCAGCGTCACCAACCCTCCATGGCAACCGACTCTACATCGTGAACGACAACGTGACGTCTTCATTCCTCGTGGCCCTCGACAAGAACACGGGTGAGGAACTCTGGCGGGTCGAGCGCGCTGAACGGGGACAAAACTGGGCCACGCCGTTCGTGTGGGAGCACGAAGAGCGGACCGAGATCGTGACCGCCGGCACCCAGGGCGTGCGCTCGTACGACGAGAACGGCACGCTCCTCTGGGAAATACACGGAATGTCGGGCTTGACCATTCCCACCCCCTTCGCGAAACATGGACTCCTGTACTTGAGTTCCGGTTATCCGGGCGGCGGCTTGCGCCCGGTCTATGTCGTGAAACCCGGCGCGTCCGGGGACATCTCGATCTGGACACAGGAGGAGATGCGTACCGGTCTATCATCCGGATTCCCGGGCCAGAAAGTCTCATCTGATGATGTCGCGTGGGCCTACCCTCTCCTGGGCACGTACAACACCTCGGCCCTCGTCTATGGCGACTATTACTACACCCTGCTCGACCGTGGGTTTCTCGTCGCACATGACGCACGCACCGGTGAGGAAGTGTACCGGCGGCAACGCCTCGAAATTGGAAACGGCTTCACGGCCTCGCCGTGGGCCTACAACGGCAAGGTCTTCCTGCTGAGTGAGGACGGCGAGACCTTTGTCGTGCAAGCCGGCCCAGAATTCGAGATTCTTCATAAAAACTCGATGAACGAAATGACGCTGGCAACACCCGCCATTTCCCAGGGAAGCCTGATACTGCGTACGCAATCGAGACTGTACCGGATTGCTGAGGAAGGACGACCATGACACCCGACCGTTCGTCATCGAGCGCTCCCGTTGCCCATCTGAGCGTCGTCGCCTTCGGCATCATTGGCGTGCTCGTCACACTCGGCGTCACGTCCGCACTCGCTCAGCCGGTCGCCCTCAGACACGTCGGGGTGGTTCCCGGGCCGGTCGAACATGTCCGCGTACAGGGCGACCGCCTCTACCTCTCCCACCATGTCAATTTCACGATCTGGGATGTGTCGGATCCCAGTGCCCCGCTCCGGCGCGGCTCGATCGAGATGCCGGAAGAGATCTGGGGATTCCGGATCCGTGGCGAGCGCGCCTATCTCGGCGCGAATTTTTTCGGCGTTGCCATCGTCGACATATCGGATCCAGACACGCCGCGACTCCTCGGCAATCACAAGACCCTCGGCCAGGCCAAGATCGGCGCCATCTACGGAAATCGCGTCGTGCTCATCGACCACATGGAAGGGCTGGTCATGGTGGACGTGTCGGACGAGACCACGCCGACCGGAGCCGGCGCGTTCTTCCTGGACGGGTATGCCCGGGACGTCGTCACCTCAGGCAACATCGCCTACGCGACCGATTCACCGACCGGTCTCTACGTCTTCGACCTCTCACGCCCAGGCGAACCCGATCCCGTGGGGATCCTCCATGCGCCGGCATCACCCCGATTCATCGAGGTGCAGCGCGAAGTCGGTGAACCTTCGGGAATCCTTGCCGGCGCTGGCGGCGGGCACCTCCAAATATACGACGCGACAAATCCGACCACTCCTGTCAAGGCGGCAACATTCGAGACGCCCGGACGCGCTGCACGCGTGGCCATGTCCGGTGACTACGTATTTGTCGCAGATACCGAGTCCGGGATCCGCATCGTCGACATCTCAAGCCCCTCCCGCCCTGTTGCCGCTGGGATGTTCTCCACCAATGCCCCCACCCGGGACATCGCGGCCACCGAGACATTCGTCTATGCCGTAGTCGGTGCAGGAGAGCGGCAAGAGGGACACACCGAAGTACAGATCTTGCGACGGAGCGAGTAGTCCCAACGCGCATTCCCCTCCCCCAAGCCGCATCCCGTCCGTCTACGGGCATCGGCGTACCTCACCGGGACGCCGTTCCGGATTCGTCAGCGAGTTCACAGCCGGTTGGTGCCCACTCGAAAGAACGAAAGCCAAACCCGTGGCACGGTGCTTCGCCTCCCGTCTGGGCCGTTCCCCTTCATGCGAGCACAGCCGTGCGGAAACCCCACGGCAAGATTGCTCAAGTGGCCACATGGACGCCCTCTCTCAATGGAGCCGCCTATCTTCTTTCTCTCTGTTCCGTAACGGCTCAACGGCTCACTTCATCGCCCGAAGCTAACGCCATATGTCATCTATAGATGTATGGCCCATTTCTAATTTAACAACCTAATTAGAACCTTTTAACAGGACCCTTTATTCCGCTACCACCGCGAACACAATTTTCTTATACGCACGACAGCTCTTTTTTCCGGAGCAGTCCCTGTTTTTTTAGCGGCAAGCGCTCTAGCCTTCTGGGACGAACGTAACGCGGGCATCGAACGGATCGGATCGGAATTTCGACAACTCCAACAAGAAGTGCTCATACCGACCGTCAGAAATGTGAACATTATTGCGTGAGTGTCATTCACATTCGCATCTGCACACTTCTTGACGGGAAGACCACTGAAGCCCTCGCCGTCGGGCAACGGGCGAGAGACTATTGGCAAGAACACTACCCGTCACAAGGCATGCGGATCTTCCGAGCAACGGTGCTACCCGCGAATCAGATCCACTTCGTCATGCAGTCCGAGAATAGGGAGGCGTGGGCCGCCAGCTACGAACAATGAAACACGAATCCAGGGGTGGTCGCGATCCTGGTCGAGAGCCGGCATTACCTGGACGCCATGACCTGCGGGGACAGATTCTACAGAGATCTTCCATAGGCACCGCCTCGCCGTGTCGGCTCGCGCCTCCCCCGATATTGGCACCGATCAGATCTCGCAGGGTGGGATACCATTCCCATCAGATCTCAAGCGGGGGAGGGACTCATGGCCTGGCATGTCACCGGCGAGATGATCGAGACCTGCAGCTGCAACATGCTGTGCCCCTGCTGGTATGGCGTCAAGGAGTTGATGATCATGGACAAGGGCTGGTGCGCCACTGCGCTCTTGTTCCGTATCCGCGAAGGCAACGTCGACGGGGTGGTTCTCGACGGGTGTGAGATCGTGGTCGCGCTCCACTTCCCAGGACCGACACTCTTCGATGCCAATGGTACGGCTCGGATCTACGTGGATGACCGCACCTCCGACGCGCAGCAACAGGCGATCGAGACGGTATTCCAGGCACAAGAAGGCGGCCCGATGGAGGTGCCTGTCTCGCTGATTTCGGCCTGGCTCCCAACCCGCCGGGCGCGAATCCAGGTTGCCGAGCAGAGCGGCGAAGTCAGGGCGACCGTCGACGGCGTCGGCGAAATCGTCTCGACACGTCTTCTCAACGACGCGGGCGACCAGATGACCATGCAGAACGCTGCCTTCATTCTCGCGTTTCAATTCCGTGACAACACCGCAGAACTCGCGCCCAGCGACGGATCGACCTGGAACGACCCGGAGCTGCCAGAAGCCTATCAATGCAAATCCGGCGCGGTTGGTCAGTTTGCCTGGCGCGTCTAGACGCCGTATGGAGCGCCCGGTGATCTCCGACTCGCCCTACGCGGACCTCGTCAGGGGCGACCGTATTCCGGTGCTTGGCGGAATTGTCACTCTGACCTGCCTCGCCTGGCTCTACACCGCACGGATTGCAGCCGACATGGGCTCCATGGCCAGCTCCATGGCGATGCCAACCACGCGCGCATGGAGCCCCGCCGACGGCTTGTTCATGTTCGTGATGTGGGTCGTCATGATGGTGGCCATGATGCTGCCGTCGGCCACCCCCATGATCCTCCTCTTTACCCGGGTCGTGCAACGACGCGAGGCCCAGGGGCGACCCGTTGTATCCACCACGTTATTTCTCGTCGGCTACCTGCTCATCTGGACCGGCTTCTCCGGACTTGCGACGCTTGCCAACTGGGGACTGCACAGTCTCGGCCTCCTCTCCTCGATGATGGGCCGCACGCCGCCGCTAGTGGGCGGGATCTTCCTCATCGCCGCCGGAGTCTTTCAGTGGACGCCGCTCAAAAACGCCTGCCTGAGTCACTGCCGGTCGCCACTCCTCTTCCTGACCCTCCACTGGCATGAGGGACGGGTAGGTACACTCCGCATGGGGATCCACCACGGCCTATGGTGCCTCGGCTGCTGCTGGCTCCTCATGGCGCTCCTTTTTGCCCTCGGGATCATGAACCTTCCCTGGATTGCGGCCCTTACGGTCTTCGTCCTGCTCGAGAAGGTCCTGCCCAACGGCCAGCTCGTGAGCCGGGCCTCCGGGAGCCTTCTCGCCACCTGGGGCACGGCCCTACTTGTCATGACTCTTGGCGGGTGACCGCAATCCGCACACCCGCCTGGCCGACGTGATCACTGCACGAGCTTGCCGAGCTCTTTCACGATGAACGGAAACACGGTATCGGCAATTCTGGCCGCGCCCTCTTCGTCGGGATGGCCATCTAGTGGAATCGCGAAGGCGCCGGCCTCCCCCTTCCGCAGGGGCCACAACGAAAACGCTCCATCAAAGAACGGAATCCCTTCTTCTCGGAAGAACGTCGCCGCCTGGCGCATGAACTCCTCGGCCGGATCATGGCCTTCCGTATAGGGAGGCATCTGCCACCCTGTCGTCACAACGATCAGCGGGACGTCCCGTTGTCGGCACCAGTCGCGCATCCATCGAAATAATGCCCGTCCGAGCAACGCGCCAGACGTTGCCGTCCGCCGGCCATCGCCTTTTCTCAACGTCTGCCCCGACGCGACTCTCGCCTTCGGAACACCTTGCGAACTACTCTCCCCGACCCACGGCCACGTCGCGACATGTCTGGCAAGCTGAACCAGATGAGAATGCTCCAGGGCGACCTGGTACAGCGGCACCTGATTCACGAGTCGCTTGAAGGGGCTCACAGGAACCTGGCGCCGATGCAGCCCGTCTGGTTGCGGCCTCAATTCCCATAAGGGGCTCTGCAGAGCACGGACGATGTCGCTCGTGTTCAGGAACACGACAACTGCCTCCGCCTGCAGTGCGTCACCGAACTCGTCCAGATAGGCGGCATAGTCGGAAACGCCCCATCCGCCGGCAGCCGCATTCAACAAAGATACCGTCCCGTCTCCAAGCGCGGCGTTGACCCGGCGCTCCAGCACACTGACATAATGCGACGCGTCATCCAGCAGCCAGCCGAACGTAAAGGAATCTCCCAGAACGAGGACGCGGTGTCGGCCTCGAGACACGGGTCCTCGCAAATGCGGCGCCGCAAAACGATACCGGACCCTGCGCTCGCCGAGTTGATGAGTGGCGGTGCCCTCTGATTTGTTCAGCCAGAGGCCACCGGGCGAGACGACCCGCCACGATCCGCTGAGATTCTGCGGTCGAAGGACTCGAACCGCGAGTTCCGCCGCCAACACACCGATACATGTCGCGACGCCGACAAGCAACAATCGAGGTACCCACCCCAGCCCCCCTCGCCCTCCCCCGCGACCCATCATTGCAAGCAGCTCCCCTCTTCCCATTGCGCCGTAAGGTCTCCGACGCGGTCGCACCGCAACGCAACGCCATCACGTCTCTCATGGAGTGCTGGAACACTCTCAGTACAAGCCGGCGTCGCAATGGAACCTGCCGAATGAAACCCGAGAAGCATTCGCAAACTCGGTTTCGCAGTTCGCTGGTTTTTCATGGCCTTGGTGACGGGATGCCACACGTGCACTACAGTCGGAACGCTGAAGTCTTCCAACCCCAAGCAACCCCGCCAAGCATGAAATGTGACGAACTCCGCATCCCTTCTGGAGCAGCATATGATAGACCGAATGCACGTTCTGCTCTTCGGAGCACACCGTGCTGCCCACAACAGGAACTCACATGACAGGACTACGCGGAGACGGACAGGTACTGATCGTGGGCGCTGGACCGGGCGGGGCCGTGCTGGCCTACCTTTTCGCCCGGACGGGTATCCGCACCACACTCATTGAACATCACACTGATTTCTCACGGGCCTTCCGTGGGGAACTCTTGATGCCTGGCGGACTCGAACCCTTTCATCAGATGGGCCTCTGGGAGCAACTCGACGCGGTTCCCCATCGCAAAATCGGCCGGTTCACCATTTTCGTGAACGCAAAACACACCCTCGGTCTTGAGTTACCGGAAACAGTATTTAACGACTACGGACCACGATGGATCTCGCAGCCAGATCTCCTGGAGATGTTGGTCGCCGAGGCCGCACAATCCGCAACGTTCACCTTACTCCGCGGTGCCACCGTGCGCGATCTCGTCCGTCATGACAAGCGCGTCATCGGCGTGCGCCTCTCGGATGGCGTGGCAACCCAAGAGTTACGCGGCGCGTTCGTGATCGGAGCAGATGGGCGAAACTCCACGGTGAGAAAACGAGCCAACGTTCCGGTGCGCCAAGATTCCACCCCCATGGACATTGTCTGGATCAAGATCCCGCAGCCGGAAAGCCTCGAGCGGTCCATGGACGGCGAGTTTCGCGCATATGTCGGAGGCGGTCGTCTGCTCATCGTGGCCCCCACTCCCGATGGAAAACTCCAGCTTGGCTGGATCATACCCAAGGGTAATTTCGGGGATATACGCTCGCGCGGAGTCCCCAGACTGATGGATGAAATCGCCAATCTGTTAGACCCGGATCTACGGAAACACATACGGCGGCATCGGGAGACACCTGCGAAACCCGTCCTTCTCAGCACGGTCTCCGATCATGTGCAGCGGTGGGATGCGCCCGGCATGCTGCTGATCGGCGATGCCGCGCACACCATGTCCCCCGTCGGCGCTCAAGGTCTCAACATGGCCATCCGCGATGCCGTCGTCACGGCGAATCATCTCGGCCCCATCCTGCGCGCCGGTGCGGAACCGACGGCGCTGGATGCAGCGGCTCGAGCGGTTCAGGCCGAGCGCACGAACGAGATCGTCACGATCCAGAAGATCCAGGCTCGCCCACCGAAAGTCATCCTCAACAACACCTGGTGGACCCGCCTCCTCCTGCGTTCATTGCCTCATCTCGCAAGAGGAGTAATCGGCCAGGCGCGTAACCGGGGGCTCTTTGGACGTTTCGCGTGGGGCGTGTCTGACGTTCGACTGGGCCAGTAGCCCGCCTCAGCCCCATTCTCACACCTTCGTGCCGCAGCCACTCCCCGCCAACTCTCTCCCTCTCATCCGCCATCACGGCTTTCGCAAGACCCAGGTCGTCATGGCGCGTTGATGTTGCACCACGGTCGTTTTCAGAGGCTCGACCAATTCCCCGCCCAGCTGATCGGCCGCCGACTCCAGTCGCGCTTCGTCCACGAGGTACCGTTCAACGCCATCGGGAGACCGGTAACGCCGCCCGCGCAACTGTTCCACGCAATGCTCCATGCCAATGGTGGAACCAAGGCGGCAAAAGAAGAGCCCACCGGATTTGAGCACCCGCCAAGCGCCTCGCAGCATCGCATCGAAGTCCGCATCGTCACGGGCGAAGTGGAAAACCGCATTGCTGATCACGAGGTCGACACTCGCATCAGCGAACGACATATTTTCGATACGTTCCACCCGAAAATTCGAACTCGACACTGTCGGCGCAAGGCGCTCCGCAAGCTCCCGAATGCTCTCGATGGCTGCTGGATCCACGTCCGCCGCGTAGACGTCGTGGCCTGCCTGTAAGAAATACACAAGGTTACGCCCTCGGCCGCAGCCCGCATCCAGAATACGCATTCCCGGCGCAATGCGGCCTTTCAACAGTTGGTCGAAGAGATAGATGTCAATCTGGCCGAATCGTGCCTGCAGCTCGGACACACCGCTTCCCGCGCGCGCCCCTCGCATACCCTGTGTGTTCCGAACGGTCATGACCAGCCACCTCGAACGCCCTCGCGTACTTCAGTCGCGCTCATAGACGCGCAACTGGCTTGTTGCGCTTGTTCCAAGTCGAAGACGGATTGTCTGTCGTGATCAACCGTCCGATGTCATCACTGGCATGCTCTGGAATAGGACTGACAGAATTCACGGCCTCAGCGCCCTCGCCCTCCGACGGTCGGGGTACACCCTTCATCCGGCGCGACGTCCATGACGATCCAACGGCCACCGCACGAGCGCTACTGACCGGGAGCTTCCTCTCTCGCGGCCGGCCTGGTCCCCGCCAATCTCCAGCGCTGAATGCGTCGCCCGTTTCCCGCCTCCCCGGTATACAACCGGTTCTCTGAATCGATGGCGAGCATATGCGCTCGAATAAACTGTCCGGCTTGCCGCCCCGGCCGCCCAAATCTATCCAGAATCTTCAGATCGTCGCGGCGCAAGAGCCAGATGCGCTGGTTCGTTCCGTCGACGAGATACAAGAGGCTCTGCTCAGGATCGCGCGAAAATTGCAGGGTGAAACCAGTTCCTGAACCACCGGTCTCCGGCCGAACAAACCGCTCCATCAGGTACTCGCCATCCTGCCGAAAGACCTGGATCCGATTCCCTCGACGATCCGCCACGTAGATCAGCCCATCCTTCGAACCGGCAATCCCGTGCACGGTGCGGAACTGCGTCGGAGGGTCAGTCACCCGGACCGGATACTCATAGTCGTACGTATCGTCGGGCGGCCTCCCATAGGCGCCCCAATGACGACGATATGCCCCGGAGCCCGCGTCGTACACCACTACACGTCGATTCCGGTATCCATCCGCGATGAAGATTTCGTTTGTCCGCGGCTCGACATAGAAATTTGCCGGCCCGCCTAAATGGTCCGGATCATTGCTCCCCTTGTTGACCCCGGGCGTGCCAATCGTCAGGACATGCTCACCATCCTGCGTGAATTTCATCACGTGAAATCCATTACTGGTACCGGTCCAGACAAACCCGTTGTGATCAACGTAGATCCCATGTTCTTGGTCGTACCAGGTATAGCCGTCACCGGGACCACCCCAACTCCGTAACACATGCCCCTCCGAATCAAGCTCCAGCACCGGAGGGGCCGGGACGCAACAGTCCGCGATCGGTGGGTCCGTTGCGGCACCGATTTCCTGTGGGGTCAGACTCGAGGGCATGTGGAGCACCCAGAGATGGTCGTCGTCATCGACGAAGAGTCCTCGGATATCACCCCAGATCCAGTCGTTGGGAAGCACTGGTGGCCAGTTCGGGTCCACCTCGTAGAGCGGGAGCCGTTCCGCCGTGGGCGACCCGGGCGCAACCACAGCGCCGGCCGTTTGGGCCCCTCCGGGCTCCCCGCCGAGCAGCGCGAACCCCACGGTCGCTATCGCCGCGGACCGGATGATGGATTCCCGGCTCCGATAAAACACGTGAAACATCATGGTAAGGCCCTTGCTTCGACTGTTCGTCATGCCCAGATTCCTGCTGGTGATTTCCTCCGCGCCGACATCGACGGCCACGAACCACGCTTCCATTCCA
>CAZPZZ010000075.1:0-19554 GCA_964591245.1 uncultured Vicinamibacteraceae bacterium | reverse complement strand
CGCCTCCATTCAAGGACGCTCGCGAATTAACCGAGCCAGGTCGCAAAGCCTCTATCCAGGCATTGAACCGGGAAATTCGCAGAATGTCGTTTACCCGCGGAAACGGCGGCGTCATCGACCTGTATGCTGCCATGAATAGTAGAGTGGGACTGATAGGCAACGACGGCGCCCATCCCACCGCGGCCGGATATCAGGTCATGGCCGAGGTTTTCTTTCAGGAGATCGTCAATCGCTTTGACATCACACCCCGTGCTCAGGCGTTTCGAAGCTTCAGCCCGGGAATTTCCAATAGTCCAAGGCCGACAGGGTTTGAAATTCAATTTCCCTGACGGCCCAATCGCGGACTCGTCAGCACACATTCGAAGAGTCAGGTTCACACTGGCTCGGCATCATCTATCGAGGTATCCGATGACTACATTGCAAACTACTCCTCTCTCACGCTCGGGACTGCGCCCGCTCTCGACCGTCCTGTTCTTGGCCGGTCTTTTGCTTCTCCCGCACACCGCCACCGGACAACGCGGGGCATCTGGTCCCGCCGCACACGCCGATGTCATGCCAGTCAATCACCTCCCCAACCCGTACGAACTCGTCCGGGATTGGGGCATCCTTCCCGACGGTCGTTCCTGGGGATCGGTAAGTGCCGTTAATGTCGATGTCGACGGCGTGCACATCTGGGCCGGTGATCGATGCGGCGTAAACTCCTGCGCCGAGTCGAACGTCGACCCCATCGTCAAGCTTGATCCGGAGGGCAATGTCGTCCAGAGTTTCGGCGCGGGCCTGATTACCTGGCCTCACGGTATGGACGTTGATCGTGAAGGCAATGTCTGGGTGGCCGATGCTCGCGCCCCAAACGCCGGAGAACTGGAACGAACACCGGATGCGCCCCTCAACGGCCACCAGGTCGTCAAGTTCAGCCCCGAAGGAGAAGTGCTACTCGTCCTGGGGACCCCGGGCGAAGCGGGGCACCCGCCAACTCACTTCACCGAACCGAACGATGTCTTGGTCGCTCCAGATGGAAATATCTTTGTCGGTGAGTCGCATGGAGCCCAATTTCTGGACGAGCCCGGTCCCAATGCGATTGGTCGAATCACGAAATGGGCACCGGATGGCACGTTTATCAAGAGTTGGGGGACTTGGGGCTATGAAGACGGTCAATTCCGTGCACCCCACTCGCTCGCGATGGACTCACAGGGCCGCCTCTTCGTTGCAGACCGAGGCAATCGACGGATCCAAATTTTCGATCAAGAAGGCACACATCTGGATACCTGGTACCAGTTCAGTCGAATCAGTGGCCTCTTCATCGATCAAGACGATGTCCTTTACGCAATCGATTCGGAATCCGACGACAACTACAATCCAGGAGGATGGCGCAAAGGACTTCGCATCGGAAGCGCTTCGACAGGAGAAGTCTGGTACTTCATTCCAGAGCACGTATCCGAACGGCCCTCCGGCATGGGAGGTTACGGATCAATGGGTGAAGGCGTCACGGCAGACGCTCAGGGCAACGTCATCGCGGGCGAAGTCGGTCCGATCCAGGGTCTCACTAAATTCGTGCCCCGGCTCATCCCGGACTAATCACCTAGAGGCGTCTAGCACGCAAGAGAGCGAGCCACCGGTTGCGTCACGGAATCATCACGTCTTCATCTGCATGACTTCCAGAAACCGGTGGCTCTGGTCCTGTCACCGGGGCGCTCGCGGGAGGGGCTACCTCCGGCGCCCACCAACGCGAGGCAACGCCAGGTTACACCGGCGGCACACTCAAGCAGTCAACAGCGTGACCTAGTCGAATGCCCACCCAATGCGCGACAGCGACGATGGCGCGATGGCCAGGACGCAGATATCATCCACCTCGTCCATCAAGAGGCGCTCAGCTCGGTCTTTTCGTCGTAAATCTTGAGACGTATCGCCGAAACTCAGCATCGTATTCCACAACGTGTCATCGCGTTCTCCCCCCTAGGAGGCTTTCTTCGTGCGTCGTTGAGAAAGCGATTGCGCGACACAACCTCCTACAGCAAGGCCCTGGGTGTAGTTCTCACGCGCCTTCCCTCGACACCAAGCCGAGCCACGTATCTGTGGAGTAAAGCCCTCCTCCTGAACGCGTATTTGCGGCTAACCTATCCCGTCCCTCGCATACGAATCTTGCGCTGCCGCAACCTCAATGCCACGATACTCGCCATCAAAGTCGCAGCACCTACCGTTTCTTCGCGTTGTCTATGATTGCCGGGGTACCGAATGTGACGAATTCCTCTCTCATCGTGACCTAGATCCACAAGAAATCGATGCCTGGCCGACATCTTTTCGCACCAATTACCTGACACTGCTGGCGGCGGAAAAGGCAGCCTTTGAGCGCGCGAACGCGGTCTTGTGCCTTTCCAGAGCATGCGACACCACTTCCAGCAGCGCTACGACCTGAGCACCAAGCCGAGTGCGGTCATCCCCTGCTGTGTCGCCACTGACCAATTCGTCATCTCACCAGGCGAAACCAGAGCCGTACGGATGTCACTGGGGATCGGAGACGACTTTATCGTTACCTACCTCGGCAGCCTCGCCTGGTATCAACTGCTACACGAGTCGCTACGTATATTCAGGCTGATCAAGTCAACGCGTCCCGATGCGAAATTTCTCGCCATTTCCACACAACCGGGTCCAATACGGCAGGCCGTGCAGGACGCCGGCATCAATGACCACGACGTCAAGCTCCTCAGCCTCGCACCCGAGGAAGTCCCACGCTACCTAGCAGCCTCAAATATTGGGCTCCTGCTCAGAGAACGCTCTCCCATCAACGGCGTCGCCTCACCAGGCAAATTCGGCGAATACATGGCTGCCGGAATTCCGTTGGTCATTTCCCACGGCGTCGGCGATTACTCTGCAGCTGTGCGCGAACATCAACTTGGCATTTGCATCGACATCACGGAATCAAACGACACTCTTCGAGGCACCTTGGCCACAGCGCTTCCGACCCTGGCCAACGACGCAATCCGGAAGCGTTGTCAGCACTTCGCACAGACGCGCCTCCGGTGGCTGGATTACTCGGACGTCTTGAGCACCCTGTACGCAGCCGTTTGTGCCTCATGACAAGAGACACGTTTGAGGTTCCCCAGGCGCCGACCCGCTCGCCCCAACCACCCTCGGATTCGCTTATGATCCGGGGAGAACGTAGTTAGTCACGTAGGAGGACGCCATGAGTGTTGTGCGAACGCGGCGACGGTTCATGACCGAGCTTACCGGCAGCACGTTGCTTCTGCCGACCGCTACAGGATGGGCAGGACAGGACCCGTCCACGACCGCGGCTCTCGCGGAGGAAGACTTCTGGGACGCAGTACGACAACAGTTCGCATTCGAGGAAACTCGGGTACCCATGAACGCAGCCAATCTCTGCCCGTCACCACGTGTCGTCGCCGATCGTGTCGCCGCGCTCACCCGCGACATCGACCGCGACTGCTCCTCCCAAAACCGACGACGGTTCCCCGAGTTGCTCGAGGCCTCCAGGACGAAGGTCGCAGCAGCATTGCGGGTCAGCTCGGACGAGATCGCCCTCGTGCGGAATACGAGCGAAGCGAACAACATCATCAACAACGGGCTGCCATTCGGCTCTGGCGACGAGGTCGTAATCTGGGACCAGAATCATCCGACTAACAACGTCGCCTGGGACGTGCGGGCAACACGCTTTGGCGGCACCGTGACGCGTGTCTCGACCCCCCAACACCCCACCGGAGTTGACGAACTCGTGTCCGCCTTCGAGCGAGCACTCACCCCGCGAACAACCGTTCTGGCACTGACCGAGACATCAAACGTGAGCGGAGTCCACCTGCCCATCGCCGAGTTGTGCGATATCTCTCACCGACGGGGTATTCATGTTCACGTAGATGGTGCGCAAGCATGGGGGGTGCATGACATCAATCTGCAGTCGCTCGGGTGTGATTCGTTCAGCGCGAGTGCGCACAAATGGTTGCTCGGTCCGAGAGAAGTGGGACTCCTCTATGTGAAGGCAGAGCAGATTGAACGCATCTGGCCAAGTGTCATTGCCCCGAGCTGGGGTAGCGACGTCACACCACGCCCCGTCGGCGCCCGGCGATTTGAGTCAATGGGACAACGAGACGACGCGGCACTCTCCGCCATCTCTACGACCATTGAATTCTTGGATGGACTCGGGATCGACCGCATCGAAACACGGGTCACAAGGCTCGCCACACGACTCAAAACAGGCTTGATTGAGGCCGGCTACACGTTAGTCACCCCACTGGACACTGCGCTGAGCGGCGGCGTGTGTATCGCCCAGGTCGAGGGCGACCGCAACCAGCTCGTTGACCGGCTCTATCATGACCACGGAATTGCTGGAGCTGCCACGGGAGGGCTGCGGTTGTGCCCGCACCTCTACAACACGACAGAGCACGTCGACCGGGCCATTCGCGGTGCGCGCGCTCTTCGCACGACCGTGTGATTGGCCCGTGCGGTACACAAAACCGGGCGGCAGCCTCTTGCGAGGTCTCGCCGCCCGGCTTTAGCACGAATCTCTGAAGCAAAGCCGCTCACGCGCCCCTGCCCGTTCGAGTGTCAGGGTCTCAGTTCTCGGCCCATCAGTTCCAGATTTCTCGCACCGGCGAGAATGCCGTGCAGGCCAATGTTGCCTTCGTGGCAGGCATACTCGAACAATGGCCCGTCCGTACGACGGAATGGCATCATCACGGAATACGGCGCCGTATACACCGTTGGATCCGTCACGGTGTATTCATACGCCACCGTATCAGGGTCGAGGCGGGTCAAACGCTCAATGAGATGCATGTTCGGCGAGGTCAGCCCACTGCTTCCCCCCTTGAACTGGTCCGTCTCGATAACCAACGTCTCT
This sequence comes from uncultured Vicinamibacteraceae bacterium, assembly GCA_964591245.1. Taxonomy (GTDB): domain Bacteria; phylum Acidobacteriota; class Vicinamibacteria; order Vicinamibacterales; family UBA8438; genus CAZPZZ01. Next base: position 14,708 of record CAZPZZ010000075.1, on the reverse strand, counting down.
CCCTCCCAATGGGCGCGTGAGACTCCGCTGTATTGCGAGAACGGCAAGTTCGACGAGTCGCCATCTATCGGGATGATACGTGCGTTGTGAACCATCTCGTTGAGAATCGTCACATACCCGGGCGACTGAAAAATCATCACATTGTTGTTGTACGCACTGGAACGCATCGGCGGGCCGGCGTTGAAACCCATGAGGCACCGGTCGCCCGTACTCCGATTTTCGTACGAGTCGTACATGTGCTCGGCGCGATAGGCTGCCCGTTCGGCCGCGGCCATGACCGCGGTCTCCGTTCTCGCAGGAAGCAATCCATTCGGCGGATCAACGACCAGCGACGTTCGCTTGTCGCTCGTCAACTCGATACCACGCTCGTACCAGAACTCGTTGTACGACAAGACGCCGCCCTCTGCCCTAGGGCGATAACCGCCAGACCCCTTCTCGGGGTCAAAGAGGTCACGGTTTTGTCGCGTGCGTTCCGATGCCTCAAACGCGGCCGCCACATCAGCCGAAAGCGTTTCTTGATCAGCGAACTGAGCCGGCCGCTCGAATGGCGTGATCGTTCGGAACGTAAATATCCCCGAGACATCCGGCTGACCGTCCGGTGTCCGCATCGGCATCCTGGAGTCGCCGGATTGGGCTAACGCCACCATTGGCACAGCGGTCACGACGAGGGTCAGGGCACATAGCACCGTCAAGCATCTCTTCAGCATTCGATCTTCTCCTGCAAGCCGTCCCCTCGCCATCCATCGGGACGGCGCCAGCCGCCGCATGCGGCATTCGCCTCTATCTCAACCAAAAGGGTAGCGTCCGTCGACGAGAGACGCAAGGTGGGAAACATATCCTACGGTACCGCGAACGCCTTGACAGCATCGTCATTCCACTCCAAACCCACCCCCGGTACGTTGGGAATCTCTAGTTCACCGTCTCTCATGGCATAAGGCTGTTGCAGAATTGGATCCGCCCAACTCTGCCATTCCAGCCAATGAGCGGTCTCAGTAACGCGCAGGACGTGCGCGGCCACCTCCGGGTAGAGATGGCTCGACATCGGCACACCCGCCGCACCAGCAATACCCGCGGCCCGCAGCCACCCGGTGACACCCCCAATACGCATAAAGTCAGGCATTACCAGGTCGCACGCACCCAGGGCCAGCGCACGGTGCAACGCCCTCGGCCCATAGAAATTCTCTCCAAGCTGAATAGGTGTCGCCAGATCAGCGGTCAGCTTGCGATACCCCTCTATATCATCGTAGACGATTGGCTCTTCGATCCAGGCAAGACCTAGTTCATCAAGTGCATGGCAGCGCCTGAGCGCCTCGGCCTGGTCGAGTCCTTGATTAAAGTCGACCATCAATTCCATGTCCTCACCCACCGCCTGACGTACCGCGTCGATCGTGGCCAGATCGTCCGCAAGGTGCGCGCGCCCGAGTCGAAGCTTCAACCCGTGGAAACTTCCCTCGTCGCGCAGGACCACAGCTTCTTCCGCCACAGCCGCTGGTTCCTGTAACCAGAGTCCGTTACTGTTGTAAGCGCGGACCGCCCCCACTGAACCACCAAGCAAACCGCACAGGGGTTGCCCAGAGGCTTTGGCGAGCGCGTCCCATGCCGCCATGTCGAGTCCGGACACTGCAATTGCCGATAGGCCCTCGTAGCCAACGAAATGCAACGACTTTCGTGCGGTGTCAAATAGATCCGTAGGTGCTACTGGCTGCCCTTCCAGCAGTTCCCCGAGATCGTGCAAGGCCGGCACAAGATACCGCATCGTCTTCGGCGTGTACGGTTCGAGATAACTCCTTCCGACAACCCCTTCTTTTGTCCGAAGATCGATCAGAATCAGGGGCCACTCCGTGATGGTCGCAATGCGAGCCACCACTGGACGTTCAAGCGGTAGGAGCACCGGTGTCGCCGAAATGCGGTCAACGGTCAAGCCGGAATCCCGATGCGCCCGGAACTTACCCAGATCTCCCCCCACGCCGAACCTCCCCTCAGTCGCTGCAACGAACCCACGGTCGAACTACACACCTACGGTAGGCCATCACGGCACCGACAATCGCGTCACACGTTGCCGCACACGACCGACTAATCCAACAATTCAAGTAACGCCTCGGACACAGCATCTGGCCGCTGCACCGGCAGATCATGGCCAGCGCCATCGACCAGACGGCGAGCGACCAAGTTCGTAAACCGCCGCTGGTCGGCAGAGGCGTCGGGGGACGGTCGCCCGAAACCACTTGCCGTCCCCCTCAGCACGATCGCCGGCACGCTAATAGGAGGACGACTCGCCAGCTCTCGTTCCACCTCCAAGAACCGTGCCTCACCGGGGACATTCAGGTGCCGATGCCGATACGAGTGAAGCACGATGTCCACAAAGTCGGGGTTCTCGAACGAAGGCGCAGAACGCTCGTAGGCCTCATCGGTATACTCCCAGCCGGGGGACCAGGTTTCCCAGAGATACCGGATGATGTCGTGGCGGTTGGACTCAAGCCCAGCACGCCCCCTGTCGGTGTTGAAATACCACTGATACCACAGCCGCGCCTCGCCTGCCGCTGATCCCGGCCGACCAGGTGATACCGTATCCTGCACTGAGTATCCGTTGATGGCGACCTGCGCGCGCACCCGCAGGGGGTGACGGATGGCCGTGATGCACGCGGCTCGGTTGCCCCAATCAAAGCCCGCTAGGGCAAACTCCTCAAGGCCCAGCGCGTCGGCGAAATCCACGACATCCTGGGCAATAGCCGCCTGCTCCGCCATTCTGGGCGCGTCAGGATCCCTGAAACGCGTTGGGCCGTATCCACGTAGATAGGGCACGAGCACACGGTAGCCGGCCCCAGCCAATGGCGGTACAACGCCATCCCACGATCGCACGTCATAGGGGAACCCATGCAACAGGATGATCGGAAACCCGCGCTCATCGCCGTGCGCCTCGTAACCGATGTCAAGCACCTCTGTCTGGATCATACGTACCCCCTGCACCTGAGCTGCCTGCGCACCTCGACGGGCGGCCCCCAAGGACGGACTTGCCGCCACCGCGGCGCCAACAGCGCTTACACTCTTCAAGAATTCTCGTCGGCTGCGTGTCATGACATGATCCTCCGTCTTGAGCCGTCCGGTGCATGTTCACACGGCGCGGAGAGCAACATCGCTTCTGCGCCAACGCTTCCAGAACGGTTGATAATACCCCTGCCGTAACTTTCGCGCGGCAGAGCTTTCAGACCACAAGACTAATGGCCACGAACTATACCCTCCGTCGCAAGCAAGCAGACCGTCTCCGTCTCTATGAACTCTCCGTCCAAGACCCACAATTCGAAGTCGAATTGGCCGCGCGCAAGTACCGCCAGCGAAACGGTCGCCCTGCGCGTGTACTCCGGGAAGATTTTTGCGGTTCGGCCGCCGTCGCCTGCCAGTGGGTATCCGACCACGAGGACAACCGTGCCATCGGACTCGACCTGGACCAACCGACACTCGACTGGGCGACACAGCACAACGTCGCCCGACTCGGTTCAGCGGCGGAACGTGTCGACCTCCGCTGCCAAGATGTGCGGAATGCAACACGCCCCTATGCCGATATTGCGCAGGGCCTCAATTTCTCCTCGTACCTCATGTATCCCCGCTCGACACTACTTTCCTACTTGGAGTCCGTACGCCACAGCCTGTCGCCGGGGGGCATCATCATGCTTGACGGGTACGGGGGCTGGGAAAGCGGCCAAAAAGCACGAGACCGGCGCATCGTCGACAGTCCAGACGGCACCTTCGGCTACATCTGGGAACAAGGCAGCTTCAACCCGATTGACAACCTTGCACACTGTCATATCCACTTCGTATTCAAGAACCAGAAACGATGGAAGCGCGCCTTCAGCTATCACTGGCGTGTCTACACACCGGCCGAACTGACGGACGCTCTGGAGGAAACTGGCTTCCGAAACGTCGAGGTCCTCTGGGATGTCGACGATGACCCAGAGTCCAGCGATTTCCGCCCCATGACGGAAGTTAAAAACTGTCCAGGCTGGCTCTTCTACATCGTGGCAGAGCGATAGCGCCGACAGCGCGTCAGCCCTGTCTTGGCAACTCCGTCATGAAAAACGGCTCTAGGCGGTCGATCGCCTCAAGCGGCTGCAAATCAACATCCCACTTGAACTGCCGCAGGATGATCCGATCCGGGAGAAAGTCCACAAGAGTGAAACCATGATCTTCGATAGGAGCCACCGACTCCTCCAGATCGAGATGTTCAGGCGGCGTAGCACCAATCCCACGCACAACCGACGGGAACCCCCGGATCGAGGTCCCGATAGGACCGCTCAGTACAGCGGTCAGCGGTCGCCCAGCCAAATTCACCTGCCCTGCACGATGGATTCGTCCTGATCCGACGGCATGTAGATCTCCACTGATCACGATCGGCACTCGCTCCGGCTGCCCACCAATGCTCGCCACGATCCGATCGTGTTGGCTGAGCCAGCCTCGCTGCCAATACGGCTTCTCCATCGCCGTCGTCAGCTCACCAGTTTCACGGTTCAGGATGTCCGGATACCACTCCCCCCACTTCCCGGCGCTCCACCCGAAGGGATTAGAGGGAGCATGAACGAGATGCCGAACCTCGTTGTCCGCTGTACGCTCGACCAACCACTGTTCAACCTGGCGGTCAACGAAGACCGCGTTCGGCCCAGCCAGGCTCGCCGTGCGACGAACGTCGTAGAGTAAGACCTCAGCGAGATCTCCGTATCGCACGGTACCAAAACTTTCTGACAGGTCCCCCCGGTCGCTGACGCCGGACCATGGCAGCCCAGCCGGTCGGCGAGTATCCGGCAAGAACTCCGGGTAATACAACTGCTGGGTAGCACGGCCGAGCTGTAATTGAAACCAGGGCACCGGGAAGCTGGCAATATCATCCGTGACAGCGTCATTCTCCCAATGGTCGTGATCGTCCTGCAGGAAGAACACCGGCGTAGAACGAAAGTCTCTTCCGTACACGGGTACAATCTGGGGTCCGGCAGCAGCCTTCAATGCTGTCTCGTTGTTCCCTCCAAAGACAGTGTCCGAAAAATCAAAATTCGACTCTCGCCCACTCGCGCTGAGTTGACCTGCGTTCTCACCCTGCCAGGTATGTAGATCCCAGTAGATATGGTCACCATTGGCCACTGCTGCGTCCGGCTCAAAGGACAGGGCCCGTCGTAGGAGGCGATTGCGAATCCGCGTCGGCAAGAACCCCTGCCGTTGCCCGATCCCGTCGTAGCTGCCCCCGGGTCCACCGGCACAACTGAAAAACAACATCCTGAACCGCTCAGGTGTGCTATCCGGAGCAGGGAATGTCGACAGCGGCCACGGCTCGCACAGGGACGCACCGTTTGCGTCGCGAAGCGACAGTTCATAGCGTCTGCCTGGCGTCAGGCCAGTTGCGTAAAACTGCCAGTAGGCCCCTGCCGTGTCGTTCTGTCTGCCCACGACGTCCGTCGCACCCACTTGCAACCGTGGTGCCGAAGCAAGCGGCCGCTCCAGCGATACCTTCAGCAGGATACGGGAGTCACTGACGGTCGGAAGCACGTGCCTGACCTGACCTGGGTCCCAGTTCACAGGGGCCGGGGGCGCCGCCTGCTCAGCCATCGCTCCGAGCGGTAAGCGCTTGAAGAATGCCGCACCCAAGGCTCCTGCGGATCCTGCCAGGAACTTCCGCCGATCAACCCGTCGTCGCTTGCTCATACCCTACCTCCGAGGCGATTATACGGATCCAATGAGTGACATCTCTAGACTGGCGAATCCAGGACGTCTCCTTTCCGCACTCGTAACGAGCTTCATGCTGGCCACACCACACGTCGTGATAGCGCAGGACGACCAACCCGCGGAAGACATACGGGCAATCATCGAAGGCACCTGGGAATTGATCGAATGGTATGTGGACGGCCAGATCCTTCGCCCGCCCGAGATGGACGGAAGATGGATGGTCCACGCCGGCAAGGTAATGGCCACGCGACATCGCGACGGCGTTAGTGGTTACGACACCACGGCCGGCTATGGGCGCTACCATTGGGGCGCAACCAGTTGGACCTATGGTTACGACCGTTCAGAAGACCGCTCGGGCGCCACGACCGCTGACGCGAGCCTCCGTCTCCGAATGATTCCGATGCGAACCTTCGAGATCACGCGTGACGGTGAACACCTTATTCTTGAAGATGCAGAGGCCACCCTGCGATGGGAATACAACATCGCCGAGGATACCTTTCTGCTCATGGGCCGCGACCGCCAACCCATCCGACGATACCGGCGGGTAGAGTGAGGATCCGCTACTCCACCCCAACGCGCCGAAGCAACGCCGCAATTTCCGGCTGCGTGGCTCGTCGTCCATTCGTCCCGGCCACCGGAAGCGGGGTCTCTGCAAGCACCAGCGGAGTCTGATCCCTGTTATTGCGTAGATCGACATCCGCACCGTGATTCAGGAGAAAATCGACGACTTGAGTAAACCCCACGCGTACCGCATCGTGAAGCGCCGTGTTGCCTCTCTCGTCGACCGCATTGACCTCGGCACCGAGGTCGATCACAACCCGAGCCAGCTCGAGGACAAGCGCTTCGCGCTCTGACGCCTCGGCCAACGGAACCCCAACACGATTGCGTCGGTTTTCCTGAGAAATCGCAGGGACCCCCATTGCTGCCTGAAGCACCGAAACCCCGTTATCTGGTGTGATGAACGGATTCGCCCCATGGTCAGCCAGCAGCCTGAGAGTCTCAAGTTCACCGTACTTCGCTGCCAGCCAGAAGGCACTCGCCCCCACTGCCTGGTAGCGAATACTGAAGTCGGCGCTGAATCGCCGCCCCGGCGTACCGCGCTCCACGACCGCATCAATATCCGCCCCATGCTTCAACAACGCGCGAACCAGCTCCACCTCGCTGCGCAATACAGCCGCGTGCAGCGCGGTGTAGCCTGCTTCAGCCTCGTTCGGATCACTCCCCTGCTCCAGCAAAAACTTTCCAAGCGCCTCATGTCCACTGTGAGCAGCAACGACGAGCGCGCTCGTACCGGAGGCTGCCACATCGCCAATATTTGCCCCGTAGTCGAGCAAGACACGGACCGTCTCGATATCGCCATTCCTTGCAGCAAAAAGCATTGCGGTCGACCCGCCGTGCGCCATCCGAAAATTCCCGATTGGATTCGTATTCCCTGCCGTGTTCTCGAGCTGCCGCCACACCTTGGTCCTCGCATTCAGATCAGCTCCCGCAGCCAGCAACAGGGCGGCGACATCAGCATGACGCTGGGCAACCGCCCACATCAACGCCGTCTGTCCGCGTTCGTATTCAGCCGCGTTGACATCGCCCCCCCATGCCACCAAGTGCTCGACCGTCTCACGACTACCCGAACGGGCGGCTGTCATCAAAGGCGTCTCCCCCCCCTTCAGCGACACATTCGGATCAGCACCGGCTTCGAGCAACGCACCAGCGAGTGACGCACTCCCATTTATCGCAGCGAGCCAGAGCGGTGTCGCCCCGAGCGCATTCACCGCATTGACGTTCGCTCCGGAAGCCAATAGCAGTCGCGTCGCCCGGGCATCGTCTCGATGCACGGCCCAATGCAGTGCCGTCGCACCATCCCCTTGTGTAACATTGACATTCGCGCCGTCGGCGAGCAGACGATGTAGCGCTCCACGATCTTGCCGTTTGGCAGCATCGATGATGTCAACAGTTCCTTGCGCCTGTACCCCCGCTGGAGACGCCAGCGCGACTGCCAGAAGGACGGGAAATCCGAAGCCACGAAGATTTTTCATACCACCTCGCTCGTTGATGGGAACATTATAGGACCCAAATCGAAGAGACTGTAGCAGAACGACACGAGCTTTTCGTACGCAATCAACCGCGCCTGCCTTCTCGAAACGTCTACAATCTGTGCAGGCGTCGTACACACGTCGCGTCATAACGATAGGGTGCTACGGGCCTTGTCACCATCGACGTCATGTCGAGCCAGACACCCGTAGCGAGTGGAGGACGAAATCGATGCATCCCACGCGTGCTGTCATATCCATAAGTGCCGTCCTTTGGACTGGCGTCCTGGTCTCATCCGCGACCGCCCAGCAAGTCGACTGGCGGTTGCATAATCTGGACCTGGCCGGTAGCCGTTTCGCGCAAACAGATCAAATCACCCCGGAAAATGCCCATCTACTGACACCCCGGTGGCTATTCCAACATGGCGTTATCGATGGAGTCAGCAACCAGACCACTCCCGTGATCGTCGACGGCATCGTGTATGTCACGGACTCCCGCGGAAGTGTCTATGCCGTGGATGGCGCCACCGGACACTTGATCTGGCTCTACGACGTCACGGAACTCCTCGGCGGCGGGCGCCGCGAAGGCTACATTTTCCGCCACCGCGGAGTCACCTATGCGGACGGAGTCATCTACAGCGCCGCCGGGTCCTTCATGTTTGCCCTGGACGCCAAGACGGGCGACCCCATCGAGAGCTTCGGCGACAACGGACAGGCCAGCGTTATCCTGGACGTGCTACGACTGCGGTACCCCGATGTCGACACGGCCATCTCCATGGGCTATTGGTTCACCTCTGCGCCCCAGATCCATAACGGTGTGCTCTATGTGGGCTCAACCCGCAGCGAGAGCATGATTCCGGGAGGGCACGTCCTGGCTATCGATGCGGAAACGGGAGACGTCATCTGGCACTTCAACACCATTCCGCAAGACGAAAACGATCAAGGCTGGGACGTTGCTGGTCCTACCTGGAGAGGCGGGGGGCGTAACGGCGGTGGCATCTGGGAGACACCCTCCATCGACCCCGAACTCGGTTTACTGTACGTCGCGGTAGGTAATCCCTTCGGGAACTTTACCGAACGCATCGGGATGAACCTCTTCACCGACTCGATCGTGGCCCTGTCGCTGGAAACCGGTCAACTCGAGTGGTATTACCAGCAGGTCCATCACGACGTGTGGGACTACGACAATGGCCAGCAACCGATTCTCTTCGACATGGAAGTCGACGGAGAACCCGTCAAGGCGTTGGCCCAAGCCAACAAGAACAGCTGGCTCTATATTCTGAACCGCGAAACGGGCGAACCCGTGCACTCCATTATCGAAACGGCCGTCCCGACCGAGACAGACCGCGAAGGTGAAGTGCCCTACCCAACCCAACCGATTCCGCACAAGGCAAACGGCGAGCGCATGGAGCCTGTGTCTCCTGTCTTCCCGACGGACATTCCCCCAGAACACGCGGCCGGCAAACGACTGTTGCCGCAATATACGCCTCTCCCAGCATCTACCCGAGACGTGATCTTCGCGCCGGGCTATGGTGGAGGCGCGAGTTACGGACCCATTTCCTACAGTCCTGACACCGGACTCCTTTACATTAATGCCATCGACCAACCGTTCAACTCTGGTCGCGGTCCCAAAGGGTATTTTTCTGCCTACGACCCCACAACCGGTGAGCTGATCTGGCGCCAAATCTTCGAGGGTTATGGGCAGGCAGGTTCCGTGGTGACCAAAGGAGGAGTCGTCTTCGTTGGCACGGGAAGCAATACCGCAGGCTATTTCTTCGCGTATGACGCCCAGACCGGCGAAGAACTCTGGCGCTACAATACCGGAGCCGGTATCTTCGCCTCGCCCGCCGTCTACATGGTCGACGGCGAAGAATTCGTAACCGTCGCGTCTGGTGGGGGATCACGTGGCCGCCGAGGCGGCGAGCTCATCTTGAGCTTCGCCCTGCCCAAGACAGAGAACTAGACGAACATCCGTGAACAAGGCGAGGGGCCGCCACACGGCCCCTTGCCTCGCTCCTATCTCCTACCTACCGCGCGGTTGACGCTTCTTCGATACGCGCCCCACCAAGCACGTTGACCATCGAGTAGTTCCGTTCGTGGCAGGCATATTCCCAGAGTTGTCCAGACGTCACACCACGAGACAAATGGTCAGTCGTCATGGGAGCCGACGCTGTCCAAGGTTGCATGAACACCTCTGGATCCTCGAGCGTAAACGTGTAATCGATCGACTCTGGGCCCACTCGGGTAAAGCGCTCAACAAGACGAAGACTGGACCGCGCTTTTCTCCACGGCGCACTCCAGTAGGCCTCTGGCCGGTCAACAAAGTTGAGCGGCTCGACCACGAGCGTATCCCCATCCCAGCGCCCTCTGGCTTCCCCCGTCCATTGCGCAATTTCAGTCAATGGGCGATCGTCCATCGGGATCACCCGGAGCTCGTGGTACATCTCGTGCAACATCACCACCTGCCCGGGCGTCTGGAAGATCTGCAAATTCATATTGTACGGTTGTAACGGCACCATATTCGGCAGCCCATCCGTGAGACACCGCTCGCCGGTGTCCATATCGGTCCAAGTATTGAACGGACCCACCCCATAGCGGGCTCGCTCCCGATCGCTCTCCGCCTCCGCGCCCGGCTTCCACGGAATCACACCACTGGGCGGTTCGATGATCAGCGAGGTCCGAAGGCTCTCGGTAATTTGGGTTCCCGCGTCCAACCACACCTGGTTGTAGCCCCCGACACTCCCGGCCGCTGACTTACCATCATTCGCACTTCGGGAATCAGCTGAACGCTGCTCGATCGCCGCCGCCTCCTCAGCCGTCAACGTATCCGATGCCGTCTGGCTACTCGGTCGCTCCAAAGGAGTCAACGTCGCCGACGTCCAGACGCCCTGCAGGTCCGGCACCCCCCACGGGGTTCGCTGCATCGACCACGCATCTCCCACCGGGGACTGCGCCTCAACCAAGGCGGAAACCCCGATCATCAACACGAGAATCAGTCCGCCCCGCGTAGCTCGCCCGTCACTCATACCACCCTCCACTTTTCGCAGTTTGCAGACCACCCCGTTATAGACCTACGCCTGAATCGCCCCTGACCAGTACCGGCTCCTCTGGCAACTCCACCTATCCATCCAGGCTCCGGCAGACCGTCGTCAGCGCCGATCTAGTTCTGAAGGCCTAAACGGCACATACCGGACGAGCCGACGCCGACTCACCTCGCCGGCGTAGATATGCCCCTCGAAGTCAACGCCCAGAAACTCAATGCCAGCCCCCACATCCACGTCATGCTGTGGAATGAAGTGTGTCACCCAGGCCTGCTCGGTCTTCAGGTCACCAATCCGGATCCCCTTTTCCCAGCCAAGATTACTTCGCCAATTGTCAGGTGGACCGGTACGCACCATCCCCGACAGCCCATCCCCTGCGTACAGAATGTCGTTCCGATCGATAAAAAGCCCGCTCGGCTTACCGTAGTGGGTCCAGATGTATAGCAATTCTCCGTCCGGGTCGAAGACCTGGATCCGGCTATTGCCACGGTCGGCGACATAGACCCGGCCCTGCGAATCCATCTTGATATCGTGGGGATCACTGAACCCGTTCGCTTCCTTGCTCTCCGACCCAACTCCACCACCAACAGCGAGCAGAAACGAGCCATCGCCAGAAAACTTGACGATACGGTTATTCCCTCCGCGATGGCCATCCGAAACCCAGATGTCGCCATTCGGCGCCACAACCACCCCAGACGGCCCGTTGAAGTGGCTTTCGTCATCTCCCCACACGCCCGCCTCGCCCAGACGCATGACGACCTCGCCTTGCTGGTTCAGTTTCAGTACTTGATGACCGATCCCCATGCTCTCACCCAGCGTGGCACGCGCATCCCCATGGGACCCGCCCTCGGTAACCCACAGAAAACCGTCATGATCGAGGAAAAACCCGTGGGGGAACGCAAACAACCCGGCCCCGAAGCTCTCGACGAGATTTCCGTCGAGATCAAACTTCATGATCGGATTCAAATCCGTCCCGGCACACTGATTGGCTCCACACCGGTCGAGGATCCACAAGTGCTCGCCGTCCGGATCCGGGAACACACCACTGACCGTTCCCATCACGCGTCCTCCGGGCAACTGCTCCCAACCGAACGTAGCGCGATATGGATTCGTCGTCGATGACTGCGCCCAGACGGATGCCCCCATCCCCACGATCAGGAACAGTGCGCGTACTCCAATGAGCATGGTGGGATGCCAGCGTGTCTCCCGCATGTCCGTGCCTCCTTCCAGTCTCGATAGTGGCGCGGGTCGCACGCCGCCTCCAGCGACGACACCATCCCGCGTCAAAGGCTTCGCTTCGGCCTGATTCCAGAACCAGAAAACTCTACACCCCGTCCGCCGACCATATTCCGGACACGTCAACCCAAATCCGTCAGCAGCACCCACATCGGCCGGGTACCTCCCTCATAGGTTTCCAACGGGGTCAGTTCGCCGCTGTCCTGGTCGATTCGATAAGATGCAATCCGCCCAGAATCCAACCCGCCCACGTAGAGAAACCGGCCAGTCGGATCGAGATTGAACGCCCGTGGTACCGGCTCCGTTGCCACTCGTCCGGTCGCCGTCAAGTGACCGGTTGTCGCGTCAACTTGGAAACTCGCCACGCTATTGTGGCCTCGGTTGGGAGCGTAGAGAAAACGCCCCGACGGATCCATATGGATCTGCGAGCATGTGTTGGGCTCGGCATACCCCTCTGGCAACGTCGAAATGGTCTGGAAGGGAGATAACGTTCCTGTCGCTGGATTCAAACGATATCCCGTCACGCTACCACCCTGCTCGTCGGAGAAGTAGACGGTATCCAAGCTGGGGTGAAAGACAAATGCCCGCGGGCCAAGATACTCCTCCGGATCGTGGCGAGGAGGCACGTTGGCCGCCAACGTGCCGGTGCTCTCATCAAACACAAACTGGAAAATCGCGTTTGGTCCACGATTTGCGATGTGGGGAACGAACGCGAAACGGTTGGAGCGATCCGTAAGGATTGCGTGGGCACCGTGAGCCGTATGGCGCCATTCTACCGGCGGGAACGTCGCCGCTCCATCCTCCCCCACGGCGTGGACGGCTGCCGTGCTCTGATAGTAATACGCCGACAACACGAAACGCCCCGTACGGTCAGTCGCGACGTAGACCGGCTCCCCCTGCAGCGGCACGGTACCAATCAGGGAGAGCCCCCCCGTCGACCTATCGACGCGATAGCTCGAGAGCTCCTGGCTGCCGCGGCGCCCCACATGCATCACGTCCTTGTCAGGGCTCAGGGCTAACGGCGCCGGGCCTCCTTCGATGGAGACATCCGCCTTCCAGGCAATAGCCCCTGTCGCGGTATCCACGGTATAGATCGAAATGCGGTCGTCATCCTGATACGACACGTACATATAGACATTCGACGGTTGCATAGTCATCGCATCAACTCTCTAAAAGCGGGACCTTGGTCCACAATTACCTGGGTATACCGGTATAACTACTGATCCAGTTCCTGTACGCGCGCGCCGCGTAGCATATTCAACAGACCGTAATTGCCTTCATGGCAGGCGTACTCGAACATCGGACCAGACGTAACTCCGCGCGACTCCTGATTCGTCGACATGGGAACACTCGCTGTCCATGGCCGGGTAAACATAGTTGGGTCGGTCATCGTGAACTCGTAGTCGATAGTCTCATCATCGATGCGGGTAAAGCGCTCGACCAGATGAAGGGTCGTACGCGTTCCGCGCCAAGTCGCTCGCCAGAGGAAATGTCCCTTGTCCGCGAAATTGGTCGTTTCCACAACGAGCGTATCGCCATCCCACCACCCTCTCGCATCGCCAAGCATTTGCCCGACCCCGGCACGCAAATGCGCTCGGCCGTCAACGGGAATCAGTCGGTATTCATGGAACATCTCGTTGAGAATGGCTACCCAGCCTGGCGACTGCAAGATGTGGTAGTTCATGTTGTAGCCTTGCAGCGGGACCAGCGGCAACCCGTCGGTAAGACACCGCTCACCCGTGTCGGCATCTTCCCACGTGTCGAAGGGGCCCACGCCATATCGAGCGAGGTCGCTCTCCAGCCGGCGACGTCCGTCTGGAGCCCACGGGATCTGGCCGTCCGGAGGATCGGTAATTAACGATGTCCGTCGATCCTCGGTCACATTTTTCCCACCATCCATCCAGAACTGGTTATAGGCGCCAACGTTCCCCAGTACGAAACGATCTGAGGCGTCCCGATCGGCAGCGGATTGCACTTCGAGAGCCGCCGCCTCTTCCGCCGTCAAGACCGCCTTCTCTGAGAGCGACGCGGGCCGCTCAATTGGGGTGAGCGTCGCATTCGTCCAGACGCCCTGCAGATCAGGATCTCCCCAGGGAGTTCGCCCCCCGCTTCTCTCCGACTGACTGGCCGGTTGAGCCACGAGGAGGGCCGAACCAACGACCAACAGCATCGCGGCAATTCCCGCGACCGAGCAGCAAGCGCGCTTGAGTGCATTCATAGATGTACTCCTTCCGACTGAAATCCACGGTCAGGATAGCATGACCATCAGACGCTCATTGACCCCAGAACCGTGGAATCCAGGAGGTCCAGACGGCAAGAAGGCGGGCGCCTCGCCGGAAGCAACGAACGGAGAGCACGTGCCCCACGGCCACCACTTCCTTTGCCTCCGCGGGTACGGGCCAGCACCTCTCCGCAGGCACTAGGGCCCGGAAGAACCTTCGAGCGTTCCCAACGTGAGGCCAGCGAGCCCAAGAAAGTAGTCTGTCTCTGCATGCTCGTTCACGAGCGCGAGACAAGCGGGCATCCAGGCCATGGCATGGTCTTCTAGAAAACGCCTCTGCGCTCCAAAGCAACGGTCCACCAAGGCCTGATCCCCCTGTTCTGCGGCGGACACGGCCAACTCCGAGAGGTGCGCCACAAACGCCAGTTCAAGTGCGAGATGATCATCTGGCTCACGGTGCAACTCCGGCGCCTGGAG
>CAZPZZ010000074.1:0-19745 GCA_964591245.1 uncultured Vicinamibacteraceae bacterium | reverse complement strand
TGTGACACCCGGCGTGTAAAGCCGGTGCTCTACCAGCTGAGCTAACCGCCCGGCTCTCGGTTCGCCACCCGTAACCAGACCAACTTGGCCATTATAGTGCAGATGTCACACGCCGTGAAGCACTGACAGATCACGCCAGCCAGAACGCCTTGATCGCCAACACGGCCAGTGCCGCTGCGCCGCCGGCCAGGGCCCGCAGTTCACCGTTGCGTCGAGCCCTGGCCAGGGAAAAGGGGCGAGAGATGGCAGGTGCCGCGCCCCGCGCATACTCGTCATAGGCAAGCCCAAACTTGACTCGGAGTGTCTCTTCTTCGAGCCTGGCCGCAACCGTGAGCGAACCGACCAGGTAGAGCACGACCAGCGCGGCCGCAAGTGGGTCCCGAGACGCGGTCGCAAAACCGACACCAAGCAAAAGTGACCCGACGTAGAGTGGATGCCGCGTCCAGCGATACGGCCCCGACGTCGTGACCTCTACCGCCTTCTCGAGATGTCCTGCCGCCCACAACCGGAGGAGGGCCCCGGCGCTTCCGACAAGGGCCCCGACCGCCAGTGAGCACCACGACGGACGCGCTAACCAGAACGCCACCACAGCCACCCCAAACCCGACCGTCACACGAAGCCGCGCCACACGAATGACCCAGGCGGGAACTTCCACGACCGTCACTTCGTTCGTGTCACTCATCAAATAGATCCGTCGAGTCGCCGTGCAACCGCCGCAATGACGTCGTCGGACGTAATGTGCTCGAGGCACCACCTACTCGCGCGGCACCGCCGCCGGTAGTGACAATGGCAAACGTCGAACCGAGACACCGTGACATCTTCGGGAGACCAGGGTCCGTTTCGACCAACGTCAGTCGGCCCGTAGAGCCCCACGATCGGTGTTCCCAGCGCGGCCGCGAGATGCGCCGGTCCCGTGTCACCAGACACCAGCAAACATGCTGCTCCCACGATCGACGCCAACCCGCCAATAGTCGTGGCTGGAGCCAGTGTGGCCGCTCCCGCCGAACCCGACACCACCGCCGCGGCCAGGTCCTCATCTCCGGGGCCCCACGTCACCACCGAGCCCAGCCCCCGTTCGCGCAGTAGCCACTGGGCAACCGCACCGAAGCGAGCCGGGGGCCAGCGCTTGTTCGGCCACGCAGCACCCGGATTGAGCACAACGAACGGTGCTGCGCCCAGCTCCCGATCACGACCTCGCAACGTCGCCAATACCGAAGAGTCGGTCACCTTCAGTGGGAACTCGGCCGATTCAGCTTCGGCACCCAGCGCGCGCACCAGAGACAGATTCTTGTAAATAACGTGGGTGGTCTGGCCCGGATCGTGCGCATCGGTGTAGAAGAAACGCGCAGCCGGTTCGCGCAGGTACGGCCTGGTGAATCCCAATACGTGCCGCGCACCACTGAGGCGTGCCACCACCGCCGATTTCAACAACCCCTGCACGTCAACGGCCACGTCGTAGTGAACGTCCATCAGTTGGCGGCGAAGGTCCGTCATGCGTGCACCTAGCCATGCCGACTTCGTCCGTAACACGATGCGCCGGTCGACGACCGGTACCAGATCGACAAGTGCGCGGTAACGCTCATCCACGACCCAGTCAATTTGTGCGTGCGGGAAGCAGCGCCGCAGGGCGGCCGCAACTGGCAACGCATGCACGATGTCACCGAGTGCACCGAGACGAACCAGGAGAATGGCCTGAGGCCGAACCCCATTCTGGTCTGCAAGCACAGTGGCAGCCCGTATCATCAATCACCGGGACCGGTGGAAGTGGCGACATCTCCACACTCACGACGCTGTTCGGCCCCTCCGCCCCCCTCCACCTCACCGCGATCACCAGCACGAATCCGGCCAATGACGTCTCGTGTCGAGTGATCCTTTGCCCCCCCGACAATCACCGTTCGCCCACCGTACGCACTGACAATGTCGCGCTCAGGCACCGTGTCGACCGTGTAGTCGGTTCCCTTGCAGTGCACGTCCGGCTGCAAAAGCGACAACAGGCGCCCCGCGGTGCGATCCGGAAAGACCACCACATAGTCGACCACATTCAAGGCCGCCAGTAGCTCCGCCCGATCGGCGGCATCCTGGATGGGCCTCCCCGCACCCTTGAGTGCTGCCACCGACGCGTCGTCGTTGACCGCAACAATCAACCGGTCAGCCTCAGTCGCTGCCGCAGCCAGGTAACGCGCGTGCCCCACATGCAGGATGTCGAAACACCCATTGGCAAAGACCAGACTCCGGCCCGCGGCCCGATCGTGCCGAACCTGCTGAATCAGCGCCGCTTCAGTCAAGACGCCCATTACCCGAGATCTTCCTCCACGGCGCCCTCGAGTTCGGCCGCCGTCACAGAGGCCGTCCCCCGTTTCATGACCACCACTCCACCCGCATACGTCGCCAGCAGGGCCGCCTCCAGATAGGACGCCCCCACACTCAACGCCAGCGCCATGGTCGCAATCACCGTGTCTCCGGCGCCTGTAACGTCGGCTACTTCGTCCGACCCGTACACGCCGATGTGCTGGGTGCGGCGCCCCGGTTCAAATAACGCCATCCCACGGCTGCCGCGGGTAATGAGCACAGCCCGTAGACGAGATTGCTCGAGAATGGCCCGGCCCGCTCGCTCCAGCGCCCGTGGGTCGTCACCGATGGTTACCCCGAGCAACTGCTCCACCTCTGACTCGTTGGGTGCCGCGATCGTCAGCCCGCCAAACCGGAGGAGTGCATAGCGCGAATCGAGCAAGATCGGCGCAGCGGGCCAACGTCCGCGACGAGGCATCTGCCGCTTCATCGCAGCCACCAACCTCGGCGTCACCACACCGCCACCATAATCCGACAGGACAACCGCATCACAGCCCTCCACGGCCGTCACCGCGGCGCGGAGCAATGCCTCGCGGGCCTCTCCGTCCACCGACGAGGCATCACGGTCAATACGCACCACCTGTTGACGCGCCGAATGGATCCCACCAGCGAGAATCCGTGTCTTGGTCGATGTACGGTAACCGGCGGGGCGCACCAACCCGGACCGCTTCACGCCCTTCCTAAAACTTCGCGTGAGGCGCCGGCCGACAGGATCCCGGCCCACGAGACCCACCACCCGGGCGTCAGCACCCAGTGCTGCCACGTTTTGCACCGCATTCCCGGCCCCACCGGGTGTCACCTCGGTAGCGTCGTAATTCAAGATGAGCACAGGGGCCTCGCGCGAGACCCGGTCAATGCGTCCATAGATGAACTCGTCGGCAATGAGGTCACCCACCACAGCAATACGGGGCTTCCCGAATGCCGCGATGATCTGCAATAGCCGCGTACGCAACTCGGCGTCGCCTGGCGCAGGATGAACGGAGGGCACGATCATGAAAGCTCGGTTTCCCCTGGCTCAGACTGACTCGCTGTGAGGTGTGCCACCACAGACTCGAACACAGTGTCCTCGGATATCCCAGTCATGCAGCGATGATCGATGGGACAGTCCCGGCAAAAGCAAGGTCGGCACCGTACCTGGTGCGTCAATACGTCGTGGCGTCCCACTGGCGAGGTCAGACGATCGTCCGTCGGACCAAATAAGGCCGTGACCGGTATTCCAAGGGCCGCGGCCAGATGCATGGGACCAGAGTCGCTCGAAATAACGGCGCTGCTCACGGCCAAGAGTCCCACCAGCAGCGCCAGATCGGTCCGGCCAATAAGATTCACGACGTTCGACGCCTCTCCCGTCGCCGCGAGCGTGCATTCTATCGCATGGCCCGCATCCCGATCGTGCGAGCTCCCAAGCAGAACCACACACGCGTCAAACTCGTGGCATACCCGCGCCACCACCCGCGCATACCGGTCGGGTAACCACCGCTTCGCATGCCCATAGGCGGCCCCTGGCGCGATGCCGACGATTGGCCGTCGTGAGTCACCTCCCATCTGGTCGAGTAACCGTCGGGCCCTCTGGATCATCTCCGCCGACGCCACGACGCCCGGCTCCGTCACCCGCGCCTCGATGCCAAGTCCCCGTACTAACTCCAGATATCGAGCGACATGGTGCAACGGAGGGCGGCGAGGCGGCGGCGTCAGGGCACGGGTCAGCAGCGGACGCCTCCACTGCCCCGAAAAACCCCAACGTTCCGGAATACCGGCCCGCCGGATCGTCCACGCCGTCCCAAAGGAATTCGTCAGCAGCAGTGCCGCGTCAAACCGGCCTTGTCGCAGTGCTCGCAGCTGAGCCCCGCCACCCGTCGGCAGTGACAGCACCTCATTCACGCCGGGGACAAGGGACAGAAGCGGCGCGTAGGACCCCGGAGTCGCAGCAACCAGTACCTCCTCGGGGTACTGTTCCCGCAGGGCCGCAAACACGGGTAGTGCCATGACGATATCGCCGAGCCAGTTGGGGGTGCGGACAACCAGACGCATCATCTTAGGACACGGGCGGAACTAACGTTGCGTCACGGCTCGGACCGCCGACAACACCAGGGTCACGCGGCACGGTGGCATCCGCCAGCCGCCAGCGACGATGCATCCACAACCACAGCGCAGGATACTGGCGCACATAGCGCTCAAGCACCTCAGTGCACCGCTGCGTCAGGGTGAGCGCTGCATCCTCCTCGTTCGGATCCGGGAGTTCGATGGGAGCCTCGTAGATCATCCGATAGCGACCACCGGGCAACGGCAATGCAAATACCGGAATGACTGGCACCCCGGTCCGCAGTGCCAGCACGGCAATCGCGGAAGTCGTCGCCGCAGGACGGTTGAAAAACTGTACGGTGACGGAACTCCGATCGTTCATATGCTGGTCGACCATCATCCCGACCGACTGGTGGTTCCGCAACGCACGAAGCAACCCCCGCACGGCTCCTTGTCGGGGAATCACCCGCGTACCGACACGCGTGCGCACGCGTTCGATCATGGCTTCGAGCCATGGGTTGTCGAGTGTACGCGCAACCATGCAGATCGGTCCAAACCGAACCGCATGCACCATGATCTGCAACTCCCAAAACCCAAAGTGCCCGGTGAAGTACATCACACCTCTCCCGGCGGCAAGTGCCCGCTCAACGTGCACCACCCCCTCGAGCTCTACACGATCCAACATCTTCTCGGCCGGCATCGTGTGAAAGCGCAGGAGATCGAGAATATGCTGGCCGACGTGAGCGAATGCACCACGCACAATGTGCGCGCACTCCTCATCGGTGCGGTCCGGAAGTGCGGCTCGCACATTGCGCCACGCGGTCTCTCGACGACGGCGATCCAGACGATGAAAGAGCGCCCCCAATCCGGCCCCAACCCCTGAGCGCCAGCGGTGAGGCAAGAGCCGTGTTCCCTGACGTACTGCCTCCACGAACAGATACTCCAGCCGATACCGGATTGATCTGGTCCAGCTACGCGGGACGCCTCTCGAAGCTCCGCTCATCATGCGTTCAACACCCGCTCCGCGGCGAGCCGCTCGGCAAGAAACGCGTCGAGGCCCTCGTCCGACGGAACCTCGTGCGCCAGTGACATGGTTGCCAGCGGAGGATCACAAGGCAGAAATGCCAGAAGCCGCACGCAATCCTTCTCTGTTGTGACGATCGCTCGCGCCCCGACCGACCGTGCCTCCGCCTGGAACCGCTCCACTGTTCGTCGCGTGTAGCGATAATGGTCAGGAAATACACGCGTGGCCACCACCTGATATCCCGCACGCTGCAGATCATCAAAAAAGCGACCGGGCCGTGCAATCCCCGCGACGGCAAACACCCGCTCTCCAGGCGCCAGAGTCTCCGGGCCAGTCACGGGCCCAAGTCGACCTCCTTGATGCGTGCGGGGTACGAGACACACCGGTCCCACGCGCCGCCGCACCGTGAACACCCGCGATACCGAATGACGCGCAAGCAGCCATTCACGGGATTCGGCCGACACGTCGACGAGAAACACTGCGTCGGCAAAGCTGACAGCTGACACCCGCTCTCTCAGGCGTCCGGCCGGCAACACAACCGGGGTCTCAAGGTCCGCCGCCGAGACCACCACCAAATCCGTACCACGCGCCAGTGGCAGGTGTTGAAATCCGTCATCAAGCAGGTGCACCGTCGCCCCGAGATGAGTCTCGGCGAGATGCCCGGCCAGAAATCGGTCGGTCGCAACCGCCACCACGGCACCCTCGAGCGCTGGAGACTGAGCAAGCATCCAGGGCTCGTCGCCACTCGTGGCGAGCTCACCACGAACCCGCTCGTGGTCGCGCACCACCACCACCCCGTCGCGCGGCGCAACCCGTCCATACCCCCGGCTCAGCACGGCCGGCCGCTCTCCCATCGCGACCAGCCTCTGCACGAGATACGCCGTCAAGGGTGTCTTTCCACTGCCCCCGACCGCAAGCGCGCCGACGCTGATCGTAGGTCGGCAGAGACGCCTCTGAGCATCGGGGCGACATGCGTACCACTGACGGCGGCGCCACGCCGCCTCGTCATACAGCCGGCTCAAGAGTTGCAGCAGCGCCATATCCTCCAGGCCAGACCATCTCGATCTCGGCCAACGTGCGTTCTGTGGCCCCTCGATGTGCAGCAAGCAATGCGACCGCGGCAGTCCCCAAATCACGACGTTTCTCAGGATCGTCCAGCAGATCCATCAACGTCAGTTCGAGCTCTTCGGATGATCCGATTTGAAGTGCCGCCCGCCGCGAGACGAATAAGCTCGCGATCTCAGCGAAATTCTCCATGTGCGGCCCGAACACGACCGGCTTTCCCCAGGCGGCCGGCTCCAGCAAATTATGCCCTCCAACTGGAACCAAGGTCCCTCCCAAGAACACGACCGTCGCACGTTGCAGTAACGTCGCCAGCTCGCCCACGGTATCGAGCACCACAACGGGCGCACTTGGTGCCGCATCGACAGACAGCTCGCTCCGATACACCGCATCGAACCCCAGCCCCTCCGCCTGCCGCAGCACCTCACGCGCCCGCTCGGGATGACGAGGAGCCATCACAAGCAGCGCCGTCGGATGGCGACGGGTGATACGCGAAAATGCCTCAAGTACACATACCTCTTCACCCTTGTGGGTACTCGCGGCGATGAGCACCATTCGCCCTGGCGAAACACAGAACCGACGCAAAACGCTGTCAGCCTCCGGCGGTGAGCCAGTGGCCGGAGTCGACAATGTGTCAAATTTCAGGTTCCCGGTCACGACAACGTGGTCTCCAGGCGCGCCCAGCTCAACCAGACGGCGACCGGACTCATCGCTCTGCGCACAACAACGGTCGATCCCGACCAACACCTTACGAAAGAAGGGACGAATGAGACGATAACGTGGGAAAGAACGGTCAGAGATGCGCCCATTCACCAGCACGGTCTTGATCCCGCGCAATCGGCAGTGGCGCACCAGATTCGGCCACAGCTCGGTATCAACCGTGATAAAGAGTGCAGGCCGCACCTGATCAAGTACCCGGTGCACGACCGGAACCAGATCGAGTGGGAAATAAAACAATCCATCCACACCCTCGATCTGCGCCGCGACGGCTCGCCCGCTCTGGGTTGTGGTCGACATCCAGAGGCTGTGACCGGGATAACGTTGTCTCAGCGCCGGAATCAGCGTGCGCGTAGCAAGTACCTCGCCCACCGATACAGCATGAACCCAGATGGACGGCTTCCGGTCTGTATTGATCTCAGGTGGCAATTGTCCACACCGCTCGGCCAACGTGCCCCTGTACTTCCCATATCGGATGGCATCGTACAGCAACCGGGGCGTCACGAGCAGGGCATAGACAAGAAGCGCCAGGCTGTAGAGAAAATACATGAAAATGACGTTCCGAACCGGAACATGGGTGAGTATATGTTGGCCCGTTTGACCGAAACAAGTTGGTCTCAAGTACAATAGACCGTTTGTTAACTAGTTACGTGGACAATATCAGGAAGAGGACGAACGAAACGCGATGGCGACACGAGTAGGAATAAACGGGTTTGGGCGGATCGGCCGGAACATCATGCGGGCGGCCCGCGGTCACGACGATATCGAGATTGTGGCAGTGAACGACATCACCGACACAGCCACCCTCGCCCACCTGCTTAAGTACGACTCCGTACTCGGCAACCTCTCCGATGCAGTCACGGTGGACAACGGTGGTATTCGAGTTGGAGATCGGCAATTTCGAGTCCTGTCTGAGCGTGATCCGGCCAACTTGCCCTGGAGAGACCTCGGGGTCGAGGTCGTGCTCGAGTCGACCGGTATCTTCACAAAGCGTGAGGACGCAACGAAGCATCTGACGGCAGGGGCCAAGCGGGTCATCATCACGGCCCCCGCGAAGCAACCAGACATCACCGTCGTGCTCGGCGTCAATGCCGATCGCTATGACCCGAGCGAGCACCGCATCATCTCGAACGCCTCCTGCACCACCAACTGTCTCGCTCCGGTGGCCAAGGTGTTGCACGAGAAGTTTGGTCTCACCCGGGGATGGATGACGACCGTCCACGCCTATACGAACGACCAGAAGCTCCTGGATCTCCCACACAAGGACCTACGGCGGGCACGAGCCGCCGCGCTGTCGATGATTCCGACCACAACCGGCGCCGCGGTTGCCGTCGGCGAGGTGCTACCGGAGTTGAAGGGGAAACTCGACGGCATCTCGATGCGTGTCCCAACACCGAACGTATCGGTCGTCGATCTGGTAGCACAGGTACAGACACCCACCTCGGCCGAGGCGATCAACGCCGCATTCAGCGAAGCGGCCGCCGGACCGCTGAACGGGATCCTCGAGGTGGCCACCGATCCACTGGTCTCCACCGACTTCAAAGGGAATCCTCACTCGTCTATCGTCGATGCCTCCTACACAAAAGCAATGGACGGCGACTTCGTGAAGCTCCTCTCCTGGTATGACAACGAATGGGGCTACTCGTCCCGCTGTGTCGACCTGGTCACCTTTCTCGCACAGAAAGGGTTGTAAGTTTTCAAACGGCCTCATTCGACCACGCAGACGACACGCTGCCGGCTCGTTGAAGGTTCCCGGACGATGCTGTCGAAGAAGACAATTGATCAACTTGAATTAGAGGGCCGTCGGGTCTTTATTCGCGTCGATTTCAACGTCCCGCTCCAGGACGGCGTGATCGGAGACGACACGCGAATTACAGCAGCGTTGCCGACGCTCACCCATGCCCTGGAGCGTGGGGCAACCCTGATCCTGGGGTCTCATCTCGGCCGGCCGAAGGGACAGGCCACGCCATCCCTTTCCCTACGGCCGGTCGCCGATCGTCTCAGCGCGTTGCTCGACCGCCCTGTCGTCTTCGCCGGGGACTGCATCGGCGATCCGGTACGTACTGCCTTGGACCAGGCCGCCACCGGACGGGTCGTGCTCCTGGAGAACCTCCGCTTCCACGCTGGCGAAGAAGCCAACGACGACGAATTTGCGAGTGCACTCGCCGAACCGGTCCAGTGTTACGTGAATGACGCCTTCGGTACCGCACACCGCGCACACGCCTCCACGACCGGTATCGTCACGCATCTGCCAGACGCCGCCGCCGGACTCTTGATGGCGGCCGAACTCCGTCATCTCGGTGCGCTTCTCGGGAAACCGGCGCGTCCCTTCGTGGCGATTCTTGGGGGCGCGAAAGTCTCCGGCAAACTGGAGGTTATCGAGAATCTCTTGGGACGAGTCGATGCGTTACTCGTGGGCGGAGCCATGGCCTACACGTTTTTCCTCGCACGGGGAATCCCCGTGGGCCAGTCACTTGTGGAACGAGACCTCGTAGCGATCACCCGTGACATTGTGCAAAACGCATCAACACGGGGCGTACGGCTCGAGCTTCCAACCGACCACATCGTCGCCGATCGCCTCGAGGCGCAGGCCGCCTTCGAAACGCTTGCCGTCGACGACCCGAACATCGGCGCCCGCCGGGGAGTGGATATCGGGCCAACCACGGTCGCCCGCTACGCGGAGCTGATCCACAGTGCGAAAACCGTAGTCTGGAATGGCCCGATGGGCGTCTTCGAAATCGATCCGTTCTCCCCGGGCACGGTCGCGTTGGCCAAAGCGGTGGCGGCCAGTAACGCCCACTCCGTCGTCGGTGGAGGCGACTCCGTGGCAGCCATCGGTCGAGCCGGCGTTGCTAGCGGGATCACACACATTTCGACAGGCGGCGGTGCATCGCTCGAGCTACTCGCTGGCCGACGTCTCCCGGGCGTCGAGGTCCTGTCAGACATGCCCACGGAGGGCGACTCATAACCATGCGCAGGCCCTTTATCGCCGCAAACTGGAAAATGCATAAGACCGCCCAAGAGGCGGTCGCCTATGCCGAGCATTTCCTCCCGCTCGTCGGCCAACTCCGCGAGGCCACGACGGACATCGTCCTCGCGCCGCCATTCCTGGCACTACCCGCACTCGCTCAGGCGCTCAGTCGTGGGCCGGGATCTACCTCCCCCCCCATCGGCGTAGCCGCCCAAAATGTGTCGGCCGAACCACACGGCGCTTTCACCGGCGAGATCAGCCTGGACATGCTCACTGCCGCCGGTGCCACATCCGTCATCCTTGGTCACTCTGAGCGACGCCAACTCTTTGGGGAGACCGACGCCGGCGTCAGAGCCAAGACACGGGCCACACTCGCCGCGGGACTCACACCCATCGTGTGTATCGGCGAAACCCTCGATGACCGGGAAACCAATCGGACGTTGGACGTACTCACACGGCAGGTGGAGCAGGGATTGGATGGGCGCTCGCGGGAAGAAATCGGCACGCTCGTCATGGCCTACGAACCCGTCTGGGCCATTGGCACCGGGCACGTCGCCACGCCAGAACAGGCCAACGCCGCGCACCGGCATGTCCGCGGAAAGCTCAAGGAGCAGTTCGGTACGGACGCCGCCGCCGCCTGCCGGATCATCTACGGTGGAAGCGTTAAACCAGATAGCATCGCCGCACTCATGGCGCAGCCCGAGGTCGATGGAGCGCTCGTGGGAGGTGCCAGTCTCGACCCGGTCAGCTTCGCCAAAATCGTTGCTCTGAGCCACGAGACGGCCTAACGGGTATAATTGAATCTTCATGCGGGCCACATTAGAGATTCTTACTTTCTCACGGACCGCCGATCACCAATACGCTGCCCACGGGCGCGGAGATACGGGGAATACCCCCGTCTAAATAGTTATGCTGGGAATCATCTTCACTACCGCCTACGTAATCGTCTGTTCCCTCCTGCTTGTCGTCGTCTTGATGCAACAGGGTAAAGGCGGAGATATCGCCGCCGCATTCGGTGGCAGTGGTAGCCAGACTGCATTCGGCGCGCGCGCCGGCGCCACTGTGCTCACGCGCGCGACCACAGTGCTGGGTGCCCTCTTCATGGTTGGCTCCATGGCTCTCGCTATCATGGGACAACGTGGCACCACTAGCTCGGTACTCAGCGGTGTAGACGGCCCCGGCCTGCCGGCCCCGGCCACTGCCCCAGCTGAGCCAGGCGCTGCGACGGAGACAGCTGGCACTGACGCGGCCGAGATCTCTGAAGACGCACCGGCCGACGAACCACAATAGCGGTCAGGCGAACACTCACCCACCCACGCGGAAGTGGCGGAACTGGCAGACGCACTAGCTTGAGGGGCTAGCGGGCCTATGGCCCATGGGGGTTCAAATCCCCCCTTCCGCACCAGTTTTCCTCAGAAAATCATCCGGACGAAATTCGAGCATCAGTCCGGAGCCTGTCGTTTTTGCGCAACCGTTGTGCGAATATCTCCAAACACCTCAGCGAATAGGGCCCTCTGAGGCAGCTCATAGGCATTGTCCGACTCGGCTGCTGACGCCTCCATCCACTGCAACGCTGGAGCCAATCGGACCGGCGGGTCAGGGACGGCGGACGCTGTCACACCGTTCCGGGCAGCGGCAGGGACAGACCAGCGGCCGACTCAACGAAGTCGGCACCGCGAGGGGGAGACGAATGCGAGCGTTCACAGACGTCATCACGACGAAAGCACAGCTCCGGGACGCCATTGGTTTCCCCGCCGCGCGTGTTCAACGAAAGATCATCTCTGCACTCGACACCCATTGCCGTACATTCATCGCGCGCTCTCCCTACCTCCTTGTCGCGAGCACCGACGAGAAGGGCCATATGGACGTCTCTCCCAAAGGCGATCCGCCTGGGTTCGTCCAAGTTCTCGATGACACCACCTTGGCGATACCGGACCGACCTGGAAACAAACGGGCTGACGGGCTACTCAACATCATCGAGAACCCACGCGTTGGCCTCCTGTTCCTTGTCCCAGGCTATCGAGAGACGCTCCGGGTCAGCGGTTCGGCGCGAATTGTCCGCGACCGCGCCGTGCTCGACACAATGGTGATCCGTGGACAGGTCCCCACGCTTGCCCTGGTCGTCGACGTGGAGGAAGCGTTCTTCCACTGCGCAAAATGTGCCATTCGTTCGGGTGTATGGTGCCCAGAGACCTGGCCGGATATCACGGCTATGCCAACGTATGCGCAGATTACGGTTGATCACACAAACTGGCACGAGTCCCCGGAGATCGTCGAGCGGCAGCTTCAAGAGTCTTACAACGACAAGCTCTACTGATCCCCGATGCCGAGCTGGAAGCGATAGAAGAAGACGACGACGTCTACTGGATCGCGGTTGCCGCCAGCTCGAAGCGGAGTTCCAGAGACTTGGCGTGATGGAGAGGGGTTCTCCATTTCCTATCGTCTCGACCGCTAGCATACCGGGCGCAACGCGGTGATGAACGTATTCCAGAGTCCAGTCTCGTTATCACCCGTTCCGACCGTCCGCGTTGATGCCAATCGTGCTCTGGTTGATTGCACTCTTGATCTGAGCCCTCCGTGCGACCATCCTTGACGTAACATGCCGAACCGGGCCTTGCATCCGCCTCTGACCAGGCTGTGATCGGGCGCGCTGTATTGACAGGGGGGGGCTAGTACCGCCTATCGTCAAAGGGATTTCAAATTTACGGCGGCTATTGTGGGCGCTTCACCGCCTACGAAGACTCTGAGTCACTGTTGGGAAAAGCAGGGTCCCATCGACGAGCGGCGCGTGGAGATCCCCTTGTCCGTCCCCCCGGCATGACGGACCGTGGGCGAATCAGCGGATTTCAGGCGATTTCTTCGAGATGATGAGAAGGAGGTTGACCATGTCACACCGATGGATTGCAGGAATGGCGATGTTGGCGGTCGTAGCGGTGTTCGTGGGATCGTCTGGAGACACCCTTGGTCTTGCGCGCGCTCAAACGACCCCCGCCACGACGCCGTGGGGCGAGCCAGACCTGCAGGGTGTCTGGACCGACCCGTATGCGACGAACTTGCAGCGCCATCCCAGTCTGGGTGAGCGAGAGTTCTACAGTGAGGAGGAAGTCGCCGCTCTGGACCAACGACGAATCGATTCCCAGCAACGCCCTCGTGCGACACGAGGAAGCATCGCGGATGTCGCCGGCGCTTATGACGGGTTGTATATCTCGATGCGGCCAACGGGGCGGCGCACGTCGCTCATCGTCGATCCACTGAATGGCCGACTGCCTCCGCTAACACCGGTGGTTCAACAGCGGCGCGCGGCGATGCTCGAGTATGCACTAGCGCTTAAGCAGAATACGTCGACATGTCAGAACAAAGAAGGCGACTGCGCGAACGGGACCTACGGGCCGCCGTCGCCGAGGCGCGCGGAGATGCCCCCATCGTATTCGACGATCAATTTGAATCGCGCCAACGGTCCCGAAGACCGGAGTTCAGGTGAGCGGTGCATGGCAACGGCGCTGCCGGTCTTCAACGGATACTGGCGGATCGTGCAATCACCTGGCGTCGTCTCGATTTACTACGACGTCGGACAGGGCCAGGGCTTTCACCGCACCATCCCGGTGACCGACCGGCCCCATCTCCCGGCACATGTCCGCGAGCCCTTTGGGGATTCGCGCGGTCGCTGGGAGGGAAATACACTGGTCGTCGATGTCACGAACTTCGAGCCGTATCTCGATTTCCAGAATGCCCGTGAGCACCTGCATCTCGTCGAACGCTGGACACTGCGTGACGCCGACACGATCGAGTACTCGGTGACGATCGACGATCCCACGACGTGGACACGTTCTTGGACCACGAAGCAGGAACTAGAGCGACAAGACGGCCAACTGAATCGGATCTATTACGAACCACGGTGTCACGAAGGCAATCTAGGAATGGTCGGGCTCTTGCAGGGAAACCGTGCGGTAGAACGTGCTTTTGCCGAAGGCCGGGGACCCCACCCGGCGTCGCTGGACATCTCCTCGAACTCGAACACTCTAGGGACAGGATCCAATGATCCTTTGGGTGATCCGGAGCAGATTGAAGAGCTGGAGCGGTAGTCGCTCATGCAGGAACCTTTCGGGATCCTTGACTGGAGTCTGCATAGCTGTCCTGAGCAGCACGATGCCAAGGAGTCGTGACAACATGCGAAACCGACTGAGCGGAAGATGGGTAATTATCACAGCCGGAGCGGCAGTCGTAGTAGCCGTCGTCTCGTTAACAGTGGCGCGACCGGCCACCCAGGTCACGCGGATCGATCGGATCGATGGCCGGCCGAATCTTAGTGGGATCTGGCAGGCCAATAACGAAGCCAACTGGGATTTGGAAGCTCACGAGGCTCGGGCGGGTGCAGTGATGCAGCCGGGGGTATATCCGTACGACTTCACCCAAGTGCCGGCGGCCCCGTCCCTGCCGTTTGGAGCGGCTGGCGGCGTGCCCGGATCGATCGGGGTGGTCGACGGTGACGGCCAGATTCCCTACAACCCTGATGCCCTGCTACAGAAGCAGGACAACGGAGCCCATTGGCTGGACCGCGACCCGGAATTAAAGTGTCAGCTACCCGGGGTGCCCCGGGCCATGTATATGCCGTATCCGTATCAGATTGTGCAGAGCACGGACAAAATCCACATCTTCTTCGCATTTTCCAATGCGGCGCGGGTCATTCATCTGGACGACGTGGCCCCCTCGCCTGTCCCCCAATCGATGGGGCATTCTGTCGGTCGTTGGGACGGGGACACCTTGGTTGTCGAAGTTGGGGATTTCAACGGCCGGACGTGGTTTGATCGGGCCGGGAACTTCCACACGGACGCGCTACGCCTGATCGAACGCTTTACGTTGATTGACGAACACGCCATCCACTATGAAGTCACCATCGAGGACCCGAACGTGTTTACGCGGCCCTGGACGATCTCGATGCCGCTCTATCGCCGCCTCGAACCCGACATGCAGGTCCTGCACTATCGGTGCACCCCATTTGTGGAGGAGTATCTCTTTGGGCATTTACGTAATGAGCCGCTGGTAACACGTTGGGAGGGAGAGACAATGATCGTGGAAATCACGCGACCGGAAGAGATCTCTCCGGAGGTAAGCTATGAGCGGATCAGCGGACGGTAAGATGAGTCACCGCGGCCTCGTCCACCTCCAGAAGCAGCGGCCAAGGATCACCCCGCTGGTCGTGGCGTTTCTGCGCAGCACGCTCGTGTGTACCGTCATCGTTCATGCTTCGTGGTCCACTGCGGGCCAGAACCCCGTGGCACGGTCAACGACTCCAGAACAAGCATGTGCCGGGTTGGTACGTCTGGACTTTGAAGGCAACACAACCATCGTGGCGTCGGCAACGGTCTCCTCGGGCTCCCTGGTCACACCGACAGACCAGAGCTTGACTGATCTTCCGGTATTTTGCCGCGTGGTTGGGGTCAGCCGGCCGACTAATGACTCAACCATCAATTTCGAAGTCTGGTTGCCGGCCGATTCGTGGAACGGAAAATTCGTCTCCTCTGGAGAGGGCGGTTTTGCGGGGAGGCTCAACTACACGCGCCTCGGACTGGACGGCGGCCTCGATGAATGGTTGAGACGTGGATACGCCACCGCCTCAACGGATACCGGGCATCTCTCGACCGACGACCGCTGGGCCGTTGGCCATCCGGAAAAAGTCATCGACTATGCCTATCGGTCGAAACATCTCGTGACTGTGGCAGCGAAAGGCCTGATCGAAGTCTATTACGGCAGAGCGGCCACGCATTCCTACTTCAATTCGTGCTCGAACGGTGGGCGCCAAGGCCTTATGGAAGTCCAGAGGTATCCGGGCGATTTCGACGGGGTCATCGTGGGGGCTCCTTGGAATTATCAATCACACTCCAACGCGGGGTTTGTTTGGAGCGCGCAGGCGCTCAGTGCAGAGGGAGCAGCGATACCAGCGTCCAAGTTGCCTGCTATCCAGGCGGCGGCGATCGCCGCGTGCGACGCAGCTGACGGACTCATCGACGGTCTGATTGAGGAGCCCAACAAGTGCGCCTTCGAGCCAGAGAATCTGCGGTGCAGCGCGGGGGACGGCGACCATTGCTTGACCGGGCCTCAGATTGCGGCATTGGAAAAGCTCTATCGTGGTCCGACGCATCCGCGGACCGGCGCCTCCATCTTTCCCGGGTGGGCGCTCGGCAGTGAGGGTGGGTGGGAGAGTTGGATTGTCGCCGACGGAGTGACGAACCTCGGGCGGACCTATTTCTCGAACCTGGTATTTGAAGATCCCGACTGGGACTATCGAACCTTCGATTTCGACGCCGACCTCGCCTTTGCCGAGTCTAAGATCGGTTCGCATGCCGACGCCATCGAGACAGATCTCTCGGCTGCGAAACGACAGGGCGTCAAGATCATCCAGTACCACGGGTGGGACGATCAGACGCTGCAACCCGGTTACAGCCCGCTCTATTACGAGCGCGTGGCGGCGGAAATGGGAGGTCTCGCTGAAACTCGGGATTTTTATCGACTGTTCATGGTTCCAGGGATGGCACACTGCTATCGCGGCACCGGAGCAAATAGCTTTGGAGGAGTCGGCCAGCAGATTCCTCCCCAGCGCGACGCTTTGCATGACGTCCAGCTCGCCTTGGAAAAGTGGGTAGAAGAAGGCGTGGCGCCGGACCAGTTAATTGCCACGAAGTACATCGACGACGACGCGGACACAACGACCGTGGAGTCCACTCGCAAGCTGTGCCCGTACCCGTCCGTCGCGCGATACAACCAAACGGGGGATCCGCGTACGGCCGGGAGTTTCGTCTGCCGGAATCCGTGACAGACGCTGAGGTGTGCTCCCACGCTTCCGGAGCCAACACCGCCGATCCTGAAGACATACTCACGTTCGTCCGGAGGTCCGGACTGCTTGGCTATGCCGAATCACACACCGACGTTGTGGAGAGTACCTACTAAGCGCATCACGGGTTCCAAAAGTGAAGAATGCCTTCGCTCGCGTACTCATACGCCTCCCTACCTCATCCACACCAGCGGCTGTCAACGTCCCGCGCAGCCCCCCCCAGCCTCTCTTCATGCTCCGCAAGGTAGGCAGCGTCAAACCTCAGGCAAAGAACTATCAAGTGCACTGACCTTCACAACATCTCTGTAGACACCCATCCTCTTGCTGACGTGGGCGTGTTCCCAATCTTTCCACTCGGCACCACGTTGAGACAGCGGGTATCACAAACAACGCGAAGAACAGACAAGTCACGTGGCACGAGCCTCGGAACCATGGGCTTACGAGTTGATTGAATCCGAGTCTTCGTCGGATACTTGCGCAGGTCGATCTGAAGAGGAGTCCGAGATGAGCAAGAGAAGTTCAAACCTTGTCGCATTCGTGGTTGTGATCGCCTGTTCCGTTGTTGCCCCCCTAGCGTCCGGTCAGAACCAGTTCCCCACATTCGAAGTCGATCCGACATGGCCCTCACTACCCAACGACTGGGTACTGGGACAGGTTGCTTCAGTGACTGTTGACCCGCGAGACCACGTGTGGGTGTTACACCGACCAGGTACCGTAGAGGAGGAACGGCGGGCCAACGCTGCGCCCCCGGTTCTCGAATTCATGACGGATGGGACGTTCGTGCAGGCGTGGGGAGGGGCCTCAGAGGGATACGACTGGCCGGCCAATGAGCATGGGATCCATGCCGACGCGGATGGCAACATCTGGGTAGGCGGTAACAGCGCCCAGCCCGTGTCTGACGACATGCTGCTCAAGTTAACCAATGGAGGCGATCTACTGTTGCAGATCGGTGGCCCGGGGCGCAGTTCGGGTAACACGGATACAGACAATCTCCGGCGTCCAGCCGAATCATTCGTGTATGGCGATGAGGTGTTTGTGGCTGACGGATATGGTAACCGCCGCGTGATCGTACTCAACGCCGAGACCGGCGCGTTCAAACGAATGTGGGGTGCGTTTGGGAATGAGCCATTGGAAGCGAATCTCGCACCTGAGACACCGGCTGACGCCCCACAAGGATCGCCGCAGTTCGGTATCGTGCACGGGATCGAGGTATCACGCGATGGCTTGGTGTATGTCGCCGACCGAGGCAACAGCCGTATTCAGGTCTTCACGCTCGACGGAGCATACACAACACAAGGCTTTGTGAACCGCGGTGCAGAGAGCGCATCAACAACGGCGGGCCTTGCCTTCTCACCGGACGCGGAACAACGCTTTATCTATGCGGCCGATCAAGGCAACTCGCTCATACACGTGGTCGATCGCCAGACGCTCGAGGTCCTCGATTCGTTTGGCCGCAATGGCGCCGCCCCGGGAGAATTCCAAGCGCTGCATCACATTGCCACCGATAGTGACGGCAACATCTACACGGCCGAGGCGCAGCGTGGTCGACGGGCGCAAAAATTTGCACGTACCGGTATGACCTCGACTCCATAGCCGCAGACGTCGCGACGTACAGGTAGCGGCAGCCCGACCAACGAGATCGTCTGGACCGGGCGATCTCGTTCTCTCACAGCTTAGTCCTGACGAACCAGCTTCAGCTTCTCGATGTGCGCCGCGGCAAGAAGCGCTCGCAGCATACGCGTGTAGAGGGTTCACGCCCCCCTACCGCGCAACATGCTCGTGAATTGACCCGTACGTTGTTCTCTGAGGGGCGAAAACGTCATCAGACCGCGGCAAGAACTTTGTCCAAAACCTTTCGGGGCCCAGCCGACGCCCGTATCAGCAGAGTCAGTCACCCGCATTTCAGACACGCAAGACCTCTAACCCAACGCACGGGCCACAAGCACAGGTTCATTCTTCAATTCGGTCGACATTTCATCGACACATTCGTCTTCTACCTGTTTGACGAGCGACCGGAGTTCTTCGGCTGACAGCTTCCAGTCCTGCGTATCGCTGGAATAGCAGAAGCCCGCCGGGGTCGGCTTCCCCTCCCTCCAACGACACGGACCCTGCCCAGGAAAATGAGGTTCAATCACGAAGAAATCTTCGTATTCTCGAGCGATCCGTCCCTCGTCTTCCGTAAGCAGCACCTCGTGAACTTTTTCGCCAGGTCGAATCCCAACGATCGCACGCTCGGCCTCGGGCGCAATCACGTCGGCCAGATCCCTGATGCGGGCCACAGGAAGCTTGGGAACGAAAATCTCTCCGCCGCGCATACGGTCTATAGACGCAACGACGAATTCGACCGCCTCTTCAAGCGTGATCCAGAACCGGGTCATACGCTCATCCGTGATGGTGAGGCGGCCACGTGCTCGCTGCGACAGAAAAAGCGGTATCACGCTGCCCCGACTGCCTATGAGATTCCCGTACCGTACACACGAGATCCGAATGTTCTTCTTACCCACGTAGGACCGGGCCGCCGTGAACATCTTCTCCGCACACAGCTTCGTTGCCCCGTACAGGCTGGCAGGGTTCACCGCCTTGTCGGTACTGACGGACATGACGCGAGGAATCTCGAGTTCAATCGCCGCTTCAATGACATTCTGTCCCCCGAGGATATTCGTCTTCACGGCCTCGAACGGATTCACTTCACTCACCGGCACGTTCTTCTTCGCGTCCTCGTGTACAACCTGGTCCGTACCCTCCATCACATGCTGCAAGCGATCTCGGTCCCG
>CAZPZZ010000073.1:0-19770 GCA_964591245.1 uncultured Vicinamibacteraceae bacterium | reverse complement strand
ATCTCGTCCTGACTCTGCCGATGATGTATGTGGTGCTTGCGTTACGCGCTGTTCTGTCGCGACGCACGGTCTTCTCTCTGGAGGGGTGAGCGAATTACGAGAACGTCGTTGCGAGGGACCGGCCAGGGCCGACAACTGTAGTTTTTCCTCTCCAGAAGCGGACCACCGCGGGTGACGCGCAAACGGTTGCATTGCGGGATGCGCGGGATGTATGTGGCTCACGTCGACGGGTGGGTCGACTCGCTGTGTGTGGTGTTTGGCGAGGAATTGTCGACGAGCGTGCGCGCTTGAGCGGTCGGGGCCGGGTCCGCTGTGGGATCCGTTCCCTGTTGCAAAGCAGAGGTGACCCTGTCCGGATTCTCAGCCGAGTCGGGTGAGGTAGTGGGATGAGATGGTAGCGCGAGTAATCCGGCCTCTACGGTGGTTGTCGTGAGGGCGCTCGCGACTGCAGCCACGACCTGCGTCAATCGCCATAAGAACCTGGCCCCCGTCGCCATCGCCAAGACGATCAGGCTGATAGCGAGCATTGGCCAACCAGCCGTTGGCAAAACAGCTAGGCCCCCCGCGGTAACCAGCGTGAGTGCGGCACCACTCACGAGAAGGAACAGTCCCGGATGCAAGCAGGAGGCAATGCGTACCAGGCATCGCGACGCACCATGGTCCTCGACGACCATCCGAAGGTCTAGCCATGCCCAGAGGCCCACTGCAATGCGGATATCGCGATCCGCGCGCCAGCCATCATCCACCTCTATCGTGCCAAGCGCGGGAGAGTTCTGGAGTTGCCTGACCAGTCGGGTCAGGAGCGATTCGGCTGACACCCATTGCTCGCTCCAGAGATGTCGCACGGTAGATCGCAGCGTGAGGTAGCGGATCGCGTCTCGGTAGGCTTGCTTGGTCGGGGTTGCGGACGAGCTCTGCACGCGTCTGGTCGGTTCGACCTGCGGGGAAGACAAACTTCCACGCAGCCGCCCCCAGGCGCGTGCGAGGGGCTGAACAAGATAGAGAGCCGCAATGCTGGTCCGATAGGCTAGCCGGCTCAGCCATCGCGGCCCAGGGCAGATGGCCGGTAATTCTTCAATGTCGGTAGCCAGTGCGTAGCGTAGACAGCGCGCGACAGTCACCCCGAGCGCGGCCAGGCCTAAGAGTGAGAGCGCGGTCGTGAGCCAGGGCTGGGCGGCGGGTAGCGTTCCCAGTAGGACTAGTGCGATCGCGCACACCTGCCACCGCATGGAATGTGGCATGAAGGTGAGCGGAGCCGCGTCGGTGTCGTATACCGACGGAAACGACGCAGTACCCCAGGTGCCGCTGTTTACGCGTCGCCTCGACAATGCGCGATGGAATGGGAGTGGTCCGTAAATCCGTCCGTGCCACCCGATGTGCAATCCGTTGAAGCGGTCCGGGTGGTGGGGTTTCAGCCATGCCTCACCTTCCCCATAGCCGACCTGCTGTTTCCAGTAGCCGCGCACGGTGCTGCGGTGCCGGTGCCAGACAAGAGCGGCGGGCGCGAAGCCGATGTTCCAGCCTCTGGCCTGGAGCCGCCAGCAAATGTCGATGTCGTCTCCGGCGCGAAGATAGATGGGGTTGAAGCCACCGATGGAGAGGAGGGCTTCCCGTTTGAAAGCCATGTTGCAGCCCGGGACGTGCTCGGCTATTCGATCGTCGAGTAGCACGTGGGTGGGGCTGCCTGGTGCGCGGGCGATGCACTGGGCCACGGGTGGGTCATCCGGTGGGACGACATTGGGACCTCCAACCCCGACCACGTTCGACCGGAGAAATGGTTGCACGAGATAGGTGAGCCAGTCGGGGTCCGCGCGTACGTCGCCGTCGGTATAGGCGACGATGGTGCCGGTCGCGTGCTCGAGTCCGATGTTTCGAGCCGCACTCAAGCCGCCGTTGGGTACGTCAATGACTCGCACTGCCGAATGCTGTCTGGCAATTTCGCTAGTGGCATCACGAGAGCCGTCGTTGATGAGGATGATCTCGTAGTTCGGGTAGCTGAGCGCGTCGAGCGACGTCAGACATTCGTCGATCGTTTTTGCCTCGTTGTAGGCACAGACCACGACCGTAATACGGGGCCATGCCTCTTGCTGCGAGGGCGGGAATGGAGCTTCGGCGAAGGTCTGCGTGACAGTAGATAGGGCTGGTTTGGGGTGGCGCCGGGTATCTACGAGTCCGAACGCCCAGTCCTCGACGGGGTGGCCTCCACGCCACCATTCGTCGGTCCAGGCGAAGGCGATCGCGCCGGCGGCTCCTTCCGAGAATGCTGTCGACAACTGCATCGACGTGATGGCGGCTTGTCCTTCCTCGCCTTCCCGAAGACTGTCGGCTCCGGCCTCGGCGAGCACCAGCGGCTTGTGTCCGGCGATGTGCTGGAGTCTGGCTAGATACCGCCGTAAGTCTGGTTCATGGTGTAGATATACGTTGAATGCGCAGACGTCGAGAAACGGCAGGGAGAGATATTCGGTTGGCGGGTAATTGACGTAGGTGACCAGCGCGTCGGGGACGGCGGTTTTTGTGTCTTCGTAGAGTTCGTACAGGAATTGCTGTACGCGGTCCGGTCCGTGCCAACGGACCACCGGGGCCGGAATCTCGTTGCCGATGGCAAGGAGAAGAACCCCAGGATGCGTGGCCAATTCCCGAGCGCTGGCCACAACCTCGTGCCTGATCTGACGACAGAGCTGAGGATCGTCCAGAAACGTAACGTGCTGGGACCATGGCAGTCCGATCATCACCCGCAACCCGTGCTGCATGGCCTGGTCGAGTAGATCGAGGCCAGGAGGGGTGTACGTGCGTACCGTGTTGACGCCGGCCGCCCGCATCTGGGCGAAGTCCTGGTCGACTACGGCCGCCGGCGGAAATGAGACGCCAGCCTGGGAGGGGGCGAAGGTCCCATAGGTCACACCTTTGAGCAGGAATCGTTCGCCCCCGGTTGCGATGAACTTCCCGTCCACGACCGGACGGGAAGGTGCATGCCGACCCGTCATTCGCGGATGGTCGGATACTCGATGCCGAGTTGCTCGAGATAGGTGTCGTGCTTGGATGGATCGAAGTAGTACTCCTCGAGCCGCGGCTTGTATTCCTCCATGATCTCCTCGTTCAACCAGATCGCTGGCTCGTCCTGTGCACGGAGGAATGACGTGTATTTGGTGTCCTTCTTCTGCACGTTCTCGAAGTAGTCGCGCGCGTCTGCGACCAGTTCGGGTGTCATCAGAATGTCGAGGAGTGTTTGCGCGTACACCTTGGCGCCGGCGGTAGCGCCCTTGTGGGCGATTGGCGTGGCCATTGCGATCGCCTTATTCCAGTTGTGCCCCTGACCACCCGAGATATTGGACGGGAATCGCAATGAGACCGTTGGAACGACCCAAGAGATATCACCAATATCGTCGGATCCGCCACCTCGGCGCTCGCGATCGGGAATGTCTTCGCGACCACGCAGTTCCTCGCTCATCGTGGTCGAAAGTCCGCGTGTCTCTGCGCCCAGCATCTTCTGAACGGCTTTGGCCATTCGCTCGTCGGCCTCACTCCATTTGGGCATGCCCACCTTGTGCATATTTGTGTGCACGGCTTCTGCGAGTGGGCGATTCATGTGTTGGGGCCAGGCGGCTCCGAGCACCCGCGAGTTGACCGTGGTTCCGGTCATCAGTGCGGCACCCTGGGACATCTGGTTGCCGATGTCCCACATCCGCATGATGCTCGGGTAGTCAGTCTCTCGGAAGAAGTACCAGACGGCCGCGGTGGGTGGCACGACGTTTGGCTGATCTCCGCCGTCAGTAATGACATAGTGCGAGCGCTGTTGGATACGCAGGTGCTCACGGCGGAAATTCCATCCAATGTTCATCAGTTCCACGGCATCGAGTGCGCTGCGGCCATCCCACGGGGATCCTGCCCCATGCGCGCTCTCGCCCTCGAAGAGATATTCGACCGATACGAGGCCATTCCCGCCGCTTTCACCCCAACTCACTGACATGTCACTGCTGACGTGGGAATAAAGCACGATGTCGACGTCATCGAATAGACCCGCGCGCACGTAGTGCGCCTTGGTGCCAAGCTGTTCCTCTGCAATGCCAGGCCAAATGACCAGGGTGCCGGGGATCGACTCGCGCTGCATGATCTTTTGAACTGCCAGTGCGGCAGTGATGTTCAGTGCCTGACCGGCGTTGTGTCCCTCGCCGTGTCCGGGAGCACCCGGGAGCAGAGGCTCTCGAGCGGCGACGCCGGGTTTCTGCGATGCTTGCGGAATGCCGTCGACATCGGTCCCGATGGCGATGACCGGCGAACCGGAACCCCAGCTGGCCCACCAGGCGCTTGGAATACCCGCAACGCCACGTTCGACCGTGAAGTTGTGCTCCTCCAAGATACCCGTGACATAGCGTTGCGTTTCGAATTCTTGGAACCCCAGCTCGTTGAAGCTGAAAATCATGTCGACCATTTGTTGGGTGAAGTCGCGACGGCTCTCGACGTCGACAGCAACCTCATCCTTCAGATCGGCGAGTTGTGGGTTGATAGGTAATGGCGCCGCGGCGGTGACTTGCGGGTCCAGTTGGGTGAGAACAAAGCCTGCGACAGCGACGGTGGCAAGCATGACAGCGATCGAGGTAAACGATGTAGCGCGCATGGTGGCTCCTCGCTTGTGGTTCCCGATGGCATCTCTTGATGCGGAAGCGACGCCCCGATCGTATGACAGTTCGGATTCTGCTGCATGCAGACGGGACAGTGTCGTGCTACCGTTTTCTAGGAGCCATATCTTGCGTTTCGCGATTACAACCTTCGGTTGCCGTGTGAATCAGGCAGATAGCCTGCAGCTCGAGATGCAGCTGCGGGCGCGCGGTGGCACACGTGCACCGGTGGATGAGGCGGATCTTGTCGTCGTCAACAGTTGTTCCGTGACGGCTACGGCTGACCAGGGTACTCGACAGACGCTCCGGCGGGTGTCCCGGCTCAATCCGGACGCGCGGGTGGTGGCGACTGGCTGTTACGTGACGCGGGCGGGAGAAGAAATTGCGGCGTTGCCAGGTTCGCCAGAGGTTGTTCCGAACGACGAGAAGCACACAATCGCGGACCAGGTATTGCCCGTGTCCCGAACGTCGGCGGACCGCTTCGCTGGCGGTGCCGGCCCCTGTGGAGACCCCGTGTCTCCGGGGGCGATCGGACGTGTGGCGTTCATGCTTCGTGTGCAGACGGGGTGTGACGAGCCGTGTGCGTACTGCATTATCCCGACCACGCGTGGGCGTGGGCGGAGTTTGGATCACGCGCGGGTAGTGGCGGCTGTCGATCATGCGGCAGCCAGTGGTTTCCAGGAAATCGTGCTTACTGGGGTACATCTGGGATCGTACGGCCGCGATCTTGAGGACCCCTCTACGTTGACGGCACTATTGGCTTCTCTCGATCGACACCCGTCTTCGGCGACATTCCGGATCAGCTCTCTTGAGCCGATGGACTGTCCGGCGGAACTTGTGGATTTGATCGCGCGAAGCGGTCGGTTTGCACCCCATTTCCATCTACCGCTTCAGCATGCGAGCGACGTGATGCTCCGGCGCATGAAGCGACCCTATACGCTCGAACGTTATCGCCGGGTTGTTGATCGGGTGCGGGAACGGATGCCGGCGGCGGGCATCGGGTCAGATTTTATCGCCGGGTTTCCGGGTGAGGGAGAAGAGGACGCGAACGAGACGGTGATGTATCTCGAGTCGAGTCCCCTGACCTATGTGCACGTCTTTCCGTATTCTCCACGGGAGGGTACCGAGGCAGCAGGCCTACCAGGGCGGGTGCCGGGGCCGGTGGTTCGAAGCCGTGCCCGCGTGCTGCGCGAGGCAGGCGCGACGCTGTCCAGGCGATTCAGGGAAGGTCAGGTTGGCACCGTCAGGTCTGGTATTACGCTCGATGGGGCCTCAATCGTGCTCACCGACAATTACCTCAAGGTGGCGGTTCCAGACGGAATGAACGGGAACCAGCGTGTCCGGGTACGGATTCAGAGCGCCGAGCCGCTGGCAGGCACGTTTGTCTAGCTCCGATTGGTCAACAGGGTGGCCGCCCGTTGCCCAGTCGAGGGGCGTGGACCTCCTTCAACCATGAGTTGCCCGCAGGCTGCTCGGATGTCACGACCCCGGCTCTTGCGGACTGATACGTTCAACCCTTGACTGGTAACGGCGCGAGCGAAGCGATCCACCTCTCTGTCGGATGGACGTGTGAACGGGATCCCCGGGGCCGGGTTGAGCGGGATCAAGTTCACTTTCGCCTGTAACCCACGCAGGAGCGTTCCGAGCCGGGTGGCGTCTGCCTCCGTATCGTTTACCCCATCGAGCAGGACATACTCGAACGTGATCCGGTCTCGCACCTTGAGCGGAAACTGGCGGCAGGCCGCGACAAGGTCGGAGAGGCGTTGGGTGCGTGTCGTCGGGATGAGGGCATGTCGTGCGGCATCCGTTGTGGCATGCAGGGAGACCGCAAGATTTGGTAGCCACGATTCGGTCGCCAAGCGGGTAAGCGCCGGGATGAGCCCGATCGTTGAGAGGGTGACCCGGCGAGGGGTGAGGCCTAAGCCTTCCGGTGCCGCGAGTAGTCGAAGCGCCTTCATTGTCGCGTCGTAATTGTGGAGGGGTTCGCCCATGCCCATGAGGACGATGTTGAAACGGCGGTACTCTAGATCCAGTTCCCGTGCGAGTACGCGCACCTGGCCGGCGATTTCACCCGCCGTCAGGTGTCTGGCCAGGCCCATCTGTCCCGTCAGACAGAACTGGCATTGCATGGCGCACCCGACCTGTGACGAGACACATAACGTCATGGCTGGGGTGTCGGGAATGAATACCGACTCGATATTGCGCCCATCTGTCAGGCGGAATAGGAACTTCTGCGTGCCGTCGCTTGAGAACTCTCGGGAGACTACGGTAGGCGTGGAGAATGTCAGGGCCTGGTGCAGTTGAGTGCGCAGTGCCTGGGACAGGTTCGTCATCCCCGTGAAATTTTCAAGTCCGTGGCGATAGACCCAGCGATACACCTGTCGTGCATGAAACCGCTCTGAACCGAATGATGCGAAAAGTGCCTCGAGTTCAGGGAGTTCGATCTCCGCGAGATCTGGCGCTACGTCGTCCACCACGTCACAGTAGCACGCCAGGAAGTTGAACCACGCAGATTGCCCTTTGAGTTGATGCAGCTTCAGCGCGCGTGATATCGTACACGTCTTGTTTGGTTTCCGTAATTCCCTTTTTGAGCAAGAGGTTACAGGAAGTTTTTGGCGCCCCTCATTCCTGGGTATCCCAGTGACTGGTGGCTTTGACGAATGATTGTGCAAGAGCAGTTCGATAATGGGATGTGCTTGCTGACTGACGCGATGCCCGACGTGCGCTCGGTCACGTTTGGGGCCTGGCTCACACGGGGATCTCGGCATGAAAGTGCGACCCACTCAGGGATCGCACATTTCGTTGAGCACATGCTGTTCAAGGGAACGGCTACCCGGTCAGCTCAGGACATTGCTCAGGAAATTGACTCTATCGGCGGGCAGCTCGACGCGTTCACGGCGAAGGAACTCGCGAGCTACTACGTCAGAATGCTGGATGAACATCTGCCGCGCGCGGTCGATGTGCTCTCCGACTTGTTGTTGCGTCCGCAATTCGACGAGGAAGAGATTGCTCGAGAGAAACGGGTCGTGCTCGAAGAGATCAAGATGGTGGAGGACACCCCAGACGATCTCGTCCATGAACTTTTTACGCAGCGGTTTTGGTCCGGACACGACTTGGGTCGCCCGATTCTTGGAGTGCCAGAGACGGTGGAACCGCTTGACGGCGGGATCCTGCGTGATTACTTCAAGCGAGTCTACACGGCCCCGAATCTCGTCATTGCGGCGGCCGGCAATGTGGAGCATGCCGAGGTGCGCGATCTTGTCGGCACCGCATTCGAGACGGTGCCGACAGGCGAGGAGGCGTTCTCCTTAAGCGAACCTACGCCGGTGACCGGGCTGATGATCCGGGAAAAAGCACTCGAGCAATGCCATATCTGTCTTGGGGTAGGTGGGTATTCTCAGGGACATGAGGACCGCCATGCCTGTTACCTCCTCAACATTGTGCTCGGGGGGTCGATGAGTTCACGGTTGTTCCAGAACATCCGTGAGAAGCGTGGGTTGGCCTACGCAGTCAGTAGCGGGCTCATTTCGTATCGCGACGGCGGAGCAGTCACCGTCTATGCCGGGTGTGATCCAGAAGCGGTGCGGGAAGTGATCGACTTGATCGTGGCGGAACTGCAGATTCTCCGTGATCATCCAGTCCCGAGGGAGGAGTTACGTCGAGCCCAAGATCATCTCAAGGGGAATTTGGTGCTCGGACTGGAGAGTTCGTCGAGTCGGATGTCCCACATGGCACGCCAGCAGATCTATTTTGGTCGGCAGTTCACGCTGGATGAAATGCTCGACGAGGTCGAGCGGGTAACGGTTGAGGACGTCCAGCGTGTGGCGCGCGATTTGTTTCTTCCGGGATCCCTGTCCGCGACAGTCCTTGGTCCCGTCGACGGTCGTCCCGCAAGTGAGGCACAACTCGGATTACAGTAGCGCGGGCAATCGGCGCGCACGTATACGGAGGCCATGTCGGTCCAATTGACGGTGCTTGGCAGCGGCAGTGCGGGGAATGCGACGCTACTGCAACAGGGCGAGGGTCGGGTCCTGATCGATGCTGGCTTGAGTTGCCGAGAGCTCACCAAACGGTTGGAGCGGGTGGGCGTTGAGCCATCCGGTGTGGGGGCGATGGCCATTACCCATGTTCATGGCGACCACACGAAAGGGGCAGCGCTATTTTCGCGGCGGTATGACGTGCCGGTCTATGTGACCGACGCCACGCGTGAGGTGTGGGGGCAGGGGGATGTCGCCTCGTGGCAGAGGTTGACCTGCGACACTGTCACGGAGATTTGCGGTTTTCGCTTCTTGCCCTTCGAGGTCTTACACGATGCGGATGCCGAAACGGTCGGGTTTAGGATTGACACGTCTGCCGGGGCCATCGGATTTGCAACCGACATTGGCATGGTGACGCCGCAGCTTCGAAACCGGTTTCAGTCCTGCCGTCTCTTGGTCATTGAATCGAACCACGCAGTCGAGCTCTTAGCGGTCGGGCCCTATGCCGAGTCGACGAAAGTCCGGATCGGAAGCAATCGGGGGCACTTGTCGAATGAAGCATTGGCGACATTCATTCGTGAGGATCTGGGGCCTTCCGTGGAGTGTCTGGTGCTGGCGCACTTGAGTCGGGTGAATAATGTACCGGAACTGGCGGAGATGACCTGCCGGGAGGCACTCGAGGCGGTGGGGCGCTCCGAAGTGAGGGTCGTGATCACGCGACAGGATCGTGTGGCAGAGACCGTTGAGCTTCCAGTATTGACAGCATGTCGGCATCCGAAGGGCGACGCGTCGAAGCAGGTCACCCTTCC
The DNA here is from genome assembly GCA_964591245.1 of uncultured Vicinamibacteraceae bacterium. GTDB lineage: Bacteria > Acidobacteriota > Vicinamibacteria > Vicinamibacterales > UBA8438 > CAZPZZ01. The sequence continues at coordinate 10,368 of CAZPZZ010000073.1, read as the reverse complement.
GTTCTGAGAGAACATTTCGAGAGACCATGATTCCTCGATATACGAATCCTGAAATCGGTGAGATTTGGAGCGACCAACGGAAGTACAACACCTGGTTGCGTGTCGAGGTGGCGGCGGCCGAGGCGATGGCCGTGTCTGGTTTGATTCCTGCCGACGCCGCCCGGGACATAGCCGCTTGCGAGGGAGTGCGGGCGGAGCGGGTGGATGAGATCGAACGTACCACTCAGCACGATGTCATAGCGTTCACCACGGCCGTCGCCGAACAGGTGGGACCGTCGGCTCGTTGGCTACACTTTGGGTTAACGTCGTCCGACGTGCTCGACACGGCGCTGGCACTGCAGATGCGGGAGGCCTGTGGTCTGATTCTGCGGGATCTTGATCAGTTACGTGATGCCGTGAGAGACCGGGCCCAGGAGCATCGTGACACTCCGATGATTGGTCGGACACATGGTGTCCATGCCGAACCGATGACGTTCGGTTTGAAGCTGGCGCTCTGGTTTGAGGAACTTGGTCGTGATCGTCAGCGGCTTGAGCGCGCACGCGAGACCATCAGTGTGGGCAAGATTTCTGGCGCGGTGGGTACCTACGCCCACCTGGAGCCGGAGATCGAGCAGCGGGTGTGCGAGTCGCTCGGTTTGACCCCGACGCCTATTGCGTCGCAGGTCGTGCAACGGGACCGTCATGCGGAGCTACTCAATGCAATCGCCGTGACCGGGGCCTCGCTTGAAAAGTTCGCTCTTGAGGTGCGGGGGCTGCAGAAGACCGAGATCGGCGAGGTGGAAGAAGGGTTTGCGAAAGGGCAGAAAGGTTCTTCGGCGATGCCCCACAAGCGTAACCCTATCGGGTGCGAGCAGATCACGGGGCTGGCGCGTCTCTTGCGGGCCAACGCCATGGCGGCGCTGGAGAATGTTGCGCTCTGGCACGAGCGTGACATTTCGCATTCGTCCGTCGAACGTGTTGTCGTGCCAGACAGTTTTGTTGCACTCGACCATATGCTTCGGCGGTTCACGCGGATTGTGCGAAATTTGGTCGTGCATCCGGAGCGTATGCGCGAGAACCTCCAGCGGTCGCGTGGCGTCGTGTTCTCGGGAACCGTTCTGCTGGCGTTGGCGCAACGGGATGTTTCTCGCGAACAAGCGTACGAGTGGGTGCAGCGTGCAGCAATGCGAACCTATGATCCGGCGGAGTCACGGGATTTCAAGGAGTTGCTGGCCGATGATCCGGATGTGATGTCGGTGCTGTCGCAAGATGATCTTGACCGGTGCTTCGATCTCGTGGACCAACTCCGCCACGTAGGTCCCATCGTGGACCGCGTGCTGGCCAGAGCGTCCGAGTCTGGTGACGCTCGAGGGATGGTGTCGTGAAGGCTAGAGTCTTCGTTACGCTCAAACCGTCGGTATTCGACCCGCAGGGTAGAACGATCGTCGAGGCATTGGAATCAATGGACTATTCGTCCGTGCGAGATGTTCGGCAGGGAAAGTATTTCGAGCTCGACGTTGACGCTGACACTGCTGAGCAGGCTCAGGCGCTGGCGACCGAGGTGGCCGACAGGCTACTCGCGAATCCCGTCATCGAGAGTTATCGCATCGAAGTTGATGGGTAGCGTGAAATTCGCAATCGTCGTCTTTCCTGGTTCGAACTGCGACCATGACGCGTACCATGCGACCAAGTACGTGCTGGGGCAGCAGGCGGAGTTTGTTTGGCATAAGGAGACCGATCTCCGGAGGGCAGATGTTGTCGTGCTGCCCGGTGGGTTTTCGTATGGTGACTATCTTCGGAGTGGTGCGATTGCCAGGTTTTCACCGGTGCTGACTCGGGTTGCCGAGTTTGCGGCTGCCGGCGGGCCGGTCTTGGGCATCTGCAACGGCTTTCAGGTCCTGCTTGAAGCGGGGTTGCTCCAGGGGGCGCTGCTCCGTAACCGGCAGCTGAAATTCCTCTGTCAGCATGTGCATGTTCGGGTTGACCAGCTCGATACGCCGTTCACCTGTGGGGCTTCGGTGGGGCAGGTGTTGAGGTTACCCATCGCCCATGGCGAAGGCAACTATTATGCGACGCCAGATCTCCTGGCCGCCGCCGATGCGAATAGGCAAATTGTCTTTCGCTACTGTGAGCCGGATGGCTCGCTCACTGACGCCGCAAATCCCAATGGCTCACTCGGAGCTATCGCAGGCGTATGCAACCAGCAGCGGAACGTCGTAGGGCTCATGCCGCATCCTGAGCGTGCCTGTGAATCGGTGCTCGGAAGTGCCGACGGTCGGGTCGTGCTCGAGTCGGTCGTTACCGCGTTGGCATCTCGATAGTCATGGATGCAGCCACGATTCAGGCACACGGGTTTAGCGACGACGAATACCGACGCTTGCTGGACATCCTCGGTCGTGAGCCGACGATGACGGAGCTTGGCATTTTCTCGGTCATGTGGTCGGAGCACTGTAGCTACAAGAGTTCACGGTTGCATCTACGTCGTTTGCCCACCAGCGGACCGCGGGTCGTGCAGGGGCCGGGAGAGAATGCTGGCGCCGTGGACATAGGTGACGGCCTCGCCGCAGTCTTCAAGATCGAGTCCCACAATCATCCGTCGTTCATCGAACCCTACCAGGGTGCGGCGACGGGTGTGGGCGGCATTATCCGAGACATCTTCACGATGGGGGCGCGGCCGATTGCGCTGCTGAATTCATTGCGTTTTGGTCCACTGACGGATGCTGATGACTCGGACGCGACGGCGACGCGGCGGTTGGTGGATGGTGTCGTCGCCGGCATCGCCGGCTATGGCAACAGTATCGGAATACCCACGGTCGGCGGAGAGGTTGCCTTCGAGCCGTCCTATTCCGGGAACCCCTTGGTCAATGTTTTTTGCCTCGGGGTGGCGAAAGTGGACGGACTGGCGAAGGGGTTGGCCACGGGAGCTGGAAATCCCGTGTATTACGTCGGCGCCAAGACGGGGCGCGATGGGATTCACGGCGCGACCATGGCATCCGCCGAGTTCGATGAGCACTCGTCCGAGAAGCGGCCGGCAGTGCAGGTCGGCGATCCGTTCATGGAAAAGCTCTTGCTCGAGGCGTGTCTTGAGGTGATGCAGACCGATGCGTTAGTCGGGATTCAGGACATGGGCGCGGCTGGTCTTACGTGCTCCACGTGCGAGATGGGTGCCCGCGGTGACGTGGGTATCGAGATCGATGTGGCGCAGGTTCCGCAGCGAGAGACGGGCATGACGCCCTACGAGATCATGCTCTCGGAGTCGCAAGAGCGGATGTTGCTGGTGGCGAAGCAGGGACGAGAGCAGGAGGTCGAGCAAATCTTCGAGAAATGGGACCTGCATGCCGTGCGGGTCGGTGAAGTTACCGGTGATGGGATATTGCGAGTGCGGGCTGGTGATGAGGTGGTAGCCGAGATACCGAATCGGCAGCTCGCCGATGCGGCTCCACTCTACGATCGACCGACCAGGCGGCCAGCATATCTCGACGATGTCCGCACACTGGACGTGGCTGGGTTGTCCGTGTCCGACGACCTGGGCGGGCCGTGGTTGTCGTTGCTGTCCGCGCCTGTTATAGCCAGCAAGCGCTGGGTCTATCGCCAATACGACCACATGGTGCGTACGAATACCGTTGTCCAACCCGGGCTCGGCGCAGCGGTTGTACGTGTCAAAGGAACGACGCGGGCGTTGGTGATGTCGGTCGATGGGAATGGGCGTCACTGCTATCTCGACCCTGCCGAAGGGGGGCGTCTTGCTGTTGCCGAGGCCGCTCGTAATGTGGCCTGCGCAGGCGCCGTGCCTATCGGCGCCACGAATTGTTTGAATTTCGGCAATCCGGAACGTCCGGAGATCATGTGGCAATTTGTACAGGCGGTTGATGGGATAGCGGAGGCGTGTCGGGTGCTCGATATCCCGATCACGGGTGGGAATGTCAGCCTTTACAACGAAACCGATGGGCAGGCCATTTATCCCACACCGGTACTCGGCGTTGTCGGAGTGATCGAAGATGTGGATCGGTTGGTGGTCCGCGTATTCCCGGCCGCTGATTTAGAGATCGTGCTACTGGGAGACCTGTCGGCGACCATCGGCGGTAGCGAATATTTGAAGCAGAGGCATGGATTGGTCCGCGGTCGACCGGCTCCGGTCGATCTCGAGCGAGAACGTGCACTTCAGGCACTGCTGGTCCATTCGGCAGGAGACGGTCTGATCCGATCGGCCCATGATTGTGCTGACGGCGGCTTTGCGGTGGCATTGGCCGAGTGTGCGGTGGACGGCCCCGGCCATGGCGCGCAGGTTGATCTCCAGGCACCTGAGGTGTCGAGCGAGAGGCATGGCCTCGTAACTGCGTTGTTTGGAGAGTCTCCGTCGCGAGTCATTGTGTCTGTCGCCGAAGGGCAGCGCGATGCCCTGCTCGCGAAGGCCGACCAGCTTGCAGTGCCAGCGTCGGTCATTGGGCGAACCGGCGGCGAGCGGCTCACAATAACGGTTGGTGGTCACCCGGCGGCGGATGTTTCGCTGGCTGATGCGGAACAAGCCTGGAGGTCGGGGTTCGCGCGTCACTTCGAGTCGTCGGTCTCGTCGGCACCGTCGCAGTAGGTCTGGTAGGCGGCCGTGTATCGGACGCCGAGAGGTAAACATGCCTGGCGATTGGTTTCCGTGTTGGGGGTAGAGGGGGAACGCGACGTGGGTGTAGGTACTGGGGGCATAACCTGGCGTTCAGCTAGTGCGACGTCAGGAGCGTTCGCTGTGGCATGTCCCGGGCGGGTGAGGTCGGTAACGCACGTCTCGAGTCACTGAGGAGCGTGCTGAGACCCAGAGTTGAATCCCATGCGCATGCCAGGACGGCCGCTTGCTTTGGGCTGCTAGACTCTAGGGGCAGACAGCAGGGCGCGGCGTGTGTATCAGGTATCCGGGGAGGCGTCGAAAGCCCATTGGTTGGGCGGGGGCAAGGGGCCGCCGCCTGGCAGGACGGGGATAGCCCAAGATCCTGGGCTTGCTGACGGTTCGGCTAAGGTTATGGACAAGTTCCACGACGAGTGCGGGGTCTTTGGGGTTTACGGGCATCCCGAGGCGCCCGCGTTGACGCGACTTGGGCTGTATGCCTTGCAGCATCGGGGGCAAGAGAGTGCGGGCATCGCCACGGCCGATGGCGATCGCTTGTACCTGACTCGTGCGATGGGCCAGGTGTCCGAGGCGTTCGACGAGGGTGCGCTGTCCATGTTGAGCGGTGACACCGCCATCGGGCATGTACGCTATTCGACGGCCGGGGATAGTCGTCTCCTGAACGCACAACCTCTCTTGATTGAGTGCGTGCACGGTGAGATCGCGTTGTGCCACAACGGCAATCTCATCAATGCTCCCGAGCTGCGCGACAGCCTTGTCTCCAGGGGGCATATTTTTCAGACCAGCAGTGATACCGAAGTGGTGCTGCACCTCTACGCTCGTTCCCAGGCACCGAGCCCGGAAGATGCGATCGTCGAGTCTGTGACCCAGGTGCGCGGAGCATTTTCGTTGGTGCTGCTGACGAAAGATCAGTTGATGGCGGTTCGGGATCCGTACGGGTTCCGTCCGCTGGTGCTTGGTGCGCTGGGCGATGCGGCGGTCGTATGTTCAGAGACCTGCGCGCTTGACCTCATTGGCGCACGCTATGTGCGAGATGTGGCGCCTGGCGAACTGTTGGTGATTGGGCGAGATGGACAGCGATCTTATCGCCCATTCCCAGAGGCGAGACCCTCTCACTGTGTGTTCGAGCATGTGTATTTTGCGAGACCTGACAGCCTTGTGTTCGGACGAAGCGTGAACGAGGTGCGGACCAATTTTGGTCGGCTGTTGGCCCGGGAAGCGCCGGTCGACGCCGATGTTGTCGTGCCAATCCCTGACTCTGGAATCTGTGCGGCGGTCGGTTATGCGGAGGAGTCAGGGTTGCCGATGCGGATGGGGCTCATCCGGAATCACTACGTGGGTCGGAGTTTCATTGCACCACAGCAGGAGATTCGTGGATTCAAGGTGCGCGTGAAGCTTAATCCGGTACGCAGCATCATTGAGGGTAAACGGGTGGTGTTGGTTGACGACTCGATCGTGCGAGGTACGACGAGTCGAAAAATCGTGGGGATGATTCGGGCCGCAGGAGCGCGAGAGGTGCACATGCGTATCAGCTGTCCACCAACGATATCACCGTGCTATTACGGCGTGGATACTCCTCGGCGGTCTGAGCTTATTGGTGCTCAGCATACGGTGCCGGAGATCTGCGACTTCGTGAAGTCAGACACCCTTTCCTACCTTAGTCTCGAGGGGTTACGTCAAGCGGTGGGTGCGAAGAGCGGGGACTATTGCACCTCATGCTACACCGGAGAATATCCCGTTGAGGCACCTGAGGACGCCGCCGCCTACATGCAGATGGCATTGAAGCTTCCGGAAGAGGCGTAGCGCCGTGTGGAGTGCTAAGCGCAACGTGGTCGTGGCGGCAGCGGTGCTGGTTGTCACCATCACTGGCGTGGCGCAAGAACCGCTGTCTGATGCGGACATGGCCGTCTCGATCGACCAACTCGGCGATTTCGACTATGAGGTTCGGACGCGCGCGAGTAGCCTCCTCAGGCGGGTGCCTGCTGACCAGGTTCAGCCGGCGTTGGCCGCGGCGGCCGCCGGCCACGAGGACGGTTATGTGCGCTACCGGGCTCTGGTGTTGCTGATCGGGTTTGGAGGAAAGCCGGCCCGTGACGCGGTGTTCAATCTGCTTGGCGATCCGAATGACCGATTGCGTGCGGTTGCCTATGGCTACTTGGCGCATGAGCCTGAACTGACCATGGTGCCGGTCCTTTTGGGGGCTCTGGAGACTGAAACCTCGGAGTTCGTGCGGCCAGCATTGATTCGCGCTCTTGCGGCGCACGCCGCAGACCCCGCTGTTCGTGAACGACTCATTCAGGATATTGACCGAGGAGTAGACTTCTTCCGCGGGGCGGTCATCGAGTCGCTTGGCGACCAGCGGGCAGAGTATGCCGTTGAACCACTGATGCGGATCGTTGCGGAGGCTGGCCCGTTACGGGACGATGCAATTCTGGCGTTGACGCGGATCGGGGACGCTGAAGCCTTGCCGGTATTGGCGGCGCTACAAGGGATCGATCCGGAGTTAGAGCCGCTCATCTCGGCGGCCGCGGTCTCGTTTGGTGTTGACAGGCAGGAACACATGCGGTTTGTCTCCGACACGTTGCGCTACGCCGTTGATGCTGAAAGCGACACTAGTAGCGGGATCGATCGTTTTGATCTTCTGACATCCGCAGCCTCCGGGTTGGGAGCGCTGGCATCGACGGGAGATGGCGCTGCGTTGGCCACGTTGTTTGACGCGGCGATCGGTGCACGCAATGCCGAGCGTGAACGTATTGCCCTCGTCCTGGGAACGCTCGCGATGCGGGACCCTCCGTTGTTGCTTTCGTTTCTTGAAACGCGTTCAGATTTTGAAGAGGCGGCGCTGGTCATACGTGATGGGTTCGATATGCTGGACGAGGATCTTGAGGAAGAGCGGTTTTTTATCACGGTTCGAACCAAATACTGGGATGTGCCGGCGGACTCAGCGGCTCGAGTGTTGACAGACCGCTTGATTGCGGTGCTGGAATTTTGATCGTTTTTTTCATGGTGTCTGATCCTCCCCCCGAGACCTCTGGTGACCGCGTTCCTGTCGACTACAAGTCGGCAGGTGTTGATATCGATGCCGGCCATGAGGCAGTGCGTCGGATTCGCATGCTGGCCCGGAGGACGTTCTCACCTAGTGTGATCTCCGATATCGGTAGTTTTGGCGGATTGTTTCGCCCGGACCTTGCCGGCGTCGAAGATCCAGTGCTCGTGGCAAGCGCAGATGGCGTGGGGACGAAGTTAAAGGTTGCGTTTCTTGCTAATAGGCACGACACCGTCGGGATCGATCTCGTCAACCACTGCGTGAACGACATCATCGTTCAGGGGGCGAGGCCTCTCTTTTTCATGGACTACCTCGCCACAGGGCGGTTGTCTCCGGGAGTCACCGAGGCTGTTGTGGGGGGCATGGCGTCAGCGTGCTCGAACAACAAGTGTGCTCTGCTCGGTGGTGAGACGGCGGAGATGCCAGGATTCTATGCTGACGGAGAATATGACCTGGCTGGCTTCATTGTCGGGCTCGTTGACCGAGCCCGTCTGGTCGACGGACAGCGGATACAAGCGGGGGATGTGCTGATCGGCCTGCCCTCAACGGGGCTGCACACGAATGGCTACTCCCTGGCGAGGCATATCCTCTTCGACGTGCTGAAGCTTACCGTTGAATCGACGCCGGCTGAGCTTGATGGCGCGGTCGGCGACGTCCTACTTCGTCCCCATCGCTCGTACTTGCCGGTGGTTGGGCCGGTTCTTGACGATGGTCAGATCAAAATCAAAGGGTTGGCACACGTGACCGGTGGAGGCTTGACAGACAACGTGCCGAGGGTCTTTCCAGAAGGGGTGGCGGCAGAGATTGATTGTCGCAGTTGGACGCCAGCGCCCATCTTTCGATTTCTGCAGGAACAGGGTCATCTTAGTGTGGCCGAGGCCTACCGTACCTTCAACATGGGAATCGGGATGGTGGTCGTCTCTGCTCCCGAGGATGCGACGGCGCTTATCTCGGCTTTCGAAAAGGCGGGTGAGTTAGAGGCCGTGATCATCGGTCAGACCACACACGGCGACGGCACCATCACTTATATCTGATGCTCCGGAACGGCGGGATGCGTGTATGCTGACCAGCTTTCCTTCAAGCGGCCGTCTTGGTGTCCTGATTTCAGGTCGGGGTTCTAACCTGCAGGCCATCATCGATGCGATCACGCAGGGGCGCCTTGACGCGACCATTGCCGTCGTCGTGTCGAACCGCGCTGATGCCGGGGGGCTTGAGAGAGCCCGAAGGGCCGGTATTGAAACGGTCGTTTTGGATCACAGGGGCTTCGGCTCCCGCGATGCGTACGACCGTAAGCTCGTGACTGAACTGCGCCGACGGGAAGTGGAGCTGGTATGTCTCGCGGGTTTCATGCGACTGCTGAGCGCGACGTTTGTCGAGGCGTTTCCCGATCGCATCCTTAATATCCACCCGTCGTTGCTGCCGTCCTTCCCTGGACTCGATGGGCAGGATCAGGCCTGGAGGCATGGCGTGAAGGTCGCCGGGGCCACAGTCCATATTGTGACTCCAGAGCTTGATGCGGGTCCCATTGTGCTCCAGGCCGTTGTGCCTGTACGGGAGGACGATACTCCCGAGACGCTCGGTGACCGCATCCTTGAAGTAGAGCACCGGATCTATCCCGAGGCGATTGGAATCATCTTGTCTGGTGGCTGGCGGCTCGAGGGGCGCCGGTTTCTGCGGTCGTAAGGTTGGCTGCATGCCTCCGGTGCGGTGACGTGGGTGTCCCTGAAATTGTGTCGGGTCCACAACCAGCTTCCAGCCGATGGTGAAGCGCGTTTCGATATACTCCCGCCATGTCCTTAAATACGGGCACTATTGATGAGCAGTTGCAGTATCTGACTAAAGGTGCTGTCGATGTCGTGCGCCAGTCTGAACTCCGGTCCAAGCAGGAACGGGCGGTCAGTGAGGGGCGCCCGCTTGTGATCAAGGTCGGGTTTGACCCGACCGCACCGGATCTGCATCTAGGCCATACCGTGCTCATCAGAAAGATGAAGCACTTCCAGGACCTGGGGCATACCGTTGTCTTTGTAATCGGAGATTTCACTGCGCTGATTGGCGATCCGACGGGACGGTCAAAGACGCGTCCGCCTCTGACTCGAAAGGATATTGAAGAGAACGCCGATACGTACAAGCGCCAGGTGTTCAAGTTGCTCGATCCCGATCGGACGGTGGTGGAGTTCAACAACCGCTGGCTCGGTGTCCAGACGAGCGAGGCCTGGATCAGGCTGGCCGCACATTACAGCGTGGCGCAGATGTTGGAACGACGCGATTTTCGGCAGCGTTATGAGAAGGGCCAGCCGATTGCCATTCACGAATTTCTCTACCCGCTCGCCCAAGCCTATGATTCGGTGCATTTGAAGGCGGATGTTGAACTCGGTGGCACCGACCAGCTGTTCAATCTGAACGTCGGACGCGACATTATGCCGGCGTTTGGTCTCCCTCCGCAGGTCGTGATGACAGTCCCGTTGTTGGTCGGGCTCGATGGGGTCGAGAAAATGTCGAAGTCGGCAGGAAACTACGTTGGTATCACTGAGTCCCCAGACGAGATGTTCGGAAAATTGATGTCCGTGTCTGATGACCTGATGTGGACCTATTACGAGTTATTGACGGACCTGTCGATCGCGGAAGTTGGTGCCATGCGGGAACGGGTAGCCGCAGGGACTCTCCACCCGAAGCAGGCCAAGCAAGAGCTCGGGCGGCGTATTGTCGCGGATTTTCACTCCGCAAGTGC
>CAZPZZ010000072.1:14401-19807 GCA_964591245.1 uncultured Vicinamibacteraceae bacterium | reverse complement strand
CGAGGCGCTCCGCACCTGGCAATGGTGGATCGAAGATATCGCGCCCCTAGTCGGCAACCATCCCGCCCACGTCGCCCACCTCCAGACCACCGAGCCCGTCGCAAACAGCGTGACTGAGGCTATAGGGGCCCTTCTTGTGCTGGAACAGTCAGCGGCACGCGATCTCGGCGACAGTCTCAGCCCGCTCCTGACTGCACTTCGGGATGCGTTCGCCTCAAGTCACCGTGCCTTGCAAGACTTCGTGGAGGACGGGACCGAACAAAGCCAACGCCGATTCCACGCCGCCACGGATACGACCCTCCGGATATTTACGGAGATTCGTACCGACACGGTCCTATTGACAGGTGATCAGCAGGACATAGCGGATTGGTTAGGATCTGAGATTCGTGCCTTTCGTAGGCTCGCTGACGAACTCTTCGCTCCGGAACCATTATCCCGGATCGATCGTGCCCGCTCCTGGCTCGTGACTGAGGCGCAACCACTGGCCGACACCCTCGAGACGGCACTCGATACATGGGCCGTCACACATCGCAATAGTCTTGAGACGCAGTCGTCGAGAGCCCAATCTACACGCAACCTGGGCATGGCTGGCTCTGGAGTCATGCTGTTACTCGTGCTGGCCGCAGCCTCGATTACCGCGAAGCGCTCCACACGCATGGCCAGCGCCAGCCCAACACACCTGAAAACCGCAACGGAATTGCTCTCCGAACCGCCGGTCATCACCACGCGCACCCCGACCGATCAAGCCGGAATCGATCCGAGCAGCCCGGTAAGTCACAGTCACGACGTGATCCAGGGCAGATCGACCCCAGCGACGTTGAGCAATGGCCTACCAGAGCGTACACAGACGCAGCGCGAATTCATCATCCAGCTCCGCCGCGACGTTGAACCGCCGCTCAGTGCCATCGTCAATGTCACTCGCCTTCTGCTCGACTCCAAACCGACCGACTTCCAGCAAAAATATCTTGAACTGCTCGATCGTACGGGTGATTCCCTCCTCGCCACCGTCGACAACGCCTTAAAAAGCTCCAGTAACACAGACGGCCAGATGGATCTGGCATTTACCCCCACCCCCCGGAAGTCGGACATCGCTCTGGAGGATGACACACTCCCTCTCCTGGACCCTTCAACCACCGCCACTGACGAAGCCATACTGGACTGGGACGCCGCCCTGAACACCTTCAATGGCGACCGTGCCCAGCTCACCGAAGCGATTACGACCTATCTCGACCAGGGGCCGGCCTTACGGGCGGGGCTACGTTCCGCGATCGAAGGCGGCGAGGCCGCCGTGGTACGGCGGGCCGCCCAGACCATAAAGAGCGGGTTGGATTGCTTTGGTGAACCACGCGCGGTAGCGCTGGCCTTCCGCCTTGAGGAGGCTGGCCGCCGGGGCTGGCTCGAGAGTGCCGCAGAACAGGTGGCTGCGCTGGAGCAGGAACTCAACCGCATCGAACCAGAGCTGCGCGCCTTCCTCAACTCGTAGACCCACTCCGGCGCTGGCATCTCCGCCTGTCAGGTCATTGAACGTTGTTCGCGCATAGGCATGGCGCACACCCACTCCTTGAGTGAGTGTTCCCTCGCGTTCACGCCAACACCCGGAACATGAACCGGCCGACACGGTCAGGACGCCATCGCCATCGACGCAGAGACGTAGTTCATACAGGCGGAGGGGAGACGCCACCTCACAAAAAAAGGGCCGGGAAGCAGAAGCTTCCCGGCCCGGAGCGTTAGTCCGTCACATGCGTGACGGGCTACCTGGCAGTCGTTCGACTACCAGTAGATGTTCGTTGCGAACTGCAGGAACCGACCCTGAATCGACCGGAGCGGATTCCCCAGTGAGGAACCAAAACGATTGGTCGCTTCAAGAATCGGCGTCTGGTTGAGCAGGTTGTAGACGTCCATCTGCACGTCTGCCCTAATTCGATCAGACAGGTTCATCGTCTTTCGAACCGAGACATCGAACTGGTTCAACCTGTCCAGGAACGTCGAACCACCCGGCATCAAGGGAATAATCTGATTCCCCGTGAAGGGTACATCCGCCGGGTAATCCTTCGCTTGAACGTTGTGGCTGACATTGCCCATGCGCAACAGGCTGCCCCAGAGTCCGCCACCACCGTTCAGACCAGATGCGCTGTCACCAGCGTAGGAGGTCGTCGCCAGTACTTCGCGCGGCGTGTAGGTCTGGAAGGTTCCACTAATGCTCATCCCACCAGGCAGCGGGACGGAACCAGACAACTTGAGTTCGTGCAACCAGGGCACACCGTAGTCAGATGCATTACAGAACAGCAGTTCGTTCGGATTGTCCTGCGAGTCACACCGCTCCAGAATGTTGCGCTCGAAGGTGTACGCCCCGAAGAACGAAATTCCGTTGTCCATCCGACCGTTGAAGCCCCACTCGAACCCGTTGTAGGCCTCGCTGTAGCCCATGTCCGCGTTCGTGTTCGTGTAGACGTTGTCTGGAACGAAGCTCTGTGCTGCTTCGGTCTTCGCATACACCGGCAGAGTTGCCTGTCCGACACTGCCACGGGTTGAACACGGGAAACCGCTGTCTGCAACGCCTCCAGAGCCGGCGCAGGGGTTCGGGATGTCGAACCTCGTCCAGTCGCTCAGCGACAACGCCCGGTTGACCTCAAGGAGGGCCCCGTAGCTATCGCGTCGATACCAGTTGAAGCTCATCGAGAGCCCACGGGTCAGCTCACGCTCGATCCCGACGTTGCTCATCGCAACCCACGGACGGTCGATACCGTTCGGGTCGATCCTGGCCGTTGACCTGGCGCCACCAAACTCCGTGTTTCCTGGGGAGACTTCCCAGTCCTGCACGAAGTCGTCGCCGTTGGTGCCCCCGTGCTGCTGGTGCCCAGTCGTACCGGCTACACCCACGACATACTGGTCTTGCCGCGTGCCATAGGCGATAGCGGGGTCAAGACCCAGTGCCGACAATTCGCCCCGTGAGGCGCACGCGTTAGCCGAGTTCAGCGCGCAGTCGAACCAGGAGAGCGATTCCCGCTGGCCCACGCCCGTCGCCATCCGCGAAGCCAAGCTATGCGTGACGGATGCGTTGTACCGGCCCCACGAGGCCTTCAGCGCAGTCGTTGCATCGCCGAACAAGTCATAGGCGAAACCAAGCCTGGGTGCGATGTCAGTCCAATCAGGAATGCCAGTCTGGCCCGGGAAGGTAGTCGCGTTGGTCCACCGAGTATTGGTCAATCGATTGGTCGGATCCACGGTGCCGGTTACAGCTTCCCAGCGGACACCAAGGTTCAGGGTCAACCGATCAACAGTCCAGGTGTCCTGGGCATACAGCGAGAAGTCGTTGTAGCCGAGCGAGTAGTCAACCGGCTGGTTCGACCGACCGATTTGATACGGCTCCCCATCTCGGTAGCGCTGGCGTAGCGAGCCGTTCTCCAAGTCGATCAAGCGGAACGGACCAAAGCTATCCATGACCCCGAACTTCAAGTTGTGCGAACCCGTGACGTACGAAAGTGAGGCGTTCACATTGAACCGCTCCACATACGCGTGCCGGTCACCCCAGTGATACCGGTCAGCAAAGTTCTGGGCGGTATCCCGACGCAGAGAGTTCTGGTACCACGGATGGGGCGCACCCGTGTTGTTGTAGTTGTACTGGTTGAGGTCGTTCGAGTAACACGGTGTCGCCACACATGTCGTCAAACCGGCAGGTAGCGGCTGGGTATGCGTTCCGCCTGGCTTCAGGGATGCACCTGGACCATACGGTGCCTCTGATTCCTGGTCAACGTTACTCCAGTTCTCGATGGTGCTCGAGTACCCGATCTCAGCCAACAACCGGTTGCTGAGTGTCGAGGTCCACTTGGCCGAACCCACATAATAGATAGGCGAGCCATGGTGCCGCGACGCCGTCCCAACGTCCACACGCGCGTCGTAGTCGTGGAACCGCTGCTTGATGATACGGTCCAGATACGCCGTGAACTTGTTCGTGTCGCTTACCTGCGCCGTAATCCGCAGCAATCCACTCGTGATCCGGTCATCGTTGATGCCGGGCATGAGTTCACGCCCATCTTTTCCGTCGAGCTTGACGGGATTGGGATTGAAGTAGCGTGCCGTCGTTCCCGTGTTGTTCTGGTAGAAGCTATTGGTCACCGGCACGTTGATGCTGAACCGGCGGAAGCTACCAAAGAACCACAGACGATCACGGACAATCGGTCCACCAAACGCGGTGTTGAGGTCGTAGGTGTAGTCGATCGACTCCACGGACGTGCCGCCACGCTGCTGGAAGCGCTGTGAGAGGTTGTCCGACTGCAACGCGCCATCGGCAAACCCGATGTACTGTTGGCCGCTGAAGGTGTTCCCGCCTTCACGCGGAATCATGCTGACGCGCACGCCACCGGCCGATGTTTCAGCATTGATACCGGCAGTGTCGTACACCATTTCAGCTGCGGCCAGCTGATTGTTGTAATTCTGGACCGCACCGTCACCACCAGAGCTCATGACGAGCTGGCCGTCCACTCGAACGGTCGTCTGCCGGTTGCTCATGCCGTGAACGGACATGTAGGTCTGCTGCGCGGCAGTGGTCAGCCCGACTTCCGGCCGATTCATTTTCACGCCAGGGATAAGCTGTGCTGTGGACTGCAAGTTACGCCCGGTCGGGATAGCATCAAGCATCTCCCTATCGAGGACTTCAGCCGTAGCCGTGGTCTGAACGTCAACCTGGGGCGCCGCGCCCGAGACAGTGACCGTCTCTTCGAGGGCACCGACTTCCATGATGGCGTCGACAGTCAATGCCGCCTGCCCCTCGATCCCGACCTCTTCAACCAAGGTCGTCGAAAAGCCTGGCAGCGTGAAGGCTACCGAATAGGTTCCGACTGCGAGGGCGACGATGTTGTAACGCCCCTGACCGTCAGTGATTGCAATACGGCTTCCCTCGATGAGAGCCTCACTCGAGGCTTCAACGGTGACGCCCGGCAACACACCACCGGTGTTGTCTGTCACCTGACCGGTCACAGACTGAGCTAGCGCCGCACCAGGCAACGCCAATACCGCTACGCCAAGGAGCGCAACGAACGAACGCTTCAACATACTGACCTCCACATTTGATATTCACCAAACAGCGGGCAACCGAACTCGTCCAATCGAGCTCGGTCCCAGCTTGAGCCATCAGGGCTCATCGAACACATCTTCGTGCCTGTAATACTACAAGCAAATTCCTTACCGGATCAGAACAAAAACAAAAATAAACAAATAAACCGTGAATAAACAACACGTTAAACAAAGAAAGAGTCAACAAATAAGATCGAAAATTACACCAAAGATCCAAAAAATCAACGTGGAATCCAAAAAACAGGATCCAGGTATCAGGAATAATCAGGATCCAGGGCGAGGCCTACGGAACGCCGGGCGCCCAGAGAGCCCGAATAAGAAACGGACCCTCTG
>CAZPZZ010000072.1:0-14391 GCA_964591245.1 uncultured Vicinamibacteraceae bacterium | reverse complement strand
GCAACATTACAAGCAAATTCCTTACCGGATCAAAACAAAACTCAAAAAAACCAAATAAACCTTTAATAAACAATACTTTAAACAAATAAACGGACAACAAAAAAAGATCAAAAACGACGCCACAGATCCAAAAAACCAACATGAGATCCAAAAAGCAGGATCGGAATGTCAGGATCCAGGGCGAGGCCTACGGAACGCCGGGCGCCCAGAGAGCCCGCATGAGGAACGGCCCCTCTGGGACAAACGGTGGCGACTCCGCTCTAGATATTCGCAAGAGTGCCGGTATTCAGCAGCCCGGTGCTGTCACCAAGGTCCTCTGCCGGAACCCCGGCCTTGTCCAGAACGCTCAGCAGGAGGTTGGCCATCGGCGTGTCTTCTGCGTAGGCGAGATGACGTCCACTTTGGAGGCGACCTCGTCCACCGCCTGCCACCAGGCACGGAAGATTCGTGTGCTCATGCAAATTTCCGTTTCCGATTCCACCGCCATATACGATCATCGAATGATCGAGCAGGGTGCCGTCGCCGTCAGGCGTGTCACGTAGCTTGCCAAGGAAATGCGCGAGCAGCGAGACATGGTACATGTCGATCTTCGCCTTCCGCGCCATATAGTCCGGGTCGTTCCGGTGATGTGACACGGTGTGATGCTGGTCAGGCACGCCGATCTGCGGGAATGTCCGGGGACTCGTCTCCCGCGCCATCATCATTGTCGACACGCGCGTAACGTCAGACTGATACGCGAGCGCCATCAGATCGAACATCAACTTGGCGTATTCTTCGAAGTTTTCCGGGATGTCGATGGGCCGATCCGGTAAATCGATCTCGGCCTGATCGTCTCGGTTTTCCGCTCGACCAATTCGCTGCTCCAAGTCGCGCACCGAATCGAGATACTCGCTCAGTTTGCTCCGATCAGAGGGTCCTAGCGTTCTCTCGAGACTCAGCGCCTCTTCCGTTACAGAATCCAGAATACTGCCTGTCTGGCGCACCTGCGCCCGACGATCGGCCGCGCTCCCCCCATCTCCAAAAAGACGCTCGAACACGATGCGCGGATGCGGCTCCATCTCGAGTGGCGTGGTCGGATCACGCCACGAAATCGTATTCGAGTAGAAACAGTCACCGGAGTCACAAGAGATCGCCGTCGGCTTCTCTAACACGAGTTCGAGCGAGGGAAGCGGTGTCTCCTGTCCCAGCGCGCGCGCGGCGATTTGGTCCGCTGTCGTCCCGAGCCGGATGGCCGTCGGACCAATCCGTCCGCGACGTTCCCAGGCGTGCACCCCGCTGAGCCAGACGGCCGTAGCGCGCGGATGATCGCCGTTGCCGTCTCCGAACGAATCCGCCTGACGGTGCGCCAACCCGCTCAGCACCAGCAGCCGATCTCGGAACGGCGTCAGCGGACTCAGGGTCGGCGAAAAGTCAAACCCGGCGCCAGTCGCCGCCGGTACAAATTGTTCCTGAATGACGCCATTGGGGATATAGACGAAACCTAGCCGCGGCGCCGGACTGGCCGCCGTCTTGGCCAACGCTGTCGCAGCGGGCACCATCGCATCTAACAGCGGCAGCGCAAGACTCGCTCCCACGCCACGCAAGAACGTCCGACGTGGCAGCGCCATCTTGTTAATGATCATGAAGCTATCCTCATCTGGAATGGAGTGCTGTTGACAATACCGAGAACAATCGCGGCAAAACGATATTCGTCGTGCTCCGCGGCGCGCACGATGGCCCGAATCGTCGGCGCGTCGAACGACTCGACGCTTCGACCGAGGGCGTAGGTCAATAGTTTTTCGGTCACAGTATGCAGAAACTGTTCAGGCGCACGCATGAGCGCAGCCCGGAGTCCCACGACGCCATCGAACTGCCGCCCATCGGGGAGCACCCCGGACGCGTCGATCGGCGTGTTCGCCCCGCTGCGATCGCGCCAGCGCCCGATGGCATCGAAATTCTCTAGCGCGAACCCGAGCGGATCCATCTGAGAGTGACAACTGGCACACGCAGGGTTCGCGCGATGCTGCTCCATGGCTTCGCGCATGGATCGTGGCTGCCCGTCGTCCGTCGTCTCGGCCAATGCCGGAACGTCTGGCGGCGGAGGCGGGGGCGGCGACGCGAGCAAATTCTCGAGAATCCACTTCCCCCGCAGTACAGGTGACGTCCGTGTGGCGTACGACGTCAAGGTCAAGACGCTGCCTTGCCCAAGCAAACCGCGACGGGTATCGTCCTCTAGTTCAACCCGGCGAAAATGACTGCCGTAGACATAGGGAACGCCGTAATGCTTGGCGAGCCGCTCGTTCAGGAACGTGTGACGTGCCGTGAGCAGGTCGAGCACACTACGCCCCTCCCGCAAGATGCTATCGACAAACAACTCGGTCTCGCGGCGAAAGGCTTGCCGCAGGTTTTCATCAAACCCCGGGAAAAAGCCCACGTCCGGCTCCTTGGCATCCACGTCTCGGAGAAAAAGCCACTGCTCCGCGAAATTGGTGACGAGAGCCTTCGACCGCGGGTCGGCCAACATGCGCCGGACCTGTCGGTCAAGCTCTGCCGGCGTCGCGAGTTCACCCGCTATCGCCGCACGCAGGAGCTTCTCGTCCGGGAGACTACTCCACAGGAAAAAGGACAAACGCGACGCCAACTCAAGGTCACCGATCCGGTAGGCCTCACCTTCTGCGACAGTCGCGGGATGACGTTCGATACGGAATAAGAATTCAGGACTCACGAGGAGCCGCTCAACGGCCCGCTGAATCCCGCGCTCGAACCCGCCCTCCTCGCGTCCCTGGTCGTAGAACGGCAACAAACGTTCGACGTCCCCTTCAGTCGCAGGGCGGCGGTAGGCTCGACGCGCCAGCGTCTGCAAAATACTACGGGCACACTGCCGCCCGTCCGCCTCCGACGCACCCGTACGGGGCCGACACGTCAAGATGCGCTCCCGGCTCGGCGTCTCTCCAGCCCCATCGGCACCGTAGGGCCCACTCACAATGAGACTGGCCACCGACGGCTGACGACTACGAGCACGGTAGGCACGAATCTGGCCCTCGGCCAAGGCGCCACTCTTCGGGAGAAAGGCTACCGCAACCTCGCGCGGGCCGGCACGAAGCGGCACCCGTACCTGCAGATCCGGATCGGCGTCGAAGGCGAAGACACCACTGGCCAGACGCTCAGGAGGATTCTCTCCCACGGTCAGCAATCGCACGCGCTCCCCGTCCACGCTCACTTCAACGTCGTGTGGCTCCCGCGCGGCGGTCCGGAACTGCACCGTGATGAGGTATTCACCGTCGAGCGGAAGGTGACTGCGAACGCTGGTGCCTCCTCGTGTCCCGAGGGGCATCCCGTCAAGATGAGCGTCCTGGACAAGATCGCGGTCGAGCTGATAGGTGTCTACGATCGGCAACATCGTCGGATCACCGATCGCCAACCGACTGATTTTACGCGCGGCCGCCAAATAGCGCTCCATCAGCGTCGGCGACACGAAAAGCAAATCCGCGAGGTTGTCGAAGCCGCTCGTCGCATTGTCGGCAGGCAACATAACCTCAATATCCAGTTCTTTCGGGAGGTCTGTCAGGCCCAAGAGGTCACGGACTGCATTCTGATACTCGGTCCGACTCAGCCGATGGAGCGCGGGGCGGCGCCCGGGATTCGGTCGCTCCAGGGCCGCACGATCCAACGTCGTCTCCAACCAGGAAACCACCCCTGTGATCGTCGACTGATCTGGCCGCGGACGTCCAACCGGCGGCATCGCGCCGACACGCAGCTTGCTCACGACCGCTTCCCACACATCCGGATGCGCCGCAACGTCCGAAACATCCATCGAATCGAAGGCGAGTCCCGTCAACCGGAGCTGAGCGACGAGAGGAGATGCCGCCGCATCTTCTCCCTGGACAACCCCCTCGTTGTGACAGGTCACGCAATACCCGTCGAGCATGGTTCGAACTGCGTCAGCGCCGATTCCATCGCCGACCGGCTGAGCCAGACTTGCCGATGGAATCACCGCTCCGCTCGCGGTGAGCAGGGCCGCCAACACCCATAACATTCGCTTTTCTCGCATGTAGACCTCTTACATACGCCCCAAGTGAACAACTTGTCAACATCCTAATGCTCATCAGAGAGCCAATCAGGTATATATTGGGTATCCGCAGACACTCGACAGATGTGAAGGGGCCAGGATTCTCTGATGGGGACACATAGCCGACGCGGTAGATATGCGATCGTAATTTCTTGCGCGTTGACGATCATCCTGACCGGCAGCGTCAGTACGGCAGCGGCTGGTCAATCCGCTGATCTCACACTTATCGAGGCTATCCGTTCGGACGTCGCGCCGGCGGCGATTGGACAGCTCCTGAACGATGGGGTCAACCCCAACCAGGAGCAACCTGACGGAACGACAGCCTTGCACTGGGCCACCCACGAAAACACGGCCAGCACCGTCAATCTCCTGCTCGACGCCGGTGCCGACGTCAACGCGTCGAACCGCTACGGGGTGACGCCGCTCGCGCTGGCCGCTGCCAACGGGAGTTCCCCCATCGTAGCCCTGTTGCTGGCGTCCGGGGCGCTCCCGAACGCCACCCCCCGGGGAGGCGACACGCCATTGATGGTCGCCGCTCGCACCGGGCGCGTCGACGTGATCCAGCAACTCCTCGACGCCGGTGCGGACATCGAAGCGGCCGAAACCTGGAAAGGCCAGACCGCACTGATGTGGGCGGCAGCCGAGGGGCATGGCGATGCCATAACAACCCTTGTCAGCGCCGGTGCCAGCCTAGAAGCCCGCTCAACTGGGCATATGAATCCCCTCCTCTTCGCCGTTCGCGAAGGACACGCAGACGCCGTACGGACCCTGACCGCATTCGGGGCAGATATCGACGCCGCCGCGGGAGACGGGACGACCCCGTTGGATCTGGCCGTGATCAACGCGCACTTCGAACTGGCAGACCTGCTGATCGATCTCGGGGCGGACCCAAATCTGACGGGTCCCCGCGGATCGGTGCTGCATGCGCTCGCCTGGATTCGACGGCCGGGATCCGGTCGACCTCCCCTGCCAACCGGCGCACTCGACAGCCTGGACTTGGCGCAAGCTCTGCTCGAGGCCGGCGCCAACCCGAACAACCAGATCGGCTGGCGCGAAATTCCCTTCGAAGTCGACCTCGGTATCGTCAAACCGCCACCCGGTATTTCAGTCGGGCGTAACTTCTTGAGCTTCGTAGGCGCGACCCCTTTCTATCTGGCCGCGAAACATGGCGACGTGGCGTTGATGCGTCTGCTCGTGGAGCACGGCGCAGACCCACAGACCCCGACCGACCAGCACATCACCCCACTCATGGCGGCCGCGGGTGTCGGTTTCTGGGATGGTGAAAGCCCTGGTCCGCTGAACGGCACGTCCGAACAAGTACGCTTGGAAGCCGTGCAACTCGCCGTCGAGCTGGGCAACGACATTCATGCAGTCACAGACTTCGGCGATACCCAGCTCGAGGGGGAGGGCCATGAACTCCTGCTCCGGCATCCTCTGAATCTCAGCGAATTCGATGCCCAACGCGACCGGGGCGACATGCGCTGGGACGGAAGTACCGCGCTGCACGGCGCAGCCATGATGGGCTCGAACCTGATTGTCCGGTATCTGCTCGATTTGGGGGCAAACATCGATGTCGAGAATACACTCGGCTGGACCCCCCTCATGGTGGCCCAAGGGGTGTTTGTCGCCAACACCGAAAAAGCGTGGCCCGATACCGTTCAGATGCTCCAAGAACTCGGCGCCAGCTCGAATTAGCGCGCATCCACACAGAAGGCTTACACGCGCCACGGGGAACCGCTGCGCTATATAGCTCTATAGAAGGAGATACAACATGCGAAGGATGTTCGGACTTGGCCTAGCGGTCATCCTGGCCGCGATTGGGATGAACGCGACGCAGCAGACACCGCTCGTCGCGCAGGACCACGACGGGATCATCACCGGCACGGTCACCAGCAGCGACGGCCGTGAAGCAGGCGTCTGGGTAATTGCGGAAACCGATGAGCTCGAGACGGTATTTCGCAAAATTGTCGTCACTGACAGTGATGGCCAGTTCCTCCTTCCCGAACTTCCTGCGGCAACCTACGAGGTGTGGGTGCGGGGTTACGGACTCATCGACTCCGGCCATACCAATGCCACGTCCGGCGACGAGCTCTCGTTGACCGCGACCGTCGCCGCAACGCCACAACAAGCGGCACAGGTGTATCCATCGAATTATTGGCTTGCTCTTATCGATCTGCCCGGCGCCCACGAATTCCCCGGAACAGGTGAATCGGGAAACGGAATCAACGAACGCCTGCAGACCCAGAGCGAATGGATCAACGTGTTGAAAGGGTGCCAGCGATGCCATCAGGTCGGCAACGAGGACACACGGGTTGTACCTGACCTCGACGAATTCGACTCCAGCCTCGCCGCATGGGATGACCGGACGCAACGAGGCCAACGGGGTTCCCTGATGAGCAGCTTCATCACGCAGTTCGGTCGGCGCCGAGGCCTGGAGATGGTGTCGGAGTGGAGCGACCGGATCGCGGCCGGCGCCGTTCCGCCAGCGCCCCCACGACCCACTGGCATTGAACGAAACGTCGTGCTCACCCAGTGGAACTGGGGCGACAACGTCGCGTTCGTACACGACGAAATCGCGACCGACAAACGCAATCCGCGAGTGAACGCCAACGGACCGATCTATGGCGTAGACATTGGCAACGATTTCCTCCTCATCACCGACCCCAACGAGAACCAATCGGAGATGCTGAAGATTCCACTGCGGGTCGACCGCGACACCGTCCCGTCAATGTTCCAGACTGAAGGCTTCAAGCCGTGGCGCGACTTCGGTGAACGCGCCGTCTGGGACGACCCCGCAAACCCCCACAACCCGATGCTCGATGCCGAGGGACGGGTGTGGCTGACCACGCGCGTCCAATCCATCGACAACCCGGCGTGGTGCCGAGAAGGCTCGGACAACACGTATGCGCAGTATTTTCCGGTCAACCGCGCCGGACGCCATACGGGCTACTATGACCCCGGCACCGAAGAATTTGAGCTGATCCATACATGCTTCGGCACGCACCACCTGCAATTTGCCGAAGATGACAACGACACGCTCTACTTCAGCGGCGGCGGCGAAGTCATCGGCTGGCTCAACACCAAGATGTATGACGAAACCGGGGACGAGATCGCCTCGCAGGGATGGTGCCCGACCGTGCTCGATACCAATGGAGACGGCACTATCACCAAACCCTGGAACGAACCGGCCCGGCGCGGAGAAGAGGCGGCTGATATTGATCCCGCACTCGACACACGCATCATTGCCGGCGCGTATGGCGTGATCACCAATCCGCAGGATAATGCGGTCTGGGTCGTCTCCGACCGCTACCCCGGTGAGCTCGTGCGTCTCGATCCGGGTGACAATCCTCCAGAGAGTTGCGTGTCAGAGCTCTACACCGTGCCAGCCGAACAGGGCTACCGGACCCGCGGACTCGATGTCGACCGCAACGGCATCCTCTGGGCAGCCCTCGCCGGCAGCAGCCACTTTGCCAGCTTCGATCGATCGAAGTGTACGGTCTTCAACGGTCCCGAGGTCAGAGATGGTCGACAGTGCGACGAAGGATGGGACTTTTACAAGGTCCCCGGCCCAGATTTCAAAGGCACCAACATCGGCACCGACTTCCACTATTACAACTGGGTGGACCAGTTCAACACGCTCGGGCTTGGCGATAACGTCCCGATTGCCAATGGGTCGAGCTCCGACTCACTCTTGGCCCTCTTGCCAGAAACCGAAGAATGGGTGGTCATGCGCGTCCCCTATCCGCAAGGCTTCCACAGCCGCGGTGTCGATGGCCGCATCGATGACCCCGATGGCGGTTGGAAGGGACGAGGACTCTATGCCACTTATGGCGCAGATGCCGCCTGGCACGTCGAAGGTGGTCCGGTTGAGCCTGGAAATCTCGTGAAGTTTCAGATCCGACCGCACCCGCTGGCAAACTGAGCCGTCTGGGGCCGGTGAGCGGTATTCTCCCTCTCACCGGCCCGTATCGTCGTTTCACGCTGCGTATAGAAGCCCCCCCTCGGTTCGCCCCACCGCCACTCACAGCGTCTTCCGGCGACCATTACGCTTTCCCTGCATCAGCATCGCTTAGCAATGCTAGTGTTATGGGTACTGACATACCTGTGTGGAGGAAGCTCGTGATGAACAACTTTCAATTCGGCCTGGCCATGATGAGTGTGGCCACCTGGCTCGGCGTTACACCGACTCTTGCCACTGCGGCAGACTACCACCACGTCCACATTACCGCTTCAAGTCCATCCGAAGGTGTGCGGTGGTACACGACGTATCTGGACTGTGAACCGGTCGCCGACCGCCCCGATGCGGCCGACTGCGGCGGGGTCGAACTGATCTTCCTCGTGCAGCCAACACTGGGCAGTACACAGGGAACCGGCGTTAACCACATCAGCTTCTCCTACGCAGATCTCCCCGCCAAGATGGCGGAACTTGAAGCCGTGGGCGTACGCGGCTCGGGCGTGAGGCTTCAGAGATTCGAGGATGGATCGACCTGGCGAGATGTCCCTGACCTCTTTAAGCTCGGCTTCATCTTCGACCCCTGGGGTACCCGCATCGAAATGGTGGAAGACAGCGACACCCTCGGATTTCACCACATTCACCTCAGCGCCTCGGACCCTGAAGCCACACTCGCCTGGTATCGCGATGTGCTCGGCGGTGAACCGGCAAGCCTGAAAGATCAGATCAGCGGACTCCGCTTCGGTGACATCTGGATCCTAGCCGCCGAACATGCAGAAGGCACGCCGGCCACCACCATGGGGCGGGCGATCGACCACATCGGCTTCATGGTGCCGAACCTCGATACCTCGACGCCAGAAATGCGCAACCAAGGCGTCCAATTCCTGGAGGAACCCGCCCGTCCGGAGCAGGGTCGCACCGCGGCGAAGCGCGCCTTCATTGCGGGACCTGACAACGTCCGACTGGAGATCGTCGAAAATGGATGGGCAGGCGTAGTGATCGAACGCCCCACCGACGCCCTCACGGCTGATAGCGAGCCCTACACAATGCCTCGTACACCGTGGGGGGAACCGGATCTACAGGGTGTCTGGACCGGAAACTCCGCCCATGGAATTCCGCTCGAACGTCCGGAAGATCTGGAGGACCTCAGCACCCTCACACCAGAAGAAGCTGAAGCGCGCCGTGAACGTGGAACCCTGGGGAGCATCTGGGGGTACGAGCGAGAATGGCGTGATACCACGCTCGGCTACGTGAAGACCGCGCCGTCAACACAGGTCGCGATGATCATCGCTCCCCCAGACGGTCGGCTCCCGCCGCTGACCGACGCCGCGCAGGCCAGGCTCGAAGCCACGCCCGCGCGCGACACCTCTGGCGTCGGGCGGATTGCAGAGGGCCCAGAAGATCTCAGCCTCTTCGTGCGATGCATCACCCGGGGACTGCCAGGTTTGATGATGCCCTCGATCTACAACAATGGACTCCAGATCACCCAGAGCCCGGGATACGTGGCCGTTCAGAAAGAAATGATCCACGAAACACGGGTCATCCCGACTGAATCACGCCCCGCACTTGGCTCCGATATCACGTCATGGCTGGGCGACGTGCGTGGCCACTGGGACGGAGACACCCTCGTCGTGGAAACGACGCACTTCAACGGACGAGCCGGCTACCGTGGGTCGAGCGAAAACCTCACCGTGACCGAACGGTTCACTCGTCTGGGTCCCACCGTACTCGAGTATCAGTTCACCATGGACGATCCAAGCGTCTGGACGAGACCGTGGACCGGGTCGTTCCGGTTCGACAAGGATGACGAGCAGTACGAACTCGTCGAGTACGCCTGTCATGAAGGAAACTACGGAATGACAAACATCTTGAGTGGAGCCCGAGCGCGGGAAGCCGCTGAAGGCGGCCAGTAACATCAGTCTGCCCCCACCGACGCGTATGGCGCCGGTGGGGGCGACTCCATTCCTGTATCTTCTGCTCACCTCATCAGCGACGCGTGCCCGTGAACGTCCCCTCCCCCAGTTCACTCAGTGAAATGGTCCCCGTCAGGGTCCCGTCCTCTTGAAACGTGCCCGCGTAGGTCACGTCGAGGACAAAACCCTGAACCTCTGCCTCAAACGAAAACCGAACCTGATTCCCATTCACGGTCCCGGTCACCTCCGCATCTCCCAACGTGTCAGATGAGTAGTGCCCAGCGAGCTCGCTGCCATTTTGCTCGAGCGCAACGCTCGGCGTTGTCGTACCACCAGCATCTGTCTCGACCGTGAGCCTCCACGTACCCGCCACGTCAACCGTCTGCGCATCGAGAGGCACCAGACACAACACCAGAACGATGGCACCGACAACCCAGAGCTGATTCGACAGCCATTTCGCTCGTTGGACCATGAGATCTCCCTCCTACGACAGAACCACAGATGCCACTCTCTCACTCGACCAGGACAGTCAGGCCGGGACCGTATCGACACCTCAGTACGGGGCGGTGTCGTGACCCTCGTGATAACAGCAGCACTGTAGGTGTCCGTACACACGCAATATTTCCTGGCTCGGAGGAAACATTCGTCTCACGGATCGTACCCGGATTGGTGTCAGCGAAACAAAGGGAGGGGAAAGAGAATGACCACGCCTGGCCAAGGCCACATCACCCACGAACCACTGCTGCTTCACCTACGTGTTGCAGCGTGCCCGCAATGACTCGGCGCACACGGATTCACTCCGAGGACGTACTCCAAATTGGTAAGGGACCGTCCCTATCGGCAATGAACGGGGCGCCCATAGACCGCGCCGCCCAGCCATCATGTGCCCCCAGAGTCTCAAGGTGTCACAGTAACCGTGATGTCTTGCGACGTCGCCAGACCGCCATCATGCGCCTGAGCCCGGAGCACGTATGTACCAGCTTCGCGGAACGTCACACGCGTCGCCCACCGAGCATCTACCGGCGGCTCGGGCGTTTCCCAGCCCGGTGACCACGGCGAATTACGGCCGACTCGGGTATCCTCCCACACGACGGTCTGAGGTGGATCGAAACTCACGTCACCCGCACCCCGATACACGAACCATGAAAAACGGAGCCCGGTTGCGCTGTCCGTCGTGATGCGCCCTGGTCGTCTGGGACTCGTTGGCGCGAGTGGTCTTGCTCGTGGCACGCCATCATCAGTAACCACCACATCCAGTGCAAGTACCTGACCAAGCCGATGTGTGCGAATGTCCGGTCCTTCGACTATCAGCGCCGGCGCCTCGTTGCCAGGCAGCTCGGGTGTCCCGCCAGCAGCCCCTGCCGCACCGTAGTTCGCCTGGATGACCAGTTTATCGATGTAATAGTCGCGCTTCAGGGTCGCATAGGCCTTTTGGGTCACGCCGTTGGCTGTCAACGTCCACACGAGTTCGCTGTCGCCGAAATCAGCCGGCACGCGAACCCGAAAGACAAACCGGTTGCGACGTGGGTAAAAATAGGTGGGCTGTCCGTAATCGGGCCCCCCTGGTTCAATTCTGTTGTCTGGACCAACAGGAATGTCCAGCCCCTCTTCCCAGTTCCGGTTCATGTACCCGAAGACCAGGTTGTAGGACCCGTCTGCATTCTGCTCCCACCCCTCGTAGGCCGGTGACATTGACTGACCGGTGGCAAAGGACTGCTGTGCCGCAACCGCCGGGACACTGCATATCCCGAACAGCACTAAACAGAAGACCGCAAGGACGCCGGTGCGTACCGCGCTACGCATTGGCCTACTGATCGCCCCCAGCGTTTGCTGGTGTATCCGCGGCCGACGTACCGCACACCACACAACCGATGTCGGTACTCCCGTCGACCCGTAAGCGTCTCTCGCGCAAGGCCACCTCGGCCGCAAACTCCTCGTCGTCCATATAAATGGCTTGCAGCAAATTGATAAACATATTGTCGACAGAGCGGTGGCCCGACCCCGACCAATTTCTCGGATCCGGCACGTTCGGGTTGGTCGGCGAATTGTCGAAGTAGCCGGTCAGGTGCAGAATCGTGCCCTTCGGGAGCAGCGGAGCTGCGTGGTCCTCATATTTGTAGACGCGTACCCAGTTGTGATCGTAGCCAGAGCAGTTCAACGTCTCGACCGTCGTGCCCCACACCGCCTCAAGACACATGCGCACGCCCGGCGCATGCATATGCGGCTCGTAGACGCTAATCTTGGTGTTCTCCGGCAGCGTGAAATAGGCGTCCATCCGCTGGTCAGCCTGCATCGGCAAGATGTCGATGTCGGGCCCATTCCCGAAGAACAGCAACTCAACCTCTTTTGTCGGCTCGTACCCTTTCGGATGAAACTTGAAGCCCACCTCTAACCGCGCGTTCGTATCCGTCCCGTTTGAATGCAAATGCGTCGAGGGAAAGATCAATTTGGAATCAGCACGCAACACAGGTCCCGCCTCAGCGTCAAACACGTCAGCATTCCGGCCGACCTCGTGCACGGGCCACTGATAGGCATCGCGTGGACCGTCCTCTGGTCCCATGGTGGTCAGCGCCGAATGATGAATCACGAACAATCCACCGACCGTGTCCGACCGAATTCCGCGCTCGAGGTCATTACGCTCCTTGTACTCGATGGCGGCAACGTAGCGATCCTCGGTTAGTCCCGATTCAGCCTGTCCCAACGCCCCCCACCAGTCCGGTGCAGTACCAGACACCTCAACCGACGGCGAGGACACGATCAGATCGGGCTGCCCGATCTCCCAGTCGTCGACGTCAATGAACGGTGGCGGCGTCGGCATGTCAGCCGGATTGCCACGTGGAGCACCGGCGTCGACCCACGTCG
Organism: uncultured Vicinamibacteraceae bacterium; assembly: GCA_964591245.1. GTDB lineage: Bacteria > Acidobacteriota > Vicinamibacteria > Vicinamibacterales > UBA8438 > CAZPZZ01. The sequence goes on along the minus strand of CAZPZZ010000072.1, from coordinate 1,616 downwards.
CAATCGCCGTGATCTCCTCATCGCTCAACGACCAGTCATCTTTAAATTCCTGAATGCCGATGTCCTTCTCGATATACCAAGGGGGCATGACGCCTAGCCGATTACGCAGCCCCGTCCTCTGTTTGATCGACCGGGCCCAAGGCCGTACCTCCTCATACGTGATGAGCGACATCGGCGCCAGCGAGTTCGGTCGGTGACATTTCTGGCAACTCCGCTGCAGAATTGGTGCAATGTCCTTCGTAAACGTGGGTGCTTCCCCCGATTGCGCTCGCGCCGAAGCAGGCGTCAACAGAACCGCCGCACACAGGGCGCCAACGAAGGGCAAGCTGAACCGCAGAACTCTCTGGTACATTGCGCTCATCGCATACTCCATCTTGAATTTATCTACGACGGTATTATCCCTCGGATCCGACCACGACAGTCAATGGTTCGCGTCGGCCCCGGTCGCCGTCTCTCGTGTACCATCATTCGACACGTAATTATGGGACCACTGGCAGGACTCAAGATCATCGAACTGGCGGGCATCGGACCGTGCCCCATGTGCGGTATGCTGCTGGCCGAACTCGGCGCCGACGTGCTGAAACTCGACCGCGTGCACCCATCAGGCCTCGGGCTCGGGGTGACCGATGAACAGGCCTTCCTGCATCGAAGCCGGCGTTCGGTCGCGGTAAACCTGAAACTGGCCGAGGGCGCGGACCTCGCCTTACGCCTCGTGGACCAGTCAGATGCTCTCATTGAGGGCTTTCGCCCAGGCACCACCGAACAGCTTGGACTCGGTCCCGACACCTGTCTCGCGCGTAATCCCAAACTCGTCTACGGACGGGTCACCGGATGGGGACAAACCGGCCCGCTCTCGAAGACGGCAGGACACGACCTCAACTACATCGCCCTGACCGGTGCCCTACATGCCATCGGCCGGGCGGGGCACCCTCCAACGCCGCCGCTCAATCTCGTGGGCGACTTCGGCGGCGGAGCACTCTATCTCGCACTCGGCGTAGTAGCCGCGTTACTGGACGCGCAACGCAGCGGCCAGGGACAGGTCGTCGACGCCGCCATGATCGACGGCGCGGCGTCACTCATGACTGGCATCTACGCGCTCCTGAGGGCGGGCCTCACGACCGACACCCGGGGTGCCAACGTGCTCGACAGCGGGGCGCACTTTTACGAGGTCTACGAGACCCTCGACCGCCGCTACATTGCCCTCGCACCGATTGAACCGCGCTTCTACGCGGTACTCCTCGACCGACTCGGACTGACGCCGAGCGAACTCCCGCACTCGACGGTCCCTGAGGACTGGCCCGACCTCAAATCCAAACTCGCTGCATTGATCAAGACACGTACCCGCGATGAATGGACACAGGTGCTCGAGGGCACCGATGCCTGTTTCGCACCGGTATTGAGCCAGAAAGAAGCCCCGCATCATCCCCACAATGAGGCACGAGCGACCTTTGTCCAGGAGGGGGGGTGGCAGCCGAATGCAGCGCCGCGGTTCAGCCGAACGCCAAGTCGCATCCGCAGCGCCGCGGCCCCGGCTGGCACGCATACGAGAGAGGCACTCACTGACTGGGGGGTGGAGACCGACGAGATCGACCACCTGCTTGCGACTGGGGCGATCG
>CAZPZZ010000071.1:0-19900 GCA_964591245.1 uncultured Vicinamibacteraceae bacterium | reverse complement strand
AGCCCTCGAAGATGGGAATAACCGGACCACCAGATGCTCGCAACACCTGGAGGTTGAACTGCGTCTCACCAGGGTTGGCTACTCGCCGCTCGGACGCGCGCTGAGCGACGATCTCGCCCCCTGTGACCCATAGCGCCATCACGATGGCCAACACCGGGGCCAGACGCCGACAGATGATTCCCATCTCTTCCATCCTGTACCCGTTAATACCTTACGCGATTTCCTCCCGGGATACACCGGAACTCGTCGCGGGCTTCATCCCCGGCTCATACAGACGGTCACAGACGATACCGTGTCACGGCCGCCTCATCCCACTCGATACCCAGCCCGCCCCCGCGGGCCGTGACGTGGCCATCCACGAGCGGAGGCGGATCAGCCAGCACGGCGCCCGCGATGTCCAAGTACTCCAGATAATGCGCAAGCGGCGTCACCGGCAGCACATGGGCGCTGGCCTCGATGAACAGGTGACTAGAGACAGGCAGGGCCGCAGCTTCGGCCTGGCCCATAGCCCGCAACCACCCCGTTATGCCGCCTATCTTCATGAGATCCGGCATGCAGAAATCGCAGGCCTCGGCCGCTATGGCGTGGGCCATGTCATGACCGAACCACCAATTTTCACCGGTTTGAATCGGCACACTGGACATTTGACGGATCCGAGCGTGGCCCACCAAATCCTCCGCCGGAACCGGTTCCTCTATCCAGGTAAGGTCGAACTTGGCCAGCGCATCGATTCGCCGCAACGCCTCGGACACGGTCAAGGACTGGTTGTAATCAACCATGAGTCGAACATTTGGCCCAATCACGTCGCGTACGCCTGACACATTGTTGAGATCCCATGCGAGATCACTCACTCCTATCTTGATCTTGATGGCGCGGAACCCCTGCGAAACACTGGCCTCCAAGGCTGCACGGTCCTGAATCGGATCCACCACACCGAAACTGTCATAGGCGGGCACGGGAACAGGACGCCCGCCCAACAACTCGACCACCGACTGTCCAACAGCGCGGCCTCGCAAATCCCAGAGAGCCATATCGAGTCCAGAAAGCACCATGCCGACGAGTCCCTGGCGTCCCATCAGGCGAAAGCGCGCAACAAGCGCGTCGTAGACTGACGTCGGATGAGCTGGCTCGCCGGTCACAACTTCGGCCAGATCCTCGAGAAATGCGTGCAGGGCCCGCAAGGTCACCGTGGTGTAACCAAAAATGTAAGCACGACCAGACGGACCCTCTGCGGAATCCACATCAATCAGTAGGAGTGGTGACGCTGGGATCGTCCCGGAAGCGGTACGAAGGGGCCGTGCCAACGGCGCCACCACAGGACGCGCCTTCAGAGAGCGGATGGTCAGAGCACGTTCAGACATAGCGATCTCCCTTGACGTACATCAACGCGAGCCGCACGATAGCACGGTCGCCACTCGTCTACAGTCATACTAAGTGGTAGCCTCATCGTGGTGATACACGCAGCCCCAAGAAACAGAACACCGATTCATCACGACGCTCGCCTGATCACCGTCGGCGTGGTCGTAGTCTTGGGTGGAATTTTCTTCCTTGGAGTCCCAGAAATTTCCGTCACCCCGACACAAGAGAGCGACGTAACAAGTACGGCAGCACCTGCTCCACCGACTGTACCCGCTTCTGGCGGATCAACCATCGAATACCACATTGTCAGAGGCGCACGATTCTTCGACATCCTTGTCGCACGGGTCGGAACCCGGGAACACACTGTGATCGGCGAGACTGATGACATGTGTCTCGAACTACGCGACCAGCGTGACTACGACGCGGACGGCGACCGGGACGCCTTGGTCTTTCAAAATGTAGGCTGCGCCGGAGAAACGGCTCCGGGATTGCTCTTCTTCGTCGCTGCCGAAGAGAAGTTCCAGTTGTCAAACCGCTTCCAGGGCCACCGGGTCCGGGTCGAACGGCTTCACGATCAGTGGAGCGTCGTGACGGAAACGAGCCGACACACCCTGGTCAACGGCCGCGCGGTACAAGTTCAAGATTAGGGAGGGGTGCCATTGGCCATTGACGTCACACTGCCAGAATTGGGCGAGGGCATCGAAAAGGCTGACGTCGTGCGGGTCTTCGTCGCCACCGGGGAAACGGTCACCACTGCTCAACCTTTGCTAGAAATTGAAACCGATAAAGCCACCGTCGAAATTCCGTCCCCTGCGGCGGGCATCGTCAGAACCGTGGCCGTGGAGCCGGGCACCAGCATCGCAGTCGGTCAACTCATCGTCTCACTCTCCGACGACGACCAAGCCGCCCCGGAGACTCCGCCCCAGCCTGGAGCCACTCGACCAGAGAGACCCGTCCAGTCAGCCTCCCAGGGCATGAGAACGCCAAGGGACGCATCACTTGCTCCGACCCTCCCATCCGCCACCGCAGAAGTAAACCCTCCGACAAGAGTGATGCCCCAGCGACGGACACTCGCTGCGCCATCGGTGAGGAAGCTCGCTCAGGAGCTCGGCGTGGATATCAACGCGGTGGAAGGCACGGGTGGCGGCGGGCGCGTGAGACTCGACGACGTCAGCTCCCACGCGCCACACGCACGGGTCGAACGAATCCGTCTACGACACCTGGACGCCAAGCTAACGCCGCTCGCTTCGAAACATGTCCCGCACGGTATCCAGTACGACCAGGCCGACCTCAGCGAGTTCGAAGCCATTCGGCGGACAATCGAACGGACCTCACCCGACCTACCGCTCACCATCACGGCATTCACCATGGCGGTCACGGCCGCCGCGCTCAAGCGATTCCCGCAGTTCAATGCGTCACTGGACGCGGTTCGAGAAAAGGTCATCCTCAAGCGCGATATCAATATCGGTGTGACCGTCGACACGCCTCGCGGCCTTGTCGTACCAGTCGTCACCGCCGCCGACCGGAAAAGCGTCAGCACCCTCGCACACGAGATCGCGAACCTGACCGCCAAAGCTCGCTCCAATGTACCGACACCCAGGGATCGCGAGAACAGCTCCTTCACCATTAGAAGTCTTGGGGAATTCGGCGGAACAGTCATTGCTCCGGCTGTCAATTTTCCTGAGGTATCCATCTTAGGGTTGGCCCGATCTGCAATCGTGCCCACGTATGTGAATGGCGTGTGCCAACCCAGACCCTTTTTGCCGCTGTCGCTCTCCTACGATCCTCGCCTCATTGAAGACGTTGATGGAATCCGCTTTTTACGATGGCTCGCCACCCGACTTGAGCATCCACTCTTGCTCGAACTTTAACGACTTTCTTGAACGCGGGCGTTCCCCTGGCATACCCCCAAAACTCGCAGTATTCCGGGTGACCAGCCTGCCTCCCCACCCACCGCACAGGCCAGATTCAACTTCCTCCAGCCCGTATCGCGACGAAACTGTCCAATAATCAAGGCATCTGACCAGTCATATCATCGGATTGGGGCACTCCATTTCACTGCCTCGTTTGTCGTCACGTGATTCTTTAGCATCCACTCTACCGCCCACCGGGGTTGCGTCTCGGTACCGAGTACTCGATACTGGGGTTCTATCCTCAGCGTGGGTTGGCTCTGTCCCCCATAGCCAACAGAGGAATGAACAAAAGCGTGACGGCCCGTCGCAGGCCGCAGTCAGTATCGTCAGCCGCGCGGGCAACGCTCACGAATGATGTTGACGCCGATTTGATTGACTCCTGTTTCGGGGGTACCGTCCACAACCGCGGTACAGACGCCTGGGGCCGAGTCACGCCGCTATGCACATTCCGTCGGGAATGGGCGGCCATGTAAGAACTCGGGGAGCGCAACGGAACGCCTCTCCACCTGAATCGCGCTTACGGCTCGTAGCAGCAAGGGGCCCGCAAAGGAGCATGCTGACACTGCACCGGCGGGCCGGCGCGATGGGAGAAATGCCTATGCAGATGGTGACTCAGACGCACAGTGATGCGCCCGGCAAAGGCCGACAACGCGTGAAATATGTCAAGAAGCTATCCCAGCTCGAGCAACTCACCGCCGAGCAACGGGATCGCTTAGGACCAGTCGCAGATCGGTATGTCTTTCGCGCCAACGACTACTACCTTGGACTCATCGACTGGGACGATCCTCAAGATCCAATTCGCCAGCTCATCATTCCGCGAGAAGAGGAGCTCTTGGAGTGGGGCGAGCTTGACGCAAGCAACGAACAAGCCGTAACCGTCGCTCAGGGCGTCCAGCATAAGTACACCGATACGGTGCTGCTGCTGTGCAACGAAGTATGTGGCGCCTACTGCCGCTATTGCTTCCGCAAACGGCTCTTCATGGACGAGAACGACGAAGCGACCAACGACGTTTCCGAGGGCCTGCGCTATATCGCGGCACACCCAGAGGTTACGAATGTGTTGCTCACCGGGGGAGATCCCCTGCTGATGAGTACGCGTCGTCTTGTCGAAATTTTCGAGGCGCTTCGCGCCATTCCCCACGTACAGGTAATACGCCTCGGATCAAAGATGCCGGCCTTCGACCCCTATCGGGTTCTGAACGACGCGGAACTTCAAGCTGCCTTCAGAACCTATTCCACGCCTACTCAGCGGATTTATCTGATGGCACACTTTGACCATCCGCGAGAGTTGACCGAAGAGGCTATTCGAGGGATCGACACCTGTATTCGCAATGGGATCATCTGTGTCAACCAGTGCCCCTTGATCAAAGGAATTAACGACGATCCCGACGTGCTGGCTGAGCTGTACTCCAAGCTCTCCTACATCGGCTGCCCGCCCTACTATCTTTTCCAGGGCCGTCCCACCGCCGGCAACGAACCCTATGAAGTCCCCATGGTCGAAGGCTGGTCCATCTTCCAGAAGGCGCTAACGCGTGGATCCGGTCTAGCCAGACGGGCGCGATACTGCATGTCGCACGAGACCGGGAAGATTGAAATCGTCGGCGTCAGCAACGAGCACATGTACCTGCGGTATCACCAGGCGAAATCGCAATCTGATTTGGGTCGGTTCTTCGTGTGCCGGCGAAACGACGAGGCCTTCTGGCTGGACCAGCTTGAAGTACTGGACCAGCAACTAGCCTTCGCCTGATCCGTCGTCCGCGACCGTGACGCGTCGACGGCCTTCGAGAGGCTCCGGCGCTTTCACCACCATGCTCAAGCTTCACGGGCTCACAAAACACTATCGTGGTCAGATCGCCGTGGCTGATCTGACGCTACAGGTCGAAGAGGGAGAACTGCTGGCGCTGGTCGGCGGTTCCGGAAGCGGAAAGACGACCACCCTCAAGATGATCAACCGGCTCATCGAGCCCTCGAGCGGCACTGTCCTGATCGGCGATCGGGATGTCGCTGAATTCGCTCCACATGAGCTCCGCCGACGCATCGGCTACGCTTTTCAGGAAGTGGGACTCTTTCCCCACATGACGGTCGCCGAAAACATCGGCATCACGCCGACACTGCTCGGGTGGACCGACCACGACGTGGCTCAGCGGGTCGAGGAACTCCTGCAACTGGTAGAACTCGATCCATCTGACGTGATGTCCCGTCGCCCAGACCAGCTCTCAGGCGGCCAACAGCAACGCGTCGGTGTGGCCAGGGCCCTAGCAGCACGCCCCAGGGTCATGCTGCTCGACGAACCATTCGGGGCGCTCGATCCACTCACCCGACAACGGCTACAAGAATCGTTCCTTCGCATCCACAGAGATCTGCAGCTCACTGTCGTATTTGTTACGCACGACATGATCGAAGCGCTAGCGCTGGGAGACCGGATTGCAGTGATGCAAGAGGGTCGACTGGCGCAAGTAGACACTCCAGCTGCGTTACTACACTCTCCGGCAGGAGATTACGTCCGAGACCTATTCGACACCCCCCGCCGAGAGGCGCAACTTCTCGAATCACTGGCCATGGGCACAGTAGTCTCGTGAACGAGCAACTCGCACTGCTGCCGGAGTATCTGACCGCCCACCTTCAACTGACGCTATTGGCGATCCTGCTGAGTGCAGCAATCAGCCTCCCACTCGGCGTCGCCGCCACGCGGGTACGCTGGATCGAGCGACCAGTGCTTGCGGCTGCAGCCGTCATCCAGACCATCCCGAGCCTTGCCCTTCTAGCGATCATGGTCCCGGTACTTGCTTCGCTTCAGCTTCGAAGTATTGGTTTTCTCCCGGCCTTTATCGGACTCACGCTCTACAGCGTACTCCCCATCCTTCGCAACACCGTCACCGGTATTACAGGTGTGGCCCCCGCATTTCGTGAGGCAGCGCGCGCAGTGGGGATGACCCCGAGCCAGCAATTACGTCGAGTTGAATTACCACTCGCGGCACCGGTGATTGTCGCTGGTCTCCGCACTGCCACGGTTTGGACGGTGGGCGTCGCCACGCTCTCCACACCGGTCGGCGCCACCAGTCTCGGGAACTATATCTTTAGCGGTCTACAGACACGGAATTACACGGCCGTCCTGATCGGTTGCATCGCGGCGGCCAGCCTGGCCCTGTTACTGGATGGGCTCGTGCGGTCACTGGAGATCGCAGTCCAGCGACGTCAACGGCAGCGCATGATTGGTGCTGCGGCCATGTTGGGAATTCTGTACGCCTACGTCGGCCTTACCTTGGGAGCGACACTCTTCCCTGGCGGCGAACGTCCTGTCACCATCGGTGCGAAGACGTTCACCGAGCAGTACATCCTGGCCAACATCCTGGGACAGTGGATCGAACAGGAGACCGGCCACGACGTCACGCAGCGGCAGTCGCTTGGATCGATGGTGGCATTCGACGCGCTGGCTGCGGGCGACATCGATCTCTACGTTGACTATTCAGGAACGCTCTGGGCCAATGAGATGGGGCAAGACACCCTGGGAATCGACCGGGCCAGCGTGCTCGCCGAAGTACGGAGCTTTTTGCTGGAGACGTACGGCATCCAGATCGCAGCCAGGCTCGGTTTCGAAAACGCCTACGCGGTAGCCATCCGAACCGAAGCTGCGGACCGCGAGGGCCTGAGTCGAATCAGTGACTTGCCCCCGGTGGCTCCCAGGCTGTCGATGGCGGGCGACTATGAGTTCTTTTCTCGTCCCGAATGGACTGCCCTCCGCGACACCTACGGCCTTGAATTCCGAGAACAGCGCACGATGGATCCGGCGCTGATGTACCAAGCGGCAGCGGAGGGAGCCGTGGATGCCATCAGCGCCTTCACTACCGACGGGCGCATCACGGCCTACAGTCTCCGGATTCTCGAGGATGACCGAGCCGCCATCCCGCCCTATGATGCACTTATCCTGGTCAGCGCCAGGCTGGTACGTGAGCAACCGGAGATAGTGCAGGCACTTGCCCTTTTGGAAGGCTCCATCGATGTTGACACAATGCGGCGAATGAATTTCGACGTTGATGAGCACGGCGCAGAACCCAGCGAGGTTGCGGCCACCTACTTGCTTCAACTGTCACCCTCTGCCACTCAAACGCCGTAGGCGACCGTGACATGTACACGAGAGACGGCCTGACCATGCGGAACTCACGTCCTGTGTGAACGCGTGAAGCGCTCATACCCGGCAGTCGAGAGGTCTCGACTGGCCGTACCATACAGACGTCATGAATATTCTTGAGAGGTTCGGCCTCGGCGGAAACGACGACAATACCGAAACAACGGGCGCACAAGCCGACACAGAGACAGTGAAACGTATCGTCGGAGAACTCACGACATTACCCCCGGCGCAAGCGCGATTTCTGGGTGCCTTTGCTTACATCTTGAATCGCGTCGCCCACGCAGACAGCAACGTGAGTACAGCTGAAACCGAGGCTATGCAGAATATCGTTCAAAAATTAGGCCATCTTTCTCGAGCCCAATCAGCGCTGGTCGTCGAGATCGCGAAACAGCAGGCACAATTGTTCGGAGGCACAGAAAACTTCCTCGTCACTCGAGAATTTCGGGAATTTGCAACGACGCAACAACGCCTTGAACTCTTGGACTGCATCTTCGCAATCGCAGCTGCAGACGGAGCCATCAGTTCCATCGAGGAATCACAGGCGGGCCAAATCGCAAAGGAACTCGGGTTTACGCAACCCGAGTATGCGGCGGCACTTGTAACTCACGCTACACATCGGACGGTGCTGCAGACACTACAGCAGCCTTCGTCGGACTAGGCTTGGCAACCACGCGAGCCGGATTGGCGTCAAGCAGTACCGCAATCCAGCGCAGGTCCTTGGTGTTCTCCAATGAAATCTTGAGAGACATCGTCAACGGTACCGCCAAGAGCATTCCCATCGGCCCCCAGACCCATCCCCAGAACACCAACGACAGAAATACGACCAGCACCGAGAGCCCGAGCCTTCGCCCCAGCAATGTCGGCTCGACAAAATTGCCGAAAATAATATTAATCACGACGTACCCTGCCGCGACAGCCACGGCACGGCCCGGCTCAAACTGTACCAGCGCCAACAAGACAGGACCGACGGCAGCGACAATCGACCCGATGTTGGGTATGTAGTTGAAGATGAACGCCACTACGCCCCACATCAGAGGAAATTCGAGCCCGAGTGCATAGCACCAAGTCCACGCCAGGAACCCTGTAGACAGACTCACCGCTGTCTTCACGGCGAGGTAGTTCTGCACCTGACGAGTCATCTGGCCGAACCGCTCCAGACTACTTGAATCCTCCCCGAACGCCAGACGGAGCTTCGCCCGAAATCCGGCCGCCTCGACGAGAATGAAGATGACGGCCAAGAGCACCAAAAACGCATTCTGGAGAAGTCCCGCGAGTGCCCCAAGCGTTCCCCCGAGTAGATTCACCACTGCCTCGGGATTGACATAGTCCAGCGGACTCCAGTCGGCGACCGGAAGTCCGACCCCTTCGGCCCAGTCGCGCATCCGATTCGCCTGTTCGTCAAGGCGCTCGTTGTATTGCGATTCAGCGACAACCTGCGCGAACTCATTCACCGACTGGCCAACGACCATGGCCAGCGCGCTAACCACACCGGCCGCGACGGCAACGGTGAGGAGCACGGCAACTACAGTCGGCACTTTCTTCCGCTGTAGCCACGTCATGAACGGCAAGCTGATGACGGCAAGAAACGTCGCCGTCAGAAACGGTAGGATGACCTGGCCGGCTTGGCGCAATCCGGCGATCACCACAATGAGACTGGCCGCGACAACGAGGAATCGCGCCCCGCCACCCGGCAATCGTTGGACGCGTGACATCGGTCTTAGTGAATCAATGATGTGTACCGAGGTTCAGGCTGTCGGTCAGCCGCCGCCGCACAGTGGTCACATCATAACCGCTATACTGCCCCAAAGGCAGAGACGGCAAATCCAGCATTGGCGTCGACCCACTGTTGGCACCTTCCAAAGCCGGCGCGACATCCCAAATCACGTACCCCGTCGGGGTCGTACTTGTACGAACTCTCCGTCCAGATCGACTCACCCCGCGTAAACTGGACTTCTAACTCGGCGGCTGGAATAGAAACGGTCTGCTCAACCACACTCTCGAGATGCATCTCAATTCGTGAGGCCTCCCCATTCCAGACAACGCGATGTACAAATTGTGCCAGATTGAAATTTGCCCCTAATTCCCGATTGAGCCGGCCAAGAAGATTTTTGTTGAACGCAGCGGTGACACCAAGCGGATCGTCGTAGGCAAGCCGGAGCTCGCGCTCAGGCTTCCGAAGATCCGTCCCCAGCAGACACCGATCGCCTTCCTGTAGGCACGCCCGGACCGTAGCCAGGAAACTCTGCGCCGCTAGCGGCTCAAAATTCCCTATATTCGAGCCCAGGAACACTACCAACATCGCGCCCTCACCGCTTCGGGCCTGCGCCACCAGTCGGAGCCCAGTCTCGTACATGGTTTCGTGACCGCTCACCGGTACATCGTGAAAACGAGCTAATGCTCGACGTGATTGAGCGAGTGCCGTGGCTGAAACATCCACCAATTCGACACGCAGCTGACGCCCCCGGCGCACGAGTGGCTCGAGGAGTTGGACCAGCTTCTCTCCGCTGCCACTCCCGAGCTCTACGACCGTGATCGGCGATACCAAGCCATCGCACATTTCTGTCGCATGCACATCCAACAAACGCCTCTCGGCTCTTGTAATTTGATACTCCGGAAGCTCGCAGATCGCCTCGAAAATCCGAGAGCCGAGCGCGTCGTAAAGATACCGCGATTGCAGCTGTTTTTGCGGCCGCATCAGGTCACGACGCACATCTGCTATCAGGCGCTCCCGAACACATTCAGCCTGCGACGGCGCGGCAGTCGCCCCGCCTCCCGGTATCGGCGAATCGCACGTTACCGTCTTCATCGTGCCTCACCCACGCAACGGAACCCCGCGTACACGAATGGATAATGGGGCCGGAACCAATTCCGAAAACTGCGACGAACGAGTCCAGATGCAGTGAGCGGTGACGCGCCCTTGAGCACGTAGTGGCACCCATCAAAAAAGTCGGCAGAGTACTCAGGATACGACGCCATGGGAGAGAAACCGGCAAAGGGTTCGAACACGGTCGAGGTCCACTCCCAACCATTCCCAACGAGATCGTGAACGCCCCACGCACTCGCTCCAGCCGGATAGGAACCAACCGGTGCTGGATCCCAGCCCTGGAAACCAAAATTACCGCGTGTGAGATCCGGCCACGCATCCCCCCACGGGTAGCAACGTTCGCTCCCATCTGGCGTCCCGAACGCGGCACGGTGATATTCAGCTTCTGTCGGTAACCGCCGTCCTGTCCACCGTGCATAGGCCGAGGCTTCCGCATGGGTTACGTACACCGGCCAGGACGGCGGGAGCGGAACAACCTCAAACATCCCGCGCCAGCCCCATTCTCCAGTGTCTCGGGTCCAGAACGCCGGATGCTCGACACCCGCCTGCGAGCGCCACTGCCAGTCCACGTCAGACCACCAACGGGAGTCGGTATACCCTCCCGCCTTGACAAAATTCAGAAACTGTTCGTTCGTAACGTTGTGCCGGTCGATGGCGAACGCCGGGACATGAACATGCCGCTCTGAAAATTCATTATCCCATCCAAACTGGATCATCTCCGGGAGAGCTCCCAGCGTGGCCTTCCCTGCGGAAATCAACACCATGTCGGCAGCGGGCGCCGCCCCGCCAACCACCGTGCGCAACACCGGCGGCCGGCGCTTTTGCGAGAATGGAAGTCGATGCCACATATACGCGAGCGTCTCCTGGTGCAGTTCCTCATGCTCGATCATGGTAAACACCGCCTGGCCACGATGCAGCACGGGGTGCCTATCGCGCTCAAGCTCGGCGTGTTCGAGAACGTCAAGAATAGCGGCATCGGCGCCAGCCACGTATTCTTGGACCCGCTCACGGGTAGGCCATTCCGCAATGGCCGCCTCATCGGCTAAATCTTGGTCTTCAGGGTCGATACCGCGCGCGAACAGGCGCTCGAGGTTCTCGTCTACCCCCTGTCGCCCGAGACCCCGCTTGAGTAATGTGTTGACGCTAAAGGCTGGAATGTGCCCCTCATAAAACACGACCGGATGCCGGAGCGGAATCGGCCGTTCGTAATAGGCCTCCGGAGCAAGTAACTCGAACAGGCCGGCCGTACGCTCGCGCGTGGACCGGAACCAGACACAACTAGCCGCCCTGTCGACCCTGGGCTGTGTCACGTCCATTTCCTCTTCTCTCCTCTCACTCTTTCGCCAGCAAACACCGTGTCCGTCAACATAGCATAGGCGCGTGGAACCATCAGGGGTCTGGAGCGGTGTGGTAGCCTGAACATAGCTTATAAACGCGCGGTGCAGGTTCAAGTGCGAAAGTGGCGGAACTGGCAGACGCGCCGGATTTAGGATCCGGTGGCCGGAAGGCTGTGGGGGTTCAAATCCCCCCTTTCGCACCAACAGTTACTTGGCGCGGACTTGGAAGGAAAACTGCCTTCCCACATGTAAGGCACAGCACACACTTCCCGTGGAACCAGTAGGGGACTCCGGTCCCCAGGTAGAATTCGTGTGAGAGTCTCGACACAGCCCCAGCGGAACACATTACGCCAGCCGAATTTCTGAAAAAATGAAAGTAGACGTCACGCACATCAACGAAACGAGAAAACGACTCGATGTCGAGATCCCGGCTGCAGAGGTCGACGCCGCCATTGATCGGCTGGCACAGACGCACAGCCGGCGTGCAAAAGTGCCGGGATTCCGTCCAGGAAAGGTCCCCGTCGGCGTGGTCCGCAAGCGCTTCATGCAGGATATTCTGCACGACGTCGCTCACGACCTTGTACCCCGCGCCGTCGACGAAGCGCTGCGCCAAGAACAGCTGAGCCCAGTTGCAACCCCGGACGTACAGGAAATCTCAGTCGACGAAGGGCAGCCGCTGACATTCCACGCATTGTTGGACGTCCTGCCATCGATCGCCGCCCTCGACTACGACGCGCTCACGGTCCGACGAACCCAGATCACTCCCGATGCCGCCGCAACTGAGCGCGCTCTCGAGGAACTGCGGCTACGACACAGCAAACTAGAACCGGTGACAGGTCGGCCCACGGAGACAAAAGACATCGCAACGGTGAATCTCGTCCGCCGGTCAGTCGACAGTTCTTCCGCTGACACACCGACCGAAGATCGGCGCGAAGATGTAATGATCGAGATCGGTGCCGACGCCAATCCACCGGGATTCGACGACGAGCTGATCGGACTAACTATCGGTGACGAGAAAACGTTCGAGCTCTCGTATCCGCAGGACTACAAGCAAGAGGAATTTGCCGGCACGACAGTGTCTTACGACATTGAGGTCAAAGGGTGTCACCGTCGGGTGCTGCCTGAACTCGATGACGAATTTGCCAAATCGGTCGGCGACTTCGAAACAGTGGAGGCGCTCAAGAACCGAATCGAAGCGGACCTCCAACGGGAAGCAGAACTCGAGACCAACCGGGGCGTGCGTCGTGATCTGATGAGCCAGCTCACGGCGCGCCTCGACGTCGATGTTCCCGAGACGCTCATCGACCGCGAGATTGACCGCAGGCTGGAACAAATCGCCTCTCGGCTCAGTCAGCAACAGATCGATCCACGTACCGCTAATATCGACTGGGAATCGCTACGTGAAGAACAACGCACACCAGCGCTCGAGGCGGTCCAGGGAACCCTCATTCTCGATGAAGTGGCTCGACGTGAATCGCTGACAGTCAGCACAGAGGAACTGGATCAAGAAGTGGACCGGTATGCAGAGCGGCTCGGCCAAGCGCCAGCAGCCCTGCGAGCACAGCTTGAACGCGACCAAGGTATGGACCGGTTGGCTGAAGGCATGCAACGGGAGAAGGCGATCGACTTCCTCTTGGCGCGCGCTACGGTTGTGACCGCGTGAGCACCTCCGCGCCCGACCAACTCCCAAACCCAGTCGCGCCGGACGGCGCCCGACTTACCGCCGGTGTTTGTTGGGGGTCATGACACAATGGGCTGTCTTCGGCAGAACCACGCGACGGCGCCCCTCAAGCGCGGTCGAATCAGAAATCCTGATACGCAGAGACAAACAATGAGTAGCCCGACCACACCCGACGCCCACAACCAACTCATTCCCGTAGTCGTTGAACAGACGAACCGCGGAGAACGCGCCTACGACATCTACTCTCGCTTGCTCAAGGACGGCATCATTTTCATCGGCACTCCAATCGAAGACGCTATCGCAAACGTCGTCATCGCCCAGATGCTATTTCTCGAAGCCGAAGATCCCGATCGTGACATCGTGCTGTACATCAATAGTCCTGGCGGATCGATCTCTGCTGGCCTCGCGGTGTATGACACGATGCAATTCATCAAACCTGAGGTGCAGACGTACTGCATCGGGCAAGCCGCCTCGATGGCGGCAGTATTGTTGGCCGCCGGAGCCAAGGGCAAACGATATAGCTTGCCGAACTCGCGCATCGTGATTCATCAGCCACTCATGTCTGGACTTGCGGGTCAGGCCAGCGACATCGATATTCACGCCAAAGAAATTTTACGCATGCGCACGCGGCTCAACGCGCTCCTGTCTTCACACACCGGCCAAGAACTCAAGCGGATCGAAGAAGACACCGAGCGCGACTACATCATGACGGCGGATCAGGGGCGGGAATACGGTATTATTGACGAGGTAGTACAACAGCGAAGCTAACCCGGTCGACTCAACCGTCGGCGTTCGGCAGCGAAGACGACAGATGGCCAAGAAGAACGGTGAACCCGAGATCCTGCGTTGCTCCTTCTGCAACAAGGATCAGAACGACGTTCGCAAGCTAATCGCCGGTCCGACCGTCTTTATCTGTGATGAATGTGTCGAAGTCTGCAACGACATCATCGCCGACGACAGTCGTCTTGAAAATAAGACCACGCGCTCATCATTGCCGGTTCCGCAAGAAATCAAGAAATTTCTCGACGAGTATGTGGTCGGCCAGGAACAGACTAAGAAGAAACTCTCCGTCGCCGTCTACAACCACTACAAGCGCGTTGAAATTCAGAAGCAGTCGCGTAATAGAAACGACGCTGAACTCACAAAAGCAAACATCTTGCTCATTGGCCCCACAGGCACAGGCAAGACCTTGCTGGCCCAGACCCTGGCCAAGCTGCTGTCGGTCCCATTCACGATCGTCGACGCCACCACGCTGACCGAGGCGGGGTACGTCGGAGAAGACGTTGAAAATATCGTGCTCAAGCTACTCCAGGCAGCGGGGGGCGACATCGAGAAATGCCAGCAAGGCATCATCTATATTGACGAAATCGACAAAATCTGTCGCAAAGACGAGAATCCTTCGATCACCCGCGACGTTTCCGGGGAAGGGGTGCAGCAGGCACTGTTGAAGATCCTTGAGGGCACCATCGCGAGCGTCCCTCCACAAGGCGGTCGAAAGCACCCCCACCAGGAATTCTTTCAAGTTGATACAAGCAACGTGCTCTTCATTTGCGGTGGCGCCTTTGTCGGGCTCGACCAGGCGATACAGCGCCGTACCGGCCGTAAGATGCTGGGATTCGGCGCTGACATTAAAACATCGCAAGAACGGGACCTTGGCGCAACTCTTGAGCAGGTCGAACCGGAGGATCTGATCCGCTACGGGTTAATCCCTGAGTTTGTCGGGCGGTTGCCGGTGATCGGTCCGCTGCATGAACTCGATAAACCGGCACTCATGCAGATCCTGACAGAGCCGCGCAATGCCATCACTCGTCAGTACGAGCGGCTCTTCGACTACGAGAATGTAAAGCTTCGCTTCACCGACGATGCATTGGAGGCAATTGCCGAATCGGCGCTCGAGCGAAAGATCGGAGCCCGCGGGCTACGGATGATCATCGAGGACCTCATGCTTGACATTATGTACACTCTGCCGAGCCAGAAAAAGGTCCGAGAATGCGTCATTACCCGCGAGGTCGTGCACGCCAAAGACGAGCCCATCACGGTGATCGAAAAGGCCGGATAACCACTTTTCAAAACCTGGCCGAAGCCCCGGTTTTCCCCGAGAATTTATGGACGTTTACGAGACTCTCCCTATCGTTCCCCTGCGCGACGTCGTCGTGTTTCCACACATGATGATGCCATTCGTCATCGGTCGACCCTCATCAACTCGAGCCTTGGAACATGCGCTGATGAAGGACAAGCGGATTTTTCTTGCCGCACAGCAAGATGCCGTCACCGACGACCCGCAGCCGAAGGACATCTACACGATGGGTTGCGTCGCCAACATTGTGCAGAGCCTGAAGCTGCCCGACGGCAACATCAAAGTACTGGTTGAAGGTCTTGAACGCGCTCGGGCTGTTGAGTGGAAGGAAGATAAAGGGTTCTACCGCGTGGTGGCCAAGCTGCTGCCCAAACAAGACGATGCCAGTGATGACGTCGAAAGCACGATGAGTCGCGTGGTCTCGCTCTTCGAACAATACGTCAAACTCTCAAACAACCTCCACTACGACGCCATGGTTGCGGCTGTACGTGTCGACGATGCAAGCAAGCTAGCCGACACCATCGCGGCGCACCTGGTAGCAGGTGTCGAAGAAAAGCAGAACCTCCTGGAGATCATCTCTCCACTCGAGCGCCTGGTACGTATTGCCAGCCTGCTCGAAACCGAGGTAGACAAACTTCAAGTCGACCGCCGGATCCAGTCTCGCGTGAAGAAGCAGATGGAAAAGGCACAAAAGGAGTACTACCTCAACGAAAAGATGAAAGCGATCCAGAAGGAACTGGGTCGTAAAGAAGACAAGGCTAGCGAGCTCGATGAACTGAAGAAAAAAATTGAGCAAGCGCGGATGCCAAAGGACGTCGAGGAAAAAGCAATTCAGGAACTGAAGCGGCTTGAAGCCATGCCGCCGATGTCCGCCGAAGCGACCGTCTCGCGCAATTACCTGGACTGGCTGATCGCAGTCCCGTGGCACAAGAAATCCCGCGAGAGTCGGGACCTGAAGAAGGCCGAAGCCATTCTGAACAAGGACCACTACGGGCTCGAAAAGATCAAAGATCGAATTCTTGAATTTTTGGCCGTGCGCACCCTCGTAAGGAAACCCAAGGGCACGATTCTCACGCTGACCGGGCCTCCCGGAGTCGGCAAGACGTCGCTCGCGAAATCAATCGCCCGTGCCACCAACCGTAAGTTCGTACGTCTCTCTGTCGGCGGCGTACGCGACGAAGCGGAAATACGGGGACATCGGCGTACCTATATCGGCGCATTCCCCGGCCAGATCATCCAAATGATGAAAAAGGCCGGGACCATGAATCCGGTCTTCCTCCTCGACGAAGTAGACAAGATGTCCATGGACTTCCGCGGAGACCCATCCGCCGCATTGCTTGAGGTACTTGACCCCGAGCAAAACCACACATTTCTCGATCACTATCTCGATGTGGAATATGACCTCTCCCACATCATGTTCGTGTGCACAGCCAACGTATTGGATACCGTCCCCCAAGCACTACGCGACCGGATGGAAGTGCTGCAACTCGCCGGATATACCGAACTCGAGAAAATTGAAATCGCGCGCACATTTCTCGCCCCCAAGGCGGTCAAGGCCACTGGCCTAACCGACAAGAACATACAGTTCAAGGACGAGGCCTTCGAGACGGTCATCCGTCGCTATACTCGAGAGGCTGGCGTTCGTAGCCTCGAGCGCGAAATTAATACCATCTGCCGGAAAGTAGCTCGGAGCGTCGTGCTTGAAGGTAAGCAATTCTCTAAAGCGGTCGGCGCTGAGACAATCACGGAATACCTCGGCGTGCCTCGCTATCGCCCGACCATGGCCGAAGAGAAGAATGAGATCGGCATTGCAACCGGATTAGCGTGGACCGAAGCCGGCGGTGAATTGCTCATGACCGAGTCAACGCTGATGCCCGGAAAGGGACGCCTCACGTTGACCGGAAAGCTTGGTGACGTAATGCAGGAGTCGGCCCAAGCCGCCATGAGCTACGTTCGGTCGAAAGCAGACGAGTTCGGGTTACCAAAAGACTTTCACCGGCGAACGGATGTGCATGTGCACGTACCAGAGGGAGCAATTCCCAAGGACGGGCCGTCGGCCGGCATCACACTCGCGACCGCCTTGGTGTCAAATCTTGCCCGCGTGCCGACACGCCGCGACGTCGCGATGACGGGAGAGATTACACTGCGTGGCAAAGTCTTGCCCATTGGCGGCGTAAAGGAAAAGGTCCTCGCGGCCCACCGCGCCGGGCTCAAGACCATCATTCTCCCCAAGGACAACGAGAAGGATCTCGCCGACATTCCCAAAGCAGTACTGGATGTCCTTGAGTTGCACTTGGTCGAGTCTATGGACGAGGTGCTCACGATCGCACTGGCCGAACCGCTCGCAGGCCTGGTGTCTTCCGATTCAACCGAAACAGAAACCACAGCCACTTCCGACGGCAGCGTCACCCACTAATCCGAACGCGACCCTCGGCGCAGAGCAACACACGACGGGGGCCGGGCCTGAGATTCTTGAGCACCACGGCCCCCGTCAGTGGCACTCCGCGGGAGTGACGATAGTCCGAGCTTTCGACCACCCCCCACGGCAGAGTTCACGGCGAAGGCGAAATGAAAGTCCAATCATCGGAGTTCATTACGAGCGTCGGTGCCGCCAGCCCGCTTCCCATAACGCAGCACCCCCAGATCGTCCTCGTCGGCCGGTCTAACGTTGGAAAATCAACGCTGATCAACGCCCTGGCCCACCGTAAGGTCGCGCGGGCAGGAGGAGCCCCAGGCACCACCCGCTTGCTGAACGTGTACCAGATCGCACTTGATCGAAACCGAGGAACACTCGTATTCATCGATCTCCCCGGTTATGGCTACGCGCGGGGGGGAGCCGCGAGCAACCGTATCTTCGACCAACTCACGGCACGCTACTTCCACCCGGATCCGACAATCGCACATGATCGGCCTGGAAGTACGGGCCCCGCTGGCGCGGTTCTTCTTGTCGACGCCAGACACCCCGGGCTCCAGAACGACCTCGATGCACTGACGTGGCTAACAGATCTAGGCTTGCCTCTGACTATAGCCGCGACCAAAATCGACCGCCTGACCAGATCCGCACGAGGGAAGACCCTGCGCGCCCATGAAACAGCACTGGCGCATCCCGTCCTGCCAATCTCTGCCAAACTGGGGGAAGGGCTACCGACGCTCTGGACCAAAATCTTGAACCTGGCAGGCATCTGACGCGACGGTTTGGGGCGCCATGCTCCTCTGCTGAGAGCAATCATATTCACTCGTCAGGACATAATGATGCTCCCACGCAGAGAAATTCATCGCGACGCACGGCACGCATTCAGCGCATTGATGTCCTGACGACCGCCTTTCAAGCGCCGTGTCTGCTATAATGCGAAGTTTGCGCCACTCTACGAGGAGCAGATAGTGAAGGAAGGTATCCACCCGGAGTATCACGAGGTCGACGCGCGCTGCGCTTGTGGCGCAACCTGGAAGACCAGGTCCACCAAGCAGGAGCTCCGGCTCGAGATCTGCTCCAACTGCCATCCATTTTTCACCGGCCGCCAGAAGCTCGTCGACACCGAGGGTCGTGTCGAACGATTTACCAAGAAGTACGGGGAACAGACGGTCGCGGGTCTCAAGGAGCGGATCAAGAAACAACGCAAAAAGCCTGCCACTCCACCGGACGACGCCACCCCATCCGACCCCAACCCGGCCGAGGCTCCTTCGGCCTGACCGGGTTACGGTCTGAGCCGATCGGCCAGTCGGCGCTCCAGGCGACGGACGCGGGTGTGGCCCTCGCGGCGGCGTCCAGCAGTTCGTTCTTTCTTGTACGCACGCCGCGCAAACATCAGCGCCCGTTCCGCATCCTTTACCCGGTGTTCGTGATGTATGGCGAGTGCCCGAAGGGCCTCTTGTTCGAATCGATGCGGGACACCTCCCAGATCTAATACCTGCTGCCAGACACGCGCAGCCTCTGCGTAACGCCGTTCTCGGCGACGTGCCAATGCCACCCGGTACAACGCTTCGGCTCTCGTCTCAGCACCACCTGGGCCTACCAGCGACCGACATCTCATAGACCACTCGGCGGCACGCTCGTAGCACCGAATTGCCCGAGTCGCGCACCCACTTCGCTCGTAGATCCGTCCCAAACCGAGACATTGTCGCGCACCGTCGACTGATTCGGTTCCACCATCAACGAGATGACACGCGAGGCCCGTAAGCACTCCAAGTGAGGCGAGATCAAGTCGGTTATGGGCCAGCACCCCTCGTAGCGGCGTCGGATCGCCAGACCGTAGATAGTCGAAGTACCTCGCGGGAATTTCGAAGCCCGGTACATCGTCGTGTCGATGCAAGTGCAGCAAACGCCGTTCCAGACCACCCAGTCCTCCTGTCTCCGGCCCCCAGAGCCATCGAGCTGGATGCAGCAGATCAAGGTGGCGCAACCCTCCAAGTGGAGTCTCGAGACGGTGATAGAGCCGCCGCATCTCCAGAAACGGCACATCAAACGATTTCCCGTTAAACGTAACAAGCGTATGCGCCCTCGCCACTACGGCCGTGACCGCAGCCAGCAGCCGTCGTTCGACCGCGAAGCTCGGAAGCACAAATTGCCAGACATGAAAGCG
>CAZPZZ010000070.1:18902-20040 GCA_964591245.1 uncultured Vicinamibacteraceae bacterium | reverse complement strand
CTGGAGCGTTATTCAGTTTCCCGACGCTGCTTCTTGCGCGACCGTTTCCTGGCCAACGCCTGCTTCGCGCGGCGTTTGTCTCCAGGTTTCAGATAGAACGAATGTTTCTTGATGTCTTTGATGATGTCTTCCTGCTGCACCTTGCGCTTGAAACGCCGCAACGCGCTCTCAATTGATTCGCTCTCTTGTACCTTGACCTCAGCCAAACTTGCTACACCTCCCTTGCACGGCGAGTGACCTTCCCGCGTGCCTGCCAAACTTCAACAGGGCGCGAGTAGGTGAATATGCTAGGCTACCTTTCCGCGGCAAAGTCCCGCCGCATCGAGTCGTGCCGGCCTCGCCCCTCATTACGTCCCAGCTCTGGCGGGACGCATTCTGGCCTTCGCGGCGGCCGATTGCCCCTCATGTGAATCGAGGGGGATGAGGAGCATCCGGCGTATGGGACGAGGCAATCGATTATTCTAGGCTGAAGTCTAGATAAGCGTCAACGACCCATGTGGGGCGGTGGACGGTTTCTCGTCCCGTGGGGATAACCGCTAGAGTGAAGTATGTCGAGATCGATGAAGGTGCTGGTAGTCGGGAGTGGCGCGCGTGAGCACGCGCTTTCCTGGAAGCTTGGTCGGGAGTCTTCGGTCGAATCGGTCGTATGTGTTCCGGGAAATGCAGGAACGGGGCCGTTGTCGAGATGGAGTGGACTCGACGTGTCCGATCCGGCCGCTGTGCTGGCATGCGCTGACGCGGAGAAGGTCGATCTCACCGTTGTGGGACCGGAGGCTCCATTGGCCTCTGGTGTGCGGGATTTCTTTGAAGCGCGCGGCCGGTGCCTCTTTGGTCCAAGTCGATTCGCAGCTCAACTTGAGTCAAGTAAAGCGTTTGCCAAGAACTTCATGGCGCGGCAGGGGGTGCCAACGGCACGTTTCCGTGTTTGCGACCGTGTGGACGACGCAATCGACGCTGTGTCCGGTGCGGAATTCGGTTTTCCGGTTGTCGTCAAGGCTGATGGTTTAGCAGCCGGTAAAGGGGTGACGGTTGCTGCCGACCGTGGCTCAGCTGAAGCAGCGGTTCGGGCGGCAATGCTTGATGGACAGTTTGGTGCGGCTGGGCTGAAGGTCGTGATCGAAGAGTGCCTCGTAGGCGA
>CAZPZZ010000070.1:0-18802 GCA_964591245.1 uncultured Vicinamibacteraceae bacterium | reverse complement strand
AAGGTCATCGAGTTCAATGTCCGTCTGGGGGATCCGGAGGCGCAGGTCGTCCTCCCCATGTTGGAGGACGAACTGGCACCACTACTGCGAAGCGCGGCCGAAGGGGCGTTGTCCGCGGTGGCTTGCTCCCGTACGACCGTGTCTCATGTGGGTGTGGTGCTCGCGTCTGGTGGCTATCCTGGGGCCTATGAGACCGGGGCCGTTATCAGTGGACTCGATGAGGTGGAGAAGCTTGAGGACACCTTCGTCTTCCATGCGGGCACGGCATGGAGGGACGGCAGCGTCGTCACTGCGGGTGGCCGCGTGCTGACGGTCGTTGGCCGCGGTGCAGACTTTACGACTGCGATTCGCCGCGCGTACGAGGCCGAACAATGTATTACCTTTGCTGGCAAGCAGGTGCGGACGGATATCGGCCAGAAGGCCGTCCGGGAAATAGCTGCTCAGAGCAAGGAGCAGTAACGGTCAGGCTGTGTACACGTGCGGCTCGTGAAGCGGTGTGAGCGCGTGGGAATCGTTTGGTGGCTCACCTGGGTTCTGGGACATTGTCCCGTTGAATGAAAGAGGTAGTGATGAGTGACTTGCAGGTACAAGTGCTGATGGGGTCTAAGTCGGATGCCGACGTAATGGCCAACGCTGTTCGGACGCTGGAGGAGTTGGGGATTTCCTCGCACATGACGGTTGCGTCTGCGCATCGAACACCTGAGCGGGTTCGTCGGGTACTCGATGAGGCTCTGAATCGGGGGACCAAGGTGTTTATCGTTGGGGCAGGTGCTGCAGCGCATCTTGCGGGTGTGGTGGCCGCGCACACGACTGCACCGGTGATCGGGGTGCCCATCGATTCATCTCCGCTCGGGGGCTTCGATTCGTTACTGTCAACCGTGCAGATGCCACCAGGGATTCCGGTGGCCACCGTTGCTGTCGGTAAGGCTGGGGCCACCAATGCGGCGGTCTTGGCGGCACAGATTTTGGCGGTGTCCGACTCGGCTGTGCGATCGCGACTCGACGAGTATCGACAAGGTCTGGCGGCGAAGGTCGAGCGGTCGGCTGCAGAACTTGAGCAAGGTTGAGTTTTGGTCAGCTACGCGGCCGCTTTTCCCAACAACATCAAAAGCAGTGCTTTTTGGGTGTGTAACCGGTTCTCCGCTTGATCGAAGACAGCGGAGTGGGGGCCGTCAATTACCTCACTGTCTACCTCCTCACCCCGGTGGGCAGGAAGGCAGTGGAGGAAGATCGCCCCGGTGGCGGCTTCAGCCATTAGCTTGGTCGTCACGCGATAGCCCGTGAACGCTTTGCGCCGGTGCAGCGCTTCCGCTTCTTGCCCCATTGACGTCCAGACATCCGTGTACACCGCATCAGCGCCACGTACGGCAGCGATGGGGTCGTCTAACTGCACGATGTCAGCGCCGTGCTGAGATATCCCGCGTGCCGTGGCGATCGTGGTTTCTGGTAGTGCGTATTCCTTCGGGGAGGCCAAGCGGAGATTCAGACCCAGCATGGCGGCGGCGTGCGTGAGTGACGCCGCTACGTTGTTACCGTCTCCGACATAGGCAAGGGTTCGACCCCGAAGTGATCCGTATCGTTCGCGAAGTGTCAGACAGTCGGCGAGCGCTTGACAGGGGTGTTCTTCATTGGTGAGAGCGTTTACGACGCACAGCCGATTGGTGGCTTGGACGAACTCTTGGAGTCGGGCCTGCTCGAAAGTGCGAATGGCCGCTATAGAGATCCAGCGTTCGAGAGTCCGCGCCACATCCGCCAGAGCCTCTCGTGTACCAAGTGCATCAGCTGAGGGTGGGCAGGTGACGATGCCACCGAGTTCTCGCATCGCGATCTCGAAACCGGTACGTGTTCGCAGCGAAGGTTTATCGAAAAGTAGTCCAAGGGCATGGCCCGCTAGAGCGTTTCTCGTGGGGGCGTCAGGGCCGAGAGTACGTTCACGCTTTAGTCGGGCGGCTAGGTCAAGGCAGGAATCGAGGCTCTGGGGTGAGAGGTCGAGCACCGAAAGGTAGGTCCGCGCGGTCTCCGTCGTGATGTCCGATTTCTTGAGTCCTGCTGTATTCATCCTGTTAGTCTCAGCCTGTGCGTTTCCGGATGGCTCTGTCACGCTAAGTCGATGGGCATGTCCATTTGCCCTGTCCGTTGATCGTGATCCGGTACACGCACGTGTCGGGCGCTTTGGCGGGGAGAGCGTACTTGCCTTGTATGAAGTGCATGATAGAGGCTTGGAGCGAAGTTCTGTCGGAATCACGTACGATAATCCGCATTGATCCGGACATACTCTGCAGTCAAATCGCAGGTCCAGACGGTAGCTTGCCCTGGACCACCGACACCGAGGTCCACGGTCATGGCTACGTCGGTTCCGCTGAGGTGCGCGGCGGCATCCACTTCTCGGTTGCTGAAAATCTGTTCATTGGCGAAAAGCTCGATGCCGCCGACTAGGACTCGAGCCCGTGCGAGGTTAAATGCGACACCAGCTCGTCCGGCGACGGCGACAAGTCGTCCCCAGTTTGGATCACTCCCATGCACCGCGGTCTTGACAAGCGGAGAGTTGGCGAGCGCTCGCGCCGCTTGCTTGGCTTGATCATGGTTCTGGGCACCTGTCACGGTGATGGCTACGAGTTTGGTTGCGCCTTCCCCTCCCCGCACGATTCCGAGGGCTAGCTCCTGGCATACCGTGTGAAGAGCATCGACGAATGTCGGGTAGTTGCGTTCGTCGACGCGCACGCCGGATTCCCCGCCAGCCAGCATCAAGACCATGTCATTCGTGGACGTCTCTCCGTCGACAGTGATCGCGTTGAATGTTGAATTTGCGGTTTCGGTGAGCGCGCGCTGGAGTTGAATGGTTGAGACCTCGGCATCGGTAGTGAGGAAGCCGAGCATCGTGGCCATGTTCGGTTCGATCATGCCAGCGCCTTTGGCGATTCCCCCAATATGGAATGTGCCGGTGGGTGTGCTGGCACGCAGCGCAGTTTCCTTGGGCCACGGGTCGGTGGTCATGATCGCTTCCGCGGCCGTGAGGTGGCCTGCTGTCGCGCTCAGGGCTTGATTCGCGAGTGTGATGCCCTGGCGCACCCGTGCACCGTCGAGCTGGGCGCCAATGACACCGGTGGACGAAACCAAGACCTGCTCTTCCGGGCAGTTGATTTGTTGTGCGGTGTGTGCGGCCATGGCGCGGGCTTCGACCAAGCCCTGTGGACCCGTGCATGCATTAGCACAGCCGCTATTGACCACGATCGCAGTCGCGATGCCGCCGGATCGCTTCAGATGGTCTTTCGTAACGGTAACCGGTGCGGCTACCGCCAGGTTAGTGGTGAAGATGCCAGCCGCCTGAGCTGGAGACCGCGAGACGATCAGGGCGAGGTCTAAGCCAGACGCCTTGATTCCGGACGCGACGCCCGCAGCTTCGAAACCCGCCGGAGCGGTGATTCCGCCCTCGAGGCGTTGAATCATCGTGCTCTTCCGCGTGGATTGCCCTGATCGCAATCGAGTTCGAGCACAACCGCATACTGCGCACAACGGCGGAACCACTCACATTTTTGACAATCGGTCATGATCTTTTCTGGGAGCCAGGTGTGAGGCAGGATAGAAAATCCGAGGGCCACAAACGGATGAGGTACGTGAGTGAATGCGCAGAGCCGCGGTACACCCTGCCGACGCGCACTCTCTACCAGTTCGGATAGCAACGCGGTTCCGATTCCCTCACCGCGTGCCGAAGCGGAGACGACCAGTGATCGAACTTCCGCGAGTGTGCTGGTCAGCGGGGCGAGTTCGCCGCAGCCCAGCACTGTTCCGTCGCGGCTGGCGACCAGGAATCGCGACACGTGCTGGCTGATCTCTTGAGGGGAGCGCGGCAGCAGGTGTCCGAGGCCCACATTGGCCGAGACGAGTTTACTGATTGCCGCACCGTCTTGGTTTTCCGCCGGGCGAATTGCCAGGTGCGGCGGCTCGGTGCCTATGCGCTGAGTGTCGGTATTCGGCGTAGCCATGACGACTGTGTTTGTGGGTGCCATCATGCTGGTAGCTCGCTCAGCACGGTGTCCAGGATCTGCAAGGCTTCGTCGATTTCGGTATCCGAGACGGTGAGAGGCGGTAATAGACGGACGACTCGGCCGGCAGTTCGGTTGATGAGCAATCCCTTGGCCATTGCACCGTCTACGGTATGTATGGCCGCGGCGTCTGACATTTGGATGCCCTGCATCAAACCGGCTCCTCGGAGACTGGTGATGACGGGATGTCGATCGGCTAGGTCCTGCAGGCCCATCTGAAGTCGTGAACCGGCGACCTTGACTCGCTCAAGACCGCCGTGCTCCAGGGCGTCCAGAAAGACCATCGCCGCTCGACAGGCAAGGAGGTTACCTCCATATGTTGTGCCGTGATCGCCGGGTGATATCGCGCCTGCGACCTCTTGACTCATGAGGATCGCTCCGACTGGCATACCAGCGCCCAACGCTTTTCCCAGAGCCATGAGATCAGGCCGAAGGTTAAGTGTGGATGAATAGAAGGCGGCGCCGGTTCGTCCCAATCCGCACTGGATCTCGTCTGCGATCAACAGTGTGCCCGTTCGTTCACACGCATTGGTCACGGCGTCTGAAAATTCTGGAGAGAGAGGCCAAACACCTCCTTCGCCTTGAATCGGTTCAAGCAGAATGGCCGCCACATCTGATCCGATGGCAGTGTCGAGCGCCGCCGGTTTGGTCGGAGAGATGAAAGTGACTCCGGGAAGTAGGGGTTCGAATGGCGCACGGTAGGCAGGTTCCCAGGTCATGGATAGGGAACCGAATGTTCGACCATGGAATGCTCGCTCCAGTACGACGATCCGTGTGCGAGAAATTTCACCGCGAGTGTGCCAGTAGCGACGTGCAAACTTCACGCATCCCTCAACAGCTTCCGTGCCACTGTTGCAGAAGAATGCACGGGGGAGGCCTGACAGGGTCGCGAGTCGGCGGCCGACTTCACCTTGGAGTGGATGGAAATAGAGGTTCGAGGTGTGGACTAGTTTGGTTGCTTGTTCGGCAAGTGCTCTCGCTAATCCCGGATGTGCGTGCCCGAGGGAGGCCACGCCGAGGCCGGATACGAAATCCAGGTACCGCCGATTCTCGGTGTCGAAGAGGTAGCTACCCTCGCCGCGGTCCAACACGATGGGCACACGCTTGTACACCTGAAGAAGATGCTCGGCCTCAACGGCTTGCACATCCTGAGTTGGGGTAGGCATCTGTTTCATTTCCGTTCCGGGGTTCAGTTCGCCTGCGGGCGCCGTTGATCAGTGGTGTTGTTAAACTCGCTTGCGACGATCTGCGTGCCCGCGTTCTTGTCGAAATCGGTTCCCGCGGTGCCGTCGACAATATCCACGCGGTTGATTCCGGCGCGCCGGGCTTCCACACACGCCATGAGTTTGGCGACCATTCCTGCATTGGCGCGGCCGTCGGCGATCAATGCCTGCAAGAGTGTGTCATCGACTGTGGGAATCGTACTGCCATCACTGTCGAGTACCCCAGCCGTGCCGCCCGCGATCAGTAGTCGTGTCGCGCCAAGACGCCCGGCTAGATATCCAGCCAATGTATCGGCATTGACGTTGAGTAACTGTCCATTGTCGACTCCGATGCTCGCGACGAGGGGGACGAAGCCGTTGCGGTAGAGTGTGTCCAAGAGTGCAGGACGATCCTGCCCGGTCGGTTCTCCGACGAATCCTAGGTCTACGACACGCCCATTGGCGGCGACGTAGGGAGCGGCCCGGTGTATCACTGCAACCCCTGTGTCGGCGGCCGTAAGTCCCACTGCGGCAACGTTTAGGTGTCTGACCGCCGCCACGAGGCGTGTATTGACTTGTCCCGCAAGCATGCGAACCACGACCTCAAGCGTGCTTGCATCGGTTATCCGCAAGCCATCGATGGCTTGTTTCTCGATTCCGTGTGTGGCGAGGGCGGCGTCGACTTCTCGTCCTCCGCCATGCACGACGACAAGGGGGCCGGCGGCGGCCAGCCGGCGAATGGCCGTTGCCGTGCGGTGGCGACGGGTAGCGTCGGCGAGTAACTCACCTCCAATTTTCAGGATCACTGGCGCGCGCTCAGTCATGTCAATCCTGTTGTTTCGTCGAATCCGAGAGCGACATTCAGATTCTGTATGGCTTGTCCGGCCGCACCTTTGACCAGGTTGTCGAGACACGCAACGATCACCAGCCTTGATGTTGAGGCGTCGAACTGCCAGCCGATGTCGCAGAAATTGGTGTGTACGACATGTTTGATCTCAGGAAGCGCGTTTCCGACCACTCGGACAAATGGAGCGTGTTCGTAGGTACGTTGGAAAATAGACGCGATCTGGCTCTCTGTCACGCCTGCGGCGGTCCTGACGTAGATCGTTTCGAGGATGCCGCGGTCTAGAGGAACGAGGTGTGGGGTAAAGGTTGCCTCGCGGCCCAGTTCCTGCTCAATCTCAGCCCCGTGCCGATGCCCGAGAACGCTATAGGCGGCTACGCTGCCATGACACTCCGAGAAGTGGGTGCGTTCGCTGGGCGTCTTTCCAGCTCCGGAGATTCCAGATTTGGCATCAATGATCACATCGCCTTGGATCGAGCCAGCGTCGTGTAGCGGGCGCAACGCGAGTAAAGCCGCCGTGGGGTAGCAACCTGGGCAGGCGACGAGCCGTGCCTCCGGTAAAGCGGCCCGTGCGTACTCCGTCAATCCGTATACGACCGGTGTGTCCAAGTCTGGAGTGGCAGGGTACCAGTGATGACGCTGTGTTGGATCTCGTAGACGGAATGTACCTGACAAATCGAAAACGCGCACTCCCTGCGCCACAAGTGCCGGTCCGATCTGTGCCGCGACGGAGTCTGGAAGCGTGAGGAATACGGTGTCGCATTCTGCTGCGAGCCGGTCGACCGAGAGTGGTTCGATATTGCCATTCCAGAGATGGGACAGGGCCGGCAAGGACCGCGCGCTACCCGAGGTCCCCGACGCCATGGCCGCGCCTATGCGGATCCCTGGATGTCGGGCTCCGAGCCTGATCAGTTCTTGACCGGCGTATCCGGTCGCTCCGGCGATTCCAATAGTGGTCGTCGTTGGCATCGTATATTTATACCTAAACAGGTTTATTTATACATTTCTCTCGAGTCCCGGTCAATCGATTAACTGATTAAAGCTATTGGTTATGGCTTGACAGATTGCCAGGCGATGTATGTTAATTCAATAATATGTATAAGTATGAAATCCTATCGTCAATCTGCCATCCTCGAGATCGTCGCGCGTAGCACCGTCCGCAGTCAGGATGCGCTTCGGCAGGAGCTGGCCACACGGGGGATTGTGGCGACTCAGGCCACGATTTCCCGGGACGTCAAGGAACTCGGTCTCGTCAAGCGTGCGTCGGATGGTGCATATCAGATCGCGCGCGACGAGTTTCCATCGACGACGGAGGCGGTTAGCCGGGTCCGGCGAGCCATCCGGGAATATCTCCGGCGCGCAGAACGTGTGCAACAGTTGCTTGTATTACGAACCGATCCTGGACAGGCACCACCACTGGCGTCCGCTCTTGATCAGGCTCCATGGCCTGAGATGGTTGGCACTGTGGCTGGGGATGACACGATCTTGGTGATTGCCCGCACGCCGCGGGAGGCCAAGGCGCTTGAACGGCGCATGGAGCAGTGGGCGAAGGGGTGAGGAGAGGAGAGGAAAATGGAACGGATCGTACTCGCCTATTCGGGTGGCCTGGACACGTCTGTGGCAATTCCGTGGTTGGCCGAAAAGTACGAAGCAGAGATTGTGGCGGTCACATTAGATCTTGGCCAGGGCAAGGAGCTTGATGATGTGCGCGAGCGCGCGATGGCGGTCGGCGCCGTGCGGTGTCATGTGCTCGATGTGCGCGCCGAGTTCGCTAAAGATTACGTGCTGCCAGCGCTACAGGCGGCAGCGCTCTACGAAGGGCAGTATCCACTTGCGACCGCGTTGGGGCGTCCCTTGATCGCGAGGAGACTTGTCGAGATTGCAGAAATGGAATCGGCCGGAACTATTGCTCATGGATGCACCGGAAAGGGTAACGATCAGGTGCGAATCGACGTGTCGGCCAGGGCATTGAACCGGGGCATCAAGGTGATCGGACCAGCGCGAGAATGGGGAATGTCGCGCCCAGCCGAGATCGCCTATGCGAAGGAGCGTGGGATTCCGGTGCCGGCGACCGTGGATAGTCCGTACAGTACGGACTCCAATCTCTGGGGTAAGTCCATCGAATGTGGGGTGCTTGAGGACCCGTGGACCGAGCCGCCCGAAGAGGTGTACACCTTGACCAAGGCGCCAGCCGATGCGCCCGATCTACCGGCTTCCGTCGAGGTGGCGTTTGAGCAGGGTGTGCCCACCGCGATCAACGGGGTCGCTATGCCGTTGGTTGAGCTGATTGGTAGCCTCGAAACTATCGCTGGTGCACATGGGGTTGGTCGCATCGATATGGTGGAGAATCGACTCGTGGGAATCAAATCCCGGGAGATTTACGAGGCCCCGGCGGCGGTGGTGCTCCATGCTGCGCACCGAGAGCTTGAGAGCTTAGTGATTCCTCGTGATTTGGAGCGGATCAAATCCGGGTTGTCATCAATCTATGCGGACCTTATCTACAATGGCCTGTGGTTCACGCCAACGCGTCGGGCTATCGATGCCCTGGTCGGTGACGTTCAGCAGAGTGTGACCGGTTCGGTCCGGCTCAAGCTCTTCAAGGGACATTGTCAGGTTGTCGGTCGAAAATCACCGTATGGCCTTTACGAAGAATCGCTCGCCACGTACGACGAGGGAGATCAATTCGATCACGGAGCGGCCGAAGGCTTCATCAAGATTTGGGGGCTGCCGGTTGAATTGGCCGAAGAAAAGAAAGTCTCGACGGAAGTAACGTCCGGGACTGCGACTGGTGTGGAGTCGGATTCCTGATGACTCATTTGTGGTCGGGGCGGTTCGATGTGCCGCCCGACGCGGAGGTCTTCGAGTTTCAGGCGTCGTTCAGTTTCGACCGGCGGTTGTTCGACGACGATGTCATGGGCAGTCTGGCGTGGGCGGAAGCACTCAAAGAGGCTGGGGTGCTGTCGCCCGCGGACGCGAGCGCTATTCAGCAGGCCCTGCTCGAGATCCGTGAGGAAGCGCATGCAGACCCGGCATTCGTCGATGGTGATGACGAGGACATCCACGCCTTTGTTGAGCGACAGCTCATTGAGCGGGTTGGAGATGCGGGTAAACGGCTACACACAGGGCGTTCTCGGAATGAGCAAGTCTCGCTGGACCTCCGTTTGTACCTTCGTCGGCGATGCACGGTGCTCCAGCGTGAGCTTGTGGCGTTGGTCGATGCGCTAGTCGATCAGGCTGAGTCGGCAGGTGCCTCGCTGATGCCGTCTTATACCCATTTGCGTCGAGCCCAGCCGATTCTGGTGGCGCATTACTTCCTTTCGCACGCGGCCGCGCTGCGCCGAGACTTTCGGCGTTTGGCGCTCGTTCGAGACGAAGCGGATGCACTGCCGCTCGGTTCGGGTGCGATCGCGGGGACCAGCTATGAGGTGGATACTTCCTGGCTGGCCGCGCGGCTCGGGTTTTCGCAAGTCGTGAGCAACAGCCTCGATGCGACAGCGGACCGTGATTTTGTGTCTACGTTTCTCCATGCATGCGCCGGTGTCATGGTTCATCTGAGCCGGCTAGCCGAAGATCTTGTATTGTTTACCACAGAGGAATTTGGATTTTTCAGTCTGTCGGATGGGGTCACCACGGGTAGTAGTCTCATGCCTCAGAAGAAGAATCCGGATCCGCTCGAACTTGTTCGTGGTAAGGCAGGTCGTGTCGTTGGTCATCTCACGGGATGGTTGACGACAATGAAGGGACTTCCCAGTGGGTATAACAAGGATCTGCAGGAGGACAAAGAAGCAGTGTTCAATGCTGAGGATACGGTGTTAGCATCGCTTCGCGCGACCTCAGCTGTGGTGCGCGCGCTGACATTGGATGGGGCTCGAGCGGAGTCCGCTGCATCAGGGTTGTCGCTGGCTACCGACGTGGCGGATCTACTCGTGAGTCGAGGGGTACCTTTTCGGGAGGCCCACGAGGTTGTGGGGCGCATCGTGAGAGATCTTGTTGCGTGTAATCGGGATTTTTCCACGTTGTCTCACGAAGAGTGGTTGGCGTATCACGAGAAATTGGACGCGGAGGCTGCCGGGCGCATCACTGCCCGAGGGTCCGTCGAAGCTCGTCGCACTCCGCAATCGACGTCGCCCAAAGCCGTGACCGCGGCCGTGGAAAGCGTTCGCCAGTGGATCGATGCCCAGGCGTAGTCAGGCCGGTGCCGTTGCTGAACATCTGGGTCGAGCGCAAAGAGCACCTTGACCGTTTACGGGATGGCACTGGAGTAGTAGAATGGTTCTACTACGTCTCGTAGCCGCTGAATAACTCCTACGCTTGACATCGTTACAGTCAAAGCAATCTTGGGCGGTTGTTGGCTGGGGGTATCCAAGAGCCTATCTTTGTTCTGCGTTGCGCCCATTTTCATTGCGCAGCGAGACGTTCTTCCTGATTGAGTGGTACGCGCTTTTGGGTGATGGACGTTTTTGGCGTGTGTAAAAGCCACCTATTACAGAGGCGTAAAATGCTGACTCTGCGCCTCGGCTTGGATTGACGTTGATCCTCGTGCCTGCCGCGAGTTTTGGTGATCGGATTACAGCCGGGGCGTTCCGAAAGTCGGAACAAGTCCAACACATGAGAGGGATTCATGGAACAGCGCCAGGTCCGCCTGGGTGATGTTGTGGATGACT
The DNA here is from genome assembly GCA_964591245.1 of uncultured Vicinamibacteraceae bacterium. Classification (GTDB taxonomy): domain Bacteria; phylum Acidobacteriota; class Vicinamibacteria; order Vicinamibacterales; family UBA8438; genus CAZPZZ01. The sequence continues at coordinate 8,049 of CAZPZZ010000070.1, read as the reverse complement.
ACTGTCCGCGCGAACGGCGCGTTACCAATCACGCCGTTGTCGCTCTTGTTGGCAGTGAGGTGAAGTTGACGCGATGTACGACATGCGACACCGAACATCCCTACAAGGCGGCTCGGGTTCCGCGACGCCGGCAGACTAGGCTGGTGGCCGCCGCCGCCTTGTCGAGTGCGGGTTCGGATGGTTCGGAGGAGGGCATGTCAGTGTCTCAAGGACCAACCCTGGCTGCCCCGGCGAATAGTCCTCCGCCCGTTGAGCCTGAGCCGCCGGTCGTCGAGCCTCCTGTGGGCGTGACAAGAGTCGACTCGGTTCGCCGTCCACTCATTCGAGCCACGTTAGCGCGGCCTGAAGGTACTCCGCCTCCGGCTCGGCAGGCGCCAGTTTTCACGATTCGCGAAAACAGCGGGCAAGATGGTGGCGTTGATCGTAATGGGAAGGCCTCGCGGAAGCGTCGTCCCGGGAGCGAACCGAATGGCAACCGGATCGAGGGATATGGCCAGTCGCCACGTCCGGGCAAGTCGAAGAACGGTTCGCGGCCGCCTCGCACGAGAGGAGCGAGTGGCCGTGCGGAACGCGTCAACAAGAAGTCTTCGAAGAGCCGGGGGAAGAGTCGGTCTCGCTAGCCTTGTCGTCCCCTTACGTCAATCCACGGTCTGCGCCGAGAAGTTGACGGCTCATGTCCCGCGTTACAGGATTTCGTAGATGACCGATCTTGCAGGCCGTCATGGTGTCGTTGTTGGGGTTGCAAACAAACGCTCGATTGCGTGGGCTATTGCGCAGGCAATGGACGCTGCGGGTGTACAACTCACGCTTTCGTACGCGACGGAGCGTTTCGAGGCCAATGTTCGGAAATTGGGGGCGACGCTACGGCATGAGCCGCTAATTGTGCCTTGCGATGTAACGGATGATCGCCAGATCGATGGTCTTTTTAAGGAAGTTGAGCGAGCGCACGGGGGACTCGACTTTCTCGTGCACGCAGTGGCCTTTGCCTCACGTGATGCGATGTCGAGACCATTCTGGGAAACGTCCCGCAAGGATTTTGGGCAGGCGCTCGATGTCAGTGCCTACTCTCTCGTGGCGCTGGCGCGGGGTGCGGCCCCGCTCATGGAGCGTCGAGAGGGAGGGAGCATTGTCACGCTGACCTATCTCGGGAGCCAGCGCGTCATCCCGAATTACAATGTCATGGGGGTCGCGAAGGCAGCCCTTGAGGCAGGCGTCCGTTACCTTGCGGCGGATCTTGGGCCGCGCAACATCAGAGTCAACGCGGTCTCGGCGGGGCCTATCAAGACGCTTGCGGCAGCGGGCATTGCTGGGTTCAGTCAAATCATGCCGCATTATCGTGACCGTTCTCCGCTGCGGCGCAGTGTGACTTTGGAAGAGGTAGCCGAGACGTCCATGTTCCTGCTGGGGCCCGGAGCGAGCGGTATTACGGGCGAAGTATTGCTAGTCGACGGCGGATTTCACAGCATCGGCATGTGAGTGATGAGTGGCAGTTACTGTTTGCACCGGTTCCGCTTGTCTCCCGTGGTTGCCGCTATTGTGGTCGCCACGGCGGTTTGTGCGACTACCCTTGAGCGCGACCCCTCAGATTCCGCTATCACGACTCGGGTTACGACGGCGTTCTTGCGTGGCGCCGGGCTGACCAGGATGGCGATTCAGGCCGGTACGATGTCCGGCATTGTGACGTTGACTGGACGCGTCAGCTCTGTGGCGGTTGCCCGCGAAGCGGAGCGTTTGGCCCGAAGCATCGACGGGGTGACCGACGTCGTCGTGAGATTGCAGATCACACCGGACCCACCGGGGTAGCGTATCCGTGTTCGATTGGTTGAGGTAATGGGTGGAATGTCGGCTCCGAGGTCGACCAGACGCGTTCGTGGTGTGTTGCTCCGGCTTGCGCTGAGTCGGCCGGTTGCGCTCTTTGGCGGCGTTATGCTCGTGATTCCGGCGATCGTCCTTGCCACCGGTGACTTCTCGTGGGAGGGGTGGATGACCGATGGTCTTGGATTGGTGTTGGGCGGAACCGGCGCGGCGCTGGTCCTGACGGGGGTCTCCGGCCGCCGACCTGACTGGATCGAGGATCCGTAATCGTACAGTTAGCGAAAACCCCGTCGGACTGACCCCGCAGGGGGCTGTGTTTCACATCGTTCTGTTGTGGTGGTCGGTTCCCCGGGTGTGAGTTCGTAATCGAGAATCTTCCGATACAGTGTGCCTCGACTGATCCCGAGCGTTCTGGCCGCTTGTTTCTTGTTCCAGCCCATTGCGTCAAGCACACGTTGGACATGTAATCGTTCTGCTTCCCGCAGGGAGACTAGTTGTGGGGAGGGTGCCGCCGTGGCCGATTCAATGGGATGAAGGAAATGGATGTAATTGGCGGTGATCACGTGGCCTGGCGTAGACACGGCGGCACGCGCCACAGTACTTTCCAGCTCGCGGATGTTACCTGGCCAGTGATACTCACCCAACCGGGCAATGGCATCGTCAGCTAACGTCTTTTCGTCGCTGTCGAGTCCGTTCGACTCGCAGTAGCGGGCGAGAAGTCGTCTGGCCAGAAGCGGAATGTCGGACGCCCGTTCCCTGAGGGAGGGCAATCTGATTGAGAAGGCGTTGACTCGGTAGTAGAGGTCTTCGCGGAAACGACGATCCTGTATGAATTGGTCCAGTGGTTGGTTCGTCGCCGATATCAACCGAAAATCGACGGCGATGGAGTGACGGCTTCCCAGTCGTTCTACCTGCCGATCCTCTAATACACGAAGGAGCTTGGCCTGGGCGGTTGGCGAGAGGTCGCCGATTTCGTCGAGAAACAGGGTGCCGTTGTTGGCCAGCTCGATGCGCCCTGGTTTTCGATCATTCGCGCCAGTGAAGGCGCCCTTTTCGTATCCGAACATTTCCGACTCGAAGAGAGAATCGGGGAGTGCTGCACAGTTGACGGCCTGGAAGCGATCGGGGCCACGTTGGCTCAACTCGTGGATCATCCGCGCGACGACTTCTTTACCCGTGCCGGTGGGACCTAGGACGAGAACCGCAATGTCTGATTTGGCGGCCATACGAATCCACTCGAAGACCACCAGCATTTTCTCGTCATTACCGATCAGCTCACGGAAGCGTTGAACGGCGGGTGATTGATCTTCTTGGCTAGGGTGACCCCGTTGGACAAGAAAGTCGTTGAGGAGCTTCTGGGCGATTGGTACAGAGGGCGAGTTAGCGGCGTACTGTGGAGGCGTGCTCGACCGGCGCTGGGCAAGTCCGAACGTTTCCAGTTCCAGCATGCAGTTCTCGACGTCCCGTTGCATGTGCCCGACGCGTTGTTTGAGTGTGTTCAGGGCGAACGTCTGGTCGGGATGCTCGTGAAGAAGGCGGAGCAGGCTGGCGCGCAGGGGGGATTTGACGAGCGAATGAAAACGCGCCCGGATGTCGGCCTCTGCTGGGTCTTGGGCCGGTGTTTGGCTCGAGCGCAAATGAACTCCTAACGCGGGGCCTGTCCAATGGAAGACTCCAGTATACCGCCGATGCCGGAGCGGTAGAGATGTTGGATGTTACACTGCCGGTGCCCCGCTTGCTTTGAATATGCTCCGCGGGAACAACGCGGATTCCCTGTGCTGTTTGGGGCGCGCGACCATATGTCTGGTTATCCACACTTACCCTCCCGTCGTCATCTACAGGGCAAGCCGATCCGATATTACCGGCCGCAGGGAAACGAGCATGTCCGACGTCTGGTTGACGACGGTTTCCAGGCGTTCAATGCGGGGCGACTCGCGGAGGCCTGCCACGTCTTTGCCGACAAAATGCTCGCACCCACACACGATACGACTGTCGGGTTGACGGTCGCTGGCGCCCTGACCCCTGCTGGCTTGGGTGGTTGCGTGATCACTCTGCTGGAGCGTGGTTTGGTGGACTTTGTGATCAGTACAGGAGCCAACCTGTACCACGACCTCCACTATGCATTGAATTTTACGTTGCATCGTGGATCGCCGTTTCTTGATGACGTGGAGCTCCACCGCGACGGGATCATCCGGATTTACGATGTCCTTTTTCCCGCCCAGGTACTACTCGACACCGACGCCTATCTGCGCGAGTTCTTGAGTGGTCAGACTCTTGATGGCCCGGTTTCGTCCGCGACGTTTCACTATGCACTGGGTCGTGACCTGATGAATCGTATCCCTGGCTGCGAGGCGTACTCGGTGGTCGCGTGTGCGGCCGCCTGTGGTGTACCGGTCTACACCTCATCGCCTGGTGACAGCTCTATCGGGATGAATCTTGCGGCTGAGGCGCTCCTGAACGACGGCGGTTGCCGGTTGGATCCGAACCGCGATGTCAACGAGGTGGCTGCGATTGTTCTCGGTGGCACCCGAAATGGATGTGTCATCCTGGGTGGAGGGTCGCCGAAGAATTTCTACCTTCAAGGACAGCCGACGCTCTGGGAGATCTATGGAATCGAAAAGGGCGGCACCGACTATTTTGTGCAGATCACGACTGATCAAGTTGTATGGGGGGGACTCTCTGGGGCTACGCCCTCTGAAGCGGTGAGTTGGGGCAAGGTCAAGCCGGGTATGTTGCCCGACTCGGTGGTGGCCTACTGCGATTCGACGATCGCTTTCCCAATCCTGTGCGAGTACGTCATTGGATCGGAGAATGGACGGAGGAAGCAACGTCGACTCTACGACCAGCGTGAGACGTTGCTGGCCGATCTAAGGAAGCAAGCCCGTGGCCCTCTTGCTGGTTCGGGAGTTCGGGAGCCTTCAGAATGAGTGGGCAGATGTATTCTGTCGTGAAACGTATCGAGTTCTGCTACGGGCACCGTTTGGTGGACTACGAAGGCGTGTGCCGACATCCTCACGGTCACAACGCGGTCGCGGAGATTGAAATCCGCGCAGAAGCTCTTGATGATAGCGCCATGGTGCGCGACTTTGGTGAGATCAAGCGAGTTGTCGAAGCCTGGGTCAAGCGAGAGCTCGACCACAAGATGATCCTGCGTCGGGATGATCCCCTAGTCGAAGCGCTGCACGCTTTGGGAGAACCCGTTTATGTTGTGGATGTAAACCCCACCGCGGAGTGCATCGCACGGCTTCTCTACGAACAGGTCAGGGACGCTGGTCTTCCGGTCGCGCGCGTGACTCTCTGGGAAACGCCATCCTCCCGAGCGACATACAGCGATCTGGGGTAACGATCGGGTCACGCATGCTCCTGGGGGACTTCGATCAAAACTTTTGACGCCGCTTTCGTACCAAGCGTGATTCGCCGTTCACCGTCGGTGTTCAGCTGGACGCTGTCTGCGTCTGCATCCCGCGCCTCCACTTTGATCGACTGGCCAGGTTTGAGGGCCTGAGCCTCTAAAAATCGCAGAAAGCTGGCATCCTGATCAGTGACACGGGTGATCGTAACGGGCGTTTGGAGCGGACAGGTGAGCAGCGAATGATAGTGTCGCGCTTCCATGGACCCATCAGGAGTGGGGATTGGATCTCCGTGAGGATCTACAGATGGATGTCCGAGCATGGCATCCATCCGATCGATCAGACGATCCGAGACAACGTGCTCGAGTTGTTCGGCATCTTCGTGAACCTCTGCCCAGCTCATGCCCATGATCTCTACGAGGAACTGTTCGATCAGCCGGTGCCGTCGCAGCACGAGCGCTGCCAGTTTGGTTCCTGAGGAGGATAACCGGACCCCCGCATACGGTTCGTACTCCACGAGACCGGATTCGGCCAGAGCTTTGACCATTGTGGTCGCCGTGCCTGGCGCCACACCCACCGCTGACGCTAGCTGCCCCATCGGGATGAGTTGTTGGTCATCCCGTGCAGACTCGGCCTGATAGAGGGCCTTCAGATAGTTTTCGACAGTACTAGAGGGAAGCATCCTGTTGACATTCTAGTGTGTAGTTGACTTTTTAACCTTTGTCATTCTATGTTTTGAATAGTCAAAATGAAACTGTCAATGGGTCAAATACGGAATCTTGACCACGCCGAATCAAAATCTTGGTCTCGGCGTGCGTGGCTCCGTTTGGCTGGTTTGGGTTCACTCTCCGGTGGCGCGGTCGTTTCGTCGCAAGGTGGAGGCGTTGGTTCGTCCCGCCCTGCGCCTGGCATAGGACCTGACCACTTGGGTGGAGCGATGGGGCCCGTGGGCCGCGTGTCGACGGAATTCTTCGATCCAGCGACCTTTCTTCGATCCTGGAATTTCTCGGACTTGCCTGTGCACGAGCGGTCACGTTTCTACCGCGAGACGCCGAACCCTGATGGCACGATGCTCCGCGAGTATGAGTTCTTCGCTGTGGATCGTGATATCGAGATCGCTCCGGGAGTCTTCTTTCCCGCCTGGACCTACAACGGACAGGTGCCTGGTCCGACGATTCGTGCCACGGTCGGTGATCGGATCCGGATCAACTTCGTAAACCAGGGGTCGCATCCCCATACGTTGCATTTTCACGGGTGGCATCGGCCGGAGATGGATGGCGCGTTACCTGCTCATCAGGTTATGCCGGGCGATCGGTTTGTCTATGAGTTCGACGCTGAGCCGTTCGGCGTGCATCTCTATCATTGCCATGCGAATCCCCTGAAGCGGCATGTCCACAAAGGCTTGTACGGGGCGTTTATCGTTGATCCGCCTCGTTCCACCCCGCGTCCCCCGGCCGACGAGCTTGTGATGGTATTGAATGCATTCGATACCAATTTCGATGCCGAGAATGAGGTGTACGCGGTCAATACCGTGGCCAGTTTCCATGCCCGGGACCCGATCCCGGTCCAGGTGGGGCAGTTGGTGCGGATGTACGTGATTAACCTGACTGAATTCGATCTGATCAACAGTTTGCACCTGCATGGCATGTTTTTCGATGTATTCCGCACGGGTACGTCGCTGCGCCCGACCGAATCGACTGACACGATCATGCTTTGCCAGGGTGAGCGGGCAATCCTCGAGACAACGTTTCGGTACCCCGGCGAGTTCATGTTCCACGCACATCAGAGTGAGTTTGCTGAACTTGGTTGGATGGGATTGTTCCGGGCTGAGCCGAACCGTGGCTGAACGCGTTGAGGGTTCACCGACGTGGCGTTGGCTGTTTGGGTTGTTGCCAGTGTTGCTGCTGGGCGGATTGTTGGGAGGCCTGGTCTGGTTGGGGCCGGCTTCCGCGTTGCGGGGCGACGATTATCCTCCGGTAGAGGCACTTGCGTTTCAAGGGGTTGAGCTGCGAGACAGCGGGATCGTTGCTCACGTTCTAAATGATGGGCCTGATCCCGTCACCATCGCTCAGGTGCAAGTGGACGATGCGTATTGGTCGTTCTCGTCTGAGCCCGCGCGCACATTGGGTCACTTGGGGCAGGTGACGCTGAACATTCCCTATCCCTGGGTCCAGGGTGACACGCACGTGATCCGTATCGTGACGTCCACGGGGGTGACCTTCGAGCACGAGGTTGCCGTAGCTGTGAAGACGCCGACGCCGGATCTCAGGTTTCTGGGGATTTTTGCCTTGATCGGCTTGTATGTCGGCGTGATTCCGGTGGCTATTGGCTTGCTCTGGCGGCCAATGGTTGCCCGTGCGAGTCGTGCTGGTCTCGATTTTCTGCTGGCATTGACGATTGGACTGCTGCTCTTTTTGCTCGTTGATGCTGGACACGATGGTTTGGCGGCGGCTACTCGCGCTCCTGGGTCACTCCAGGGGGTGGCCCTGTTCGTGTTCGGCGGTTTGGCTGCGTTTCTCGGCCTTGAGATGATCGGTGGTTGGCTACGTGGGAGGAGGCGAGCCGAGCCAGCGGCGGGCTGGGTGTTGGCGGTGCTCGTGGCGATTGGTATCGGACTACATAACTTTGGAGAAGGCCTGGCGATTGGCGCCGCGTTTGCGCTCGGTGAGGCTGCACTGGGTACAGTGCTTATTGTTGGGTTTACCCTGCACAACACAACCGAAGGATTGGCGATTGTAGCCCCATTGGCGCAGGAACCGGTTCGGCTTGGCCAGCTTGCCTGGCTTGGGCTCATCGGTGGAGCGCCGACCATTCTTGGGGCTGTACTTGGGGGCCTCGTCTATGCCCCTATTTGGTCCGTGCTCTGTCTGGCCGTCGGTGCCGG
>CAZPZZ010000069.1:11277-20145 GCA_964591245.1 uncultured Vicinamibacteraceae bacterium | reverse complement strand
GATATCCAGCCGGGCACGCGGATGCCTACGTTCTGGTCCGAGTATCCGGGATCGTTCTATCCGCAGTTCGATCAAGACGCCGACGCTCAAATCGAGGCGATCAGAGATTACCTCTGGACGTTCACCGGCGGGCCGAGTCCCATGCAGGGAAATTAAGCGCGTCCCCCGTCTAGTGCCTGAAGGTGCGTGCCGGGTCACCGGCACGCACGCCTCATCGTTTTTCCTTTTAGACCGAGTACGACGGCAGCGTTTCGTCGCGAGGGCGTCTCTTGCTGGTGTGGGACGGGAGCGACCTCACGACCAGGTGAGCGATGTTGAGACTTGTAGGGTGGCTCCTGCGCGTCGCATCTCATCCAACGCTCTGGTGCCGTCGCCCTGTGCCAGGTCGACCGCAGCAATTCCGTCCGTGAGGACCGTAACCTGGAAGCCGTGGTGGCGCGCGTCAAGGACCGAGTGGCGCACACAATAGTCCGTCGCCAAGCCCCCGATAATCAGATGCTGGATACCTTGCCGTTGTAGATCGTCGAGTAGACCGGTTCCGTCCCGCAGCGTGCCGTCGAATACGGAATACCCGTCGCTGTCTGGGTCGACGCCCTTGTCGACGATGCCGGTCGAACGAGGCAGCTGGAGTGCCTGGTGGAATTTTGCACCCGGTGTGCCAGCCACGCAATGCGTGGGCCATGAGCCTCCAGAAGAGACGAAATGTCTCGACTCTGCCGGATGCCAGTCTCGACTTGCGTAGAGCACGGCACGGTGCTTCTGGGCTTGGCGAGCGACGGCGTTCAGTACAGGTATCACGTCGTTACCCGCCGGGACGGCCAAGGCTCCGCCTGGACAGAAATCGCGCTGAAGGTCGACGAGCACCAAGGCGAGGGTGACGGCGGGTCTGTGGTCGTTCGGTTCACCCATCCGAGATAGATTAACATCCGATGTCATGCCTGGTGCGCTCTCTACCGATCTGTACGAGATGACGATGGCGGCGGGGTACCACGGGAGTGGTCAACAACCGCTGGCGACGTTCGAGTTGTTCGTGCGTGAGCTTCCCGCCGTACGGGGGTATCTTGTTGCGGCTGGACTGGAGCAGGCGCTGGCTTATCTAGAACAGTGGGCGTGCACGTCAGAGGAGGTGGCGTATCTTGAGTCGCTTCCCGAACTGGCGGGAGCGGAGTCTTCGTTCTTTGAGACGCTTCGGAGGCTGCGTTTTTGTGGAAACGTATGGGCTGTACCGGAGGGGGTTCCGGTGTTTGCTGGAGAGCCGCTGGTCCGCGTGACGGCTCCGCTGCTCCAGGCGCAGCTTGTGGAGACCGCGCTGCTGAACACGGTATTGTTCCAGACCACGATTGCCAGCAAGGCGTCACGTATGGTCGAGGCCGCGAAAGGTACGCCGGTTATCGAGTTTGGGGGGCGCCGGGCTCATGGCGCAGAGGCGGCGATGTATGGTGCGCGAGCGGCCTGTCTCGGCGGCTGCACGGGTACCTCGAATCTCGATGCTGGCTTTCGCTTTGGTGTGGATGTCTCAGGGACCATGGCCCATTCGTGGGTCATGTCGCAACCAGATGAGCGCACCGCATTCACGCGGTATGTTGAGATGCATGGCGCCCGGTCCGTGCTGCTGATTGATACGTATGATTCCCTGGCGGCGGCGCAGCTGATCGTGGACGAAGGGCTACGGCCGGCCGCGGTGAGGTTGGATAGTGGAGATTTGGCCGAGTTGAGTCGCGGCGTACGGGCCATTCTTGACGCCGGCGGCCTGAGGGGAACCCGAATTCTTGTCAGCGGTGATCTCGACGAATATCGAGTGAGTGCGCTCGTTGCGGCGGGGGCACCGGTGGATGGTTTTGGTGTGGGGACCGCATTGATCACGTCGAAGGACGCGCCGACGCTGAGCGGTGTCTACAAGTTGGTAGAGATTGAGCGGGAAGGGCGGATGATGCCGCTCATGAAGCTCAGCGCAGGGAAGGAGACCTTGCCGGGCGCCAAGCAGGTCTGGAGGTCGACGGGGAACGGACCGGTCGAGTGGGACCTGCTCGGGCTCGATGATGAGGTGGTGGCGAAAGGGATGGCGCCGCTGTTACGGCAGGTCATGAGGCAGGGGCGTGTGCTGGAGGAGAGCACCACCGTGGCAGCGCTGAGGGAGCGGTGCCGAACGGAAGTCGAGCGGCTACCCCTATCGGTGCGTCGGTGCCAGGAGCCGTCGCGTTACGACGTGCGGGTGAGTACGATGTTGTCTGGACTGGCGACGCGGGTGCGGGAGGGACGTGTGTAGTGTGCACTGAAGATCCGCTGGGTCGGAGAGTATGGGTGGCAGGCCACGCTAGCCTTTTGGGGCTCGGCACAGCTAGGAGATGGAATGCGTATTGCGATCGGCGCTGATCACGCTGGGTTCGATCTTAAGACTACGTTGGTTGAGTGGTTGGGTGCTGCGGGCCACGAGGTCATCGATGTTGGGACGGGAAGCACGGCCCCAGCGGATTATCCGGACTTCGCGCAGAAGGTAGCGCTCACGGTGCGTGGAGGGACGGCGGATCGGGGGATCATGTTGTGCGGGAGCGGCGTGGGGGCTAGTGTAGCCGTGAATAAGGTGGCAGGAGTGCGAGGCGCAGTCTGTCACGATACGTACTCGGCCCGTCAAGGGGTCGAGCACGATGACATGAACGTGCTCGTGCTGGGCGCGCGGATCGTGGGGGTGGCTCTTGCTGTTGAACTGGTAGAAGGCTTCCTTGACGCGTCATTCTCGAACGACGAGCGACATCGGCGTCGACTGGACAAGGTTCGACAGTTGGAAGAAGTGAACTGGTCGGAGGCGGATGACAGACGATCGATCTGAGATGCCGGACCGGTGGCAAGTCGGGACATCGTTTGAGGCGGGATTGGAGAAGTTGTCCGTCTCGTGGCAGCGCGACCGACGGGTGGAACGGTTGTGGGAGAAAGACAGTAGTCTCTGGACAGGGGCTGACGAGGATCACTGGCTGGGATGGTTGGATATTGTCTCCGAGGCTGATGAACTTCGTGGGGTGGAAGAATTTGGGAGCCGGGTGCGCGAGAGCGGTATTACCGATGTGCTCTTGCTTGGTATGGGTGGTGCAAGTCTTGGGGCAGAAGTACTGTGCAGCGTTCTTGCGCCCTCGGACGGAGCGCCGGCACTGCGAGTACTCGACACGACCGACCCCGCCCAGATATTGCGGACCGTTACCTCGCTCGCATGGTCTCGGACACTGGTCATCGTGTCCAGTAAGTCTGGGACCACGTTGGAGTCCACACTGCTCTCCGAATACGTTCTCGACCAGTTGAGGGCCGCCCAGGGCCCGGCCGCGGCGGCGGCGCATGTTGTGGCGATCACGGATCGGAGGTCGCCTCTCGACAGACAGGCAGTGGGTGAGCCGTTTCGACAGGTGTGGTACGGGGGAGAGGCGATTGGCGGGAGATTCTCCGTGCTTTCGCGCTTCGGTCTCGGGCCGGCGGGTGTGTGCAAGGTTAACGTCACCGAATTGGTGTCGCGTGCACGCCGGATGGCCGTCTCGTGTGGTCCGGATGTCCCGGTTGCTGAGAATCCCGGCGTTCGCCTTGGCTTGGCGCTGGGGTTGGCGGCTAGTACAGGTCGGGACAAGCTGACGGTGGTGATCTCACCTGCGATTGGTGCGCTGGGGGTATGGCTTGAGCAGCTGTTGGCGGAATCCCTGGGGAAATCGGGTCGCGGCATTGTGCCGATTGTGGATGAGGTACTCGGACCGCCAGAGGCGTATGGACAGGATCGCCTGTTCGTGTATCTCCGTCTTGCATCAGCGCCTGATGTGGAGCAGGACGTCGCGCTCGCACGCCTTGCGGAGCATGGCCACCCGGTTATCGAATTGTCGGTTTCAGACCCTCTAGGGATCGGGGCGGAACTGTTTCGCTGGGAATGTGCCACCGCAGTCTGTGCGTCGGTGTTACAGGTGAACCCATTTGATCAGCCGGATGTTGAATCGAGCAAGGTGGCTGCACGAGCGGTGACCCAAAGCTACGTGTCGACGGGGATCGTGCCCCAGGAGACGCCACTGGCGGAAACGGAGGGTCTCGCGCTGTATGCAACAGGTTGCTACGCTGATCACCTGCGTGCGGCGGCCGGGGCGGGGGCCAGTGTCTCTCAGTTCATCTCTGCGCACTTGGAGGGATTCACGCCTGGAGATTATTGCGCGCTCTTGGCCTATCTGGATCGGAGTGCCACGCATCGGAAAGCGTTGCACCGAATGCGACACATGGTGCGGGATACGTACAGGGTCGCGACGAGCGTGGGGTTTGGACCCCGATTTCTCCACTCGACTGGACAGGCCTTCAAGGGTGGGACAGATCGAGGGATCTTTCTTCAGATCACGTCTCAAGATCTCGTAGACGTGGCGATTCCGGGCCGTGACTACACCTTTGGCGTCATCAAGGCCGCGCAGGCACGGGGAGACCTCCAGGCGCTTGTTGATCGTGGGCGCCGCGTACTGTGGGTGCACCTGGAGCCCGATGCCAAGGTGGGGCTCCGGCGACTTGAGGCCGAGATCGGCGCCGCGTGCAGCTGATGTCGCTAGCGTCCGCTCCAGGTCGGTCGGCGTTTTTCGAGAAATGCTGCCACGGCCTGGCGGAAGTCCTCGCTTGTATAGCAGGAGGTCACGAGATCGTCGCCGGTTGTCGGCGCGGGGCGACGATGTGCTTGGATCCGGCGCACCATTTCTTTGGTGGCGTGTACAGTGAGCGGCGCGTGTCCGGCAATGGTCTCAGCGATCTCAGCGATGGTGCGGTCGAGGTCAGTGGCGTTGACGACATGGGTAGCCAGATTGGCAGACATCGCCTCTTGGGCGTCAAGGAGCCGTGCTGTGAAGAGCATTTCTTTGAGCCGGGCAGGACCCATGAGATCCATTAACCTGGAGCAATTGGAGGCGGAGAGGCAGTTGCCGAGTGTGCGGGCGACCGGGACGCCGAAGAGCGCGTCCGGCCCGCAGATACGCAGGTCACAGGCGATGGCGATAATGCATCCGCCACCCACCGCTACCCCCTGAATTCGGGCGATTGTAGGCACGGTGACCTGTTCGAGTCGGGTGATCACTTTGTCCAGTCTGGCCTCGTAGGCGAGGGCGTCGTCCGGAGTGCGAAGGTCTTGAAACTGGCTAATGTCGGTCCCAGCGATGAAGGCTTTATCGCTGGTGCCGCGAAGGATCAGCACTCGGAGTCCGGGGTCGGCGTCGACGGCATCGCATGCTTCGACGAGGGCGTCGTACATGGCCCAGGTCATTGCGTTCCGGGTTTTGGGGCGATTGAAGCTCAGAGTGGCGATTGAGCCGTCGGTGGTGAAGGTTGCGTCGGGCGTGGGCACGATGTGGATCTCCTGATGCAGTTGTGACTGGCCGGTCGTGACGCGGCCGGATGTCAGTTGGTAATGTGATGATACGAGCACTCGACGGGTTGCGGGTCCTGGATCTTACGCAGGTAATGGCTGGCCCATACTGTGCGATGTTACTGTGCGACATGGGGGCCGATGTGATCAAGGTGGAAGCGCCTGCTGGCGACTCCACTAGGCGGATGCCGGGCGGGGTTGGTACAGATAGCCCCAGCTTCAACGCCGTGAATCGAGGAAAGCGAGGCATCGTCGTAGACCTGAAGACTGCGGCCGGCCCAGCGATTCTACGGCGGTTGGTGGCGACCGTCGATGTGTTGGTCGAGAATTATCGGCCCGGGGTGCTGTCCCGTTGGGGGCTGGATTACGAGACGCTGGCGGCGAAGCACCCGGGGTTGGTGTATGCCTCAATCTCTGGCTACGGGAGTACTGGACCCTCGTCCGGGAAAGGAGGCTTCGATCTCGTGGCCCAGGGGGTCTCCGGCCTGATGTCGGTGACCGGCGAGCCGGGTGGCGCTCCCGTCAAGGTTGGCGTCCCGATCACCGATCTCGGAGCCGGGCTTTTTGCCGTGATGGGCATTCTCGGTGCGGTCATTGCGAAACAGCGAACTGGGGAGGGGCAGTTCGTTGACACCTCGCTCGTGGACGCCGGGGTGGCACTGTCGGTGTGGGAGGCCACCCAGTTCTTCTCAGGACGAGGAGTGCCCGAAGCGCTGGGCTCAGCCCACCGGATGAATGCACCCTATCAGGCGATCCGTTGCGCTGACGGCTACATCACGTTAGGGGCCGCCAATGATCGAATATTTGGTCGCCTGTGCGACGTGCTCGGACATCCCGAGTGGCGAGCGGATCCTGACTTTCGAGATGATGCACACCGGCTTGAGCATCGTGCCCGGTTGATCGCGGGCATAGAGGCGCTTACCGTGAGCAAACCCCGTGACCACTGGCTGCGTGTCTTCGAGGCCAAGGATATTCCATGTGGTCCTATCAACGACTACGCGGAGGTCATGCGAGATGCGCACGTGCGCGCCAGAGGCTTGGTTGTCGACACGGACCACCCGACGTTGGGGCGGATCGAGACACTGGGTAGTGCGGTCAAACTCTCGAAGACACCACTTACGCCCGGTCGTCCGGCGCCGATGCTTGGAGAGCATACGGACGAAGTCCTGCTCGAAGTCGGCTTCGAGGCGAGTGAAGTGGAGGCTTTCAGGCAAGATGGGGTGGTCGCGTAGGAGCGGCGACCCGTATAAACGTTCAAGGGGTGGCGGGAGACCAATGTGTTTGACTATCGCTGGTAGGACAGGAGATTCATGACCGAGAAGCGCTATCGCATCGCAAGTATTCCAGGAGATGGTATTGGCAAGGAGGTTGTGCCTGCGGCCCAGGAAGTAATGGAGGCTGTAGGTGCGCGGTTCAGCTTTGCATGGGAGTGGACGCCCTTCGACTGGTCGTGTGAATTGTACGCTTCCAGTGGGAGCATGACGGGCGGACGGTCCATTGACGAGTTAGCGTCCTTCGATGCGATCTTTCTCGGAGCGGTGGGCTATCCCGGCGTCCAGGATCATGTCTCGCTCTGGGGGCTTCTGATTCCAATTCGACGACAGTTTCAGCAGTACGTGAACCTACGGCCAGTACGCCTCTTGAAGGGAGTACGTACGCCGCTCGCCGATCGGCAACCGGACGACATTGACTTTGTCATCGTTCGGGAAAATAACGAAGGGGAGTACTCTGAAATTGGCGGTCGCCTCTACGAGGGGACACCGGCCGAATTGGCGATTCAGCAATCCGTCTTTACTCGGCAAGGAGTTGACCGTGTGCTGCGGTATGCGTTTGAGCTGGCGCGCACTCGTCCGGCGAAGCACCTGACCTCCGCCACGAAGTCGAATGGCATCATTCACACGATGCCGTACTGGGACGAACGATTTGCCGCCGTGGCGTCAGAATTTCCGGATGTGCGCACGGACCAGTATCACATCGATATTCTGACCGCGCACCTGGTGCAGCATCCGGACTGGTTCGATGTCATCGTGGCGAGCAATCTATTCGGCGATATCCTGTCGGATCTTGGCCCCGCTATTGTGGGGTCGATTGGACTGGCGCCTGGGGCCAACCTCAATCCTGAGCGAATCGGTCCTTCGATGTTCGAGCCGGTGCATGGGTCGGCTCCGGACATTGCGGGTAAGGGCGTAGCCAACCCTGTGGCGCAGATCTTGACAGGAGCAATGATGCTCGAACACCTTGGTGAGACGGCGGCGGCCCGGGCGGTCGAGATCGCTGTCGAGGAGGTCCTCGGATCCGGGTCCCCTCGAACGGCGGATCTGGGAGGGGCGTCGAAAACGGCGGACATGACGAAGGGCGTCATTGCTGCGTTGGGCTCAGCGTGAATTCCGGTGCGTAGGATGATGGCGGCTGAAGTGGAAGGCTTCGGGCTTTCGCTCTCGGGACACGGGTATACTTTCCCTTTGTCTTCAGCCAGAACAGAGGACCAAGCGACCCATTTGGGCACTTGGAGGGAGCGTTTGCAGAGGAGAGATTGGTATGAGTGAGAATTTGACCGGCGCCGAATTCAAGGCGGCGTTGCGTAACAACACCCCGAAACTTGGATTGTTTGTGAATTCACATAGTCCGACGGTGGCCGAGCAGTTGGCGCATAGCGGTTATGACTGGTTGCTCATCGATTCGCAGCATGGCCCAATGGGGTACGAGACGCTGTCGACGATGATCGGCGCGGTTGGTAGTGGTGGCGCGAAGTCTCTGGTGCGTGTGGGCGGCTATGGCGACCGAGCCGGAATCCAGCAGGCGTTAGACGTTGGTGCAGACGGTGTACTCGTTCCCTATATCAACAACGCGGAGGAAGCTCGGCAAGCCGTCAGCTGTACCCGCTATCCCACCGCGGGTACCCGCTCGGTGTACTTCCCTCAGCGAAGTATGAACAAGGCAGGGCTACTTGGTTATGCCGGTGCGGCCAATGACAACGTCATTTGTGCGTTACAGGTGGAGACCGCGGACTGCATCAAGAACATCGAGGAGATTGCGGCTGTTCCTGGTGTCGATCTTCTTTTCCTTGGTCAAAACGACCTCTGTATGTCGATGGGGCTCTACGAGAAGTATCAATTTCCAGACATGTACACCTCGCCAGAACTGAAGGCCGCGACGGATGCATTGAAGGCCGCAGCCAGGAAAAATAACGTCATTCTGGGACTCTTCCTGTTTGGGACGGATCGAGTGGCAGAGTTCCGCGAACAAGGCTTCAGCCTGATCAGTATCGGCAACGATTTGCACCACATCTTGACGCAGGCAGGAGCTCATGTCGGAGCACTGGAGCAGATCATGTCGGACTGGAAGCGGCGTCCAACCGCGCTCTTTTAACGCCGTTCTACGTCGACCTTCCGAGATGTTGGCGGGCACCTTGTGCGTGAGGCGGTACGGCACGGCCACCCGCTCGATGCGTACGCGGTGAATCTTGAAGGACCCAACGTTCGGTCTCCCCCGTGCCGGGGGAAAGGCCCGGG
>CAZPZZ010000069.1:0-11267 GCA_964591245.1 uncultured Vicinamibacteraceae bacterium | reverse complement strand
GCCCGCAGTAGTAGGCATTGCGCAGCGTGTCGGCCCCCCCGCTGCGAACGCTGTTAAGCTTGCACGACCCACCGTCCGGTCTGCCCCGTGCCTGGCTACTGCCCCGCCACGGGGGACGACATCCAGCTATGTCATGGGGGTAAGGTGAACAAAACCCCGGAGTAGCGAATCATGCAATGTGCTTCGCAGCGGCGCGGATGGCTGGGTGGAGCCTGACGGCGCTGATGGAGAGGAGCAGAAGCGTGCGATACCGAGATGGGCAACGAGTCTGGTCATGGACGTTCCTGATTGGTTGTTTGGTAATCGGACCCGTCAGTGCGCAACCTGGTAATGCTCCTGGAGAGTGGCGTTCCTATGCGGCCGACGTGCAGGGCACGAAATACGCGGCGCTGGATCAAATCACAGCCGACAACTTCGAGAGTCTCACGCTGGCCTGGCGGTGGCACTCGGCCGATGCCCAACTACCGTATGAGCAGGGCTCGGGAGTCTCCTTGCTTCCGGCCCAGACGGTCTTCGATCAACTCGAGGCAGAGAGGCCAAGCCGGTGGGTGACACGGCCTGGAATTGGGCGGTTGTCTGCGACGCCGCTGATGGTCGACGGCGTACTCTATCTTGTGACTCCGCTTTACCAGGGGGTAGCGATCGATGCCCTGACGGGTGAGACGCTGTGGGTTCACAATCCCAGGGTCTACGAGTTGGGGAGTCCTCCGTTGCCGAGTCCGTGGAACCATCGTGGCGCCGCCTACTGGGCGCGTGGTGATGACGCGCGTATCGTGTGGGGCACTGGTGATGGATTCCTGACTGCGGTTGACGCGGAGACAGGCTTGCTGGCCTCGGACTTTGGAGAGGGGGGGCGCGTAAGTCTGGAGGATGGGTTGCCACGCGCACGGGAGAATCCTAGTCGGTTGCCGCCGCCGTCGCGGTCACCTCCGGTAGTCCTGGGGGACCGGGTGATCATCGGTTCTTCCGTTCATGACTATCTTTCGCGAAGGGAGAACGCGCCGGGTTTCGTGCGGGTGTACGACATGCGGACCGGTCGCCACGAATGGGACTTTCACACGGTACCGCAAAGTGGTGACGCCTTCGGCGCGCAGACCTGGTTGAATGAGGCGTGGCGCTATTCGGGGAACACCAATGTCTGGGGCAACATTACGGCCGATCCGGAGCTTGGGTATGTGTACCTGGCGACCAGTACGCCCACATCGGACTACTACGGAGGGCACCGCCTCGGTGACAATCTCTTTGCCGAGAGTCTCGTCTGTGTTGACGTCGAGACCGGACAGCGCGTCTGGCATTTTCAGTTTGTTCATCACGGTGTCTGGGATTACGACAATCCGACCGGCCCCAATTTGATCGATATTACCGTTGATGGTCGAGCGATCAAGGCGGTGGCGCAGGTGACGAAGCAAGGTTTCGTCTATACGTTCGATCGCGTCACCGGTGAGCCCGTGTGGCCGATCGAGGAACGTCCGGTCGCGACAGAGACGGATCTCGGTGGAGAGTTGATGGCCAGCTCACAGCCATTTCCGACGAGACCTGCGGCTTTCGAGTACCAGGGAGCCGAGCGGGATGATCTGATCGATTTCACGCCAGAAATTCGAAGGATGGCCGTCGATGCCGTTGAGGGGTTCCGACTTGGCCCGCTCTACACGCCGTTGTGGCTGCGTGGGACTGTCTTTCGGCCGAGTGCAGGGGGAGGAGCGAGCTGGGGCGGAGGCGCGGTCGACCCTGAGACGGGCATGTTGTATGTGCCGTCTCGAAATGCGCACTCGGTGATGCGGTTTCGTGAACCACAGCCAGAAGATGATGCGACGCTCCGATATCTCTTGAGCCGGGGCGGGGCACCGTTCCTCGATGGAGGCAACCCCCGGCGTCAGCCGCAGATGCCCGAGGGGCTCCCGTTATGGAAGCCGCCGTACTCTCGCATGACCGCGATCGATATGAATACCGGCGAGCATCGTTGGATGGTGCCGACGGGTGACGGTGACCGTATACGGAATCACCCCAGATTGCGGCATCTCGATCTTCCGCCCCTGGGTGGCGACGCCGGCCGGAATGGTCCAGTAGTGACCAAGACCTTGCTGATCTACACGCTCTCCGCCGGTGCCACTGACGGCGGACCGAGGCTGGTGGCCTATGACAAAACGACCGGTGCCCTACAAGGCTCTGTGGACCTGCCAGGAGGAGCGATCGGAAGCCCGATGACATATATGTTGAACGACCGTCAGTACATTGGAGTGACCGTGGGGGGCGAGACTCCGTCTCTGGTCGCATTCCGGCTGCCGTAGTTGGTGGTGTTTCCGTACATGCGAACGGGCCCCGTCGTGTCGATTCGACCGAGTTGGGCAGTAGGGCGAGCACCTGGTGGACGGCGCCTGACGTGGCCGAACCGCAGCCCGAGGGTATTTGGTGGGGTAGGCTGAGATGTGAGTGCTGGACCGCAGGTGTGGACGGAGAGACGGAGTTGCTGGAACGCGGGGAGGGATGAGATGAACAGACGACAACTGGGACGAGTGGGACTGGCGGCGATGTTGTTGTGGTGGCTGCTGCCCTCGCCAGCGGTCGGACAGAACTCCACTACGGTTCCGGAGTCCACGGGGCCACGGACAGCGTGGGGAAAACCCTCACTTGAAGGCATTTGGTCGTATGCGACGATTACGCCTCTGCAGCGACCAGAGGGACTCGCCGATCGAACGTTTCTTACCGCGGAAGAAGAGGCCGAGCAAAATCAATCTGAGTCAGTTCGGGCCTCCTCCGAACGTCGTGGCGAACTGACAGCGGATCGGGATCTTGCGCTCGCCTACAACCAAGTCTGGTGGGATCGTGGCCGATCGACCGGGCGGACCTCGCTCATTGTGGATCCGCCAGACGGCAGGCTTCCAGCGTTGACGCCCGATGCGCAGCGTCGGCAGGTTGAGCGCCGGGCCTATCGCCGCGCGCACCCGTATGATTCCTGGGAGGACCGTCCGCTCCAGGAACGGTGCATGACCTATCAGCGCGTACCGCCGGTGCCATCCGGCTATAACAATACCTACCACATCTTCCAGACGCCCGGACAGGTCGTGATATTCAACGAAATGATTCATGACGTCCGCGTCATCCCGTTGGATGGGCGTGTACCGATTCATGGGAGCATTCGTCAGTGGAACGGCGATGCGCGAGGTCGCTGGGAGGGCGACACCTTGATCGTTGAGACGACCAATTATCGTGACGCGACCACGTGGCGGGGATTTCCGGGAAGCCGTGGCTTGCGGGCGGTGGAGCGGTTCACGCGAACCGGTCCAGACACCATGAACTACGGGTTCACCATCTACGACGCGGACACGTATGTACGCCCATTCACTGTCGATCTCCCGTTGAGCCGTCCTCCCGGGTACGTCATCTACGAGTACGCGTGCCATGAGGGTAACCACTCCATCGCGAATGTGCTCGCTGGGGAGCGTGTTCTGGAACAGGCGGCCATGGGAGCCGACGACGCTACTGCGGCAGTGTCAGGGCGATAAGTCGGGGGACCTCGCCACCGACCGTCAACGCGATGTACTGCGTCTCGTCGAGCATATAGGTCATCGGCGTGCTGAGCGCCCCGCTCGGGAGATCGACAGAGCCGACGATGTGGCCGGTTCGCTTGTCGCGGGCAACGAGACGCGGTCCACCATCGCTTCCCCCGGCTGTCAGGGCACTAACCAGGAGCGTCTTGGTTATCAGCGGTCCACCTCGTCCATCGCCCCCGAGCGGAGGTAGGTTGAGGGAGCGTAGTCGCGGGTGATTGCGGAAGCGGTCGCCATCTCCGTTCGGTTGCATCCAGGCCGTCTCGCCGGCGTTCAGGTCAATTGCCGTCATACGCGAGTACGGGGGTTTGAAGAGGGGTAAACCCTGCGGCATCGTTGGTTGCCGGCCACTTCCAAAGGCGCTTTGAGTAAATTGGAGGTTTCCACCGTCCGCGGGGTCCGGAGTGTAGTACTTGATGACGGAGAAACCGTTGTTCGATGGCACGTAGAGTATGCCCGTTTCAGGGTCAACCCCGGCCCCACCCCAATTTGCTCCCCCGTCGATCGCCGGCCTTTGAATCGTGCCCTGGACCCCGTTCTCGACGCTGCGCATCGGAGGGGTAAAGAGGGGGCCGAGCCGGAATCCCTGTATCGCTTCTACCGCCAGTGCCCGTAACTCAGGTGTGAAGTCCACGAGATCGTCGATCGTGATCCCCTGCGCTTCGAAGGGAGGCGGCTTGGTTGGGAAGGGCTGGGTCGGCGACAAGGTGTCGCCCTCGAGGTTGGTGTCCGTCTCGACCGGACGTTCTTCGATTGGCCAGACCGGCTCTCCCGTAATGCGGTCGAAGACGTACGTGAAGCCCTGCTTGCTCACCTGCGCGATAGCAGGAATGGAACGGCCGTCCACGGAGATATCGACGAGCGTTGGCGCGGCCGGGAAGTCATAGTCCCAGACACCATGGTGCACCGCCTGGAAATGCCACATGCGTCCGCCGGTCTCGGCGTCGAGTGCGACCAGGCTCTCCGCGAAAAGGTTGTCTCCCGGTCGATGCCCCCCGTAGTAGTCGCTTGTAGGTGTACCTGTCGGTAGATAGACGTAGCCTGCGGCTTCGTCGGCGCTCATCATGCTCCAGACATTGGTGTTGCCTGAGTACCGCCAGGATTCGTCTCCCCAGGTGTCTGCGCCAAAGTCGTCCGCCTGGGGAACGGTGCGGAACATCCAGCGCAGATCGCCGGTGCGAGCGTCGATACCCTTGATCCAGCCGGGAGGTGCTTCCTTGGCGATGGTGTAGTCCGAAATGATGGTTGGCGTGATGACCACGTCTCGAACCACGATCGGAGGTGAGGCGACGCCCAGCCAGTTGCGGCCGAGGTAGTTATAGGAACCGCGCACGGCGCGCGGGATTCCATCCATGAGATCGACGCGGCCCGCGTTGCCAAACTCGAGCGCCGGTTCTCCTGTGTTCGCGTCGACCGCGATAAGAAAACCGTCGCCGGTGCCCCAAAACAACCGGGATTTCTCGCCATCGCTCCAGTAGGCCGCTCCTCGGGAATTGAATCGATGTGGTGGAGGCCCACCAAGATAGCTTTCCGGGTTGTAGACCCACAACGTTTCGCCGGTGCGGGCGTCGATGGCGGCGCCCTGATAGAGTGGCGTTGACACATACAGGACGCCTTCCACCATGAGCGGGGTGGCGTTAAAGTAGCGGACCGTGATGCCGTAGCGATTACCACCGGCTGGCACTGCGGCTTGGGTAGGCAGGGCACGCTGGTTGATACGCGTTTGGATCATGCCGAGATCCAGTCGTGCGTCGGGTGTCTCAGTCTCCCATGCGATGTCGAGGTCGGAGAAATTTGTGGCGTCGATGGTGGCCAGCGGAGAATACTTCGTGCTGCCGAGGTCGCCACCATAGCTGCGCCACTCACCATCGGTCGCGCCCTGCTGGGCGGCGGTCGCCAGGGTGCCCGCCCATCCGGTGAGCAGCCCGACGAAGATGGTGTTCCGGATGACGCGTCCTCGGGCCGTCTGCGGGATTGCCGTTCGGTGGACTTGACGGATACAGTCTCTGATCTGCGTGATCGGGGTAGTCAGCATCTTGACGGGATCTTACCTTGGGTCATAGGCTCGTTTCTGAGGAGCGGAGATTCTGGCGTATGCGTCCGACGATTGCTTCTCGTCGAGTGGGAGAGCCGGGTTGTCGTTCGAGTTGGTCACGTGACGCATACTGTGGGTCGGGACGGAACCTGAACGGGAGTGACCCGGAGGGCCGTCGCATTCGGCTCGCTTAATGGAGGAAGCATGGCAAGACGTTCTATGAGCATGATGGCGCTGGTCCTGTGGATGGGCGGAGTACAGACGTCCGCCCAAGAATTTCCTCCCGGGTTTGTCGACCCTGCACCGCTTCTGGCCGCCGCTGCGGAGGAGATTGGTGAGGCCAACCTACGGTGCATTACGTACTCCGGCACCGGCTATGGCGGCGCGGTCGGGCAGACGTTCGAGAACGCGGTCAACATTGATTGGCCGCGGATCGATCAGCTGTCGAACTACACCCGTACGATCGATTGGGAGGCGGGGACGAGCACCGAAACATTTGATCGCCAGCCAGGGCTGAATCCAGCCTCCTGGAAGTACGGACTCGGATGGCGCGGTGGCACACCGACGCAGCAAGCGACTCGCCAGACGCACATCGTCAATGGAGACCATGCCTGGCACATGGATGGTGACGGCGCACCGGTTGCCGTGCCACCGGAACTCGCCGAGATCTATCAGCTCGATATGTGGCTCAATCCGCACGGTTTTCTAAAAGCCGCTCGTTTACCCGGCGCGAATCCTGTGGCCTTCTGGCGCTGGGAGCAAATTGAGAAGGGTCGGGACGGAAATGTCGTCGGTCCTGAGAGGATGCACGTGGTGGCCATCACCATGTTTGGCAAATATCAGGTCGATGCCACGATCAACTCTCGAAATCAAATCCAGCGGATCAAGACCACAGTCAACATCCCGGCCTTGGGAGATTTCAACATTGAACACGAGTCGACCGAACAGGAAACATTCGGAGATGTGAAATGGCCCATCAACTGGCATTCCCATCAAGGATGGGATGACAACTGGCAGTTCTATCGCAGGAGCACGGGGCACAACGCCTACGGGGGAAGTTTCCCAGAGGTACAGCCCCATGCGTGTGGTGAGCCAGTTCCGGTGCCGCCGGCGGTGGCAAGCGCCACGTTCCCGTTGGAGGTGACCGTCGAAGAAATCGCTGATGGCGTCTATCGACTCGGCGGCGGCCCCGCCAACAGTTACATGGTGGAATTCGATGACTTTGTCGCCGTGTTCGAAGCGCCCGGGAATGAGGCTCGCAGCCTTGCCGTGATTGAGGAAATCGTGACGCTCGCGCCGGGCAAGCCCATTCGCTGGCTGATTACCTCGCATCCCCACTTTGATTCCATCGGTGGGCTGCGTACGTACCTGCACATCGGGGCGACGATCGTCACACATTTTTCCAACGTCGATTTTCTGAATCACGACGTGCTGAGCTATGAACCGAGGACCGTGGAGCCCGATATTGTGTCGCAGTGGCCCCCGACAGAGCTGGCAGAAGGATACAACTATGAGGCGGTCCAGGAGAACTACGTTATTGCCGATGATTCCCGCATCTTGCGCGTGTATTACGTACAGCCCTTACGCCATGTCACCGGGATGTTGATGGCGTACTTGCCGGCCGAAAACATTGCGTTCCAGGCAGATCTCTTCGATACCCACGAGGCGCCCCGCGCGGCGCAACTGCCGGCGATGAGGAGTCTCAATACGCAGGTGGAGCGTATGAACCTCGACGTCGAAACCCTGGCGCCTGTTCACGGCAATCCGGTGCCCTGGAGTGAATTCGTAGCCGCCTTGGCGGCGCTGGAAGGTGAGAACTAGGTGGAGAGAAGAGCGAGCGTGAGAGGGGATGGCCATGCCGATGTCCGGTGCAGGCCTGGTCTGGTGCGCTGGTTGATTTTCGGCTGGTTGGCGGTATCCGTGGCGTCTATGGCCGCGGCGCAGCCTGTTGGAGCGGTGGGGGAGTGGCGAGCCTTCGGGGCCGAGCCCGCAAATACGAAGTACTCACCACTTGACCAGATCACCGCGGAGAACTTTCCGGAGTTACAGGTCGCCTGGCGATGGACCTCCCTTTCGGGTGAGGTGGCTGCGGAGAATGACGCAATTCGGCCCGGGCCGTTCAAGACGGCGCCGCTGATGGTGGGAGGCTTGGTCTACGCCAGTACCGCCCTCGGCCAGGTGGCGGCGTTGGATGCCGGGAGTGGTGAACTTGTGTGGTCGTACGATCCGCGAACCTACGATCGGATGGAACGACCGGCGAACATGGGCTGGCAGCATCGTGGCGTGTCCTACTGGGAGGATACCGAGAGTGGCGATGCACGCATTTTCATCGCCACACACGACCTGCTGCTCGTGGCGATGAATGCGCGGACTGGTGCGCTGTACGCGGACTTTGGCGCAGATGGTGCGGTTGATCTCAGTACCAGTCTTGGGCGTCCGGTAGATCGGGCACGGCTGACGCACTCGCAGCCGCTGGCGATCGTGGGCGATACCGTGATTGTCGGAAGCATCGTGCAGGACACGTCGTTGACCCGGCGAGAAGCCGATCCGGGGCACGTGCGGGCATTCGACGCGCGCACCGGTGAGATGAAGTGGATTTTCCACACGATCCCGCAGGGGGACGAATTCGGGGCGGACACGTGGCAGGACGAGTCCTGGCGCTACAGTGGCCACACGAATGTGTGGGGCACGATGGCGGTGGACGAGGAGCTTGGTTATGTATACCTGCCGACGGGGACCCCGACCAACGACTGGTACGGAGGTATGCGGCCGGGGGACAACCTGTTTGCGGAGAGTCTCATTGCCGTGGACGTGGAGACGGGACAGCGAGTGTGGCATTTCCAAGCGGTCCACCATGGTCTCTGGGATTACGATTTCCCGACCGCCGGCAACTTGGTTGACATTACTGTCGATGGGCGTGAGATCAAGGCAATTGCGCAAACGAGTAAGCAGGCATTTACCTACGTCTTTGATCGGGTCACCGGTGAGCCGGTGTGGCCGATAGAGGAGCGGCCGGTGCCGGCAGGAGACGTGCCGGGCGAATGGTACGCGGCGACGCAGCCATTTCCGACCAAACCGGCGCCTTTCGATCTCCAGGGTATTACCGTCGACGATCTCATCAACTTCACACCGGCGCTGCGGGAAGAAGCGATCCGGATCGCGGGGCGGGCTCAGCTCGTACCTATTTTTACTCCGCCTCCGGTGCGTGGAGAAGGCAGGCCGATCATTCAATCGCCGGGCCCTGGAGGCGGTGTCAATTGGCCAGGTGCCGCGGTTGATCCGGAGACGGGGCGGCTGTTTGTGCCATCCCAGACACGATTGCGCGCCGTCGAGTTGGTGGAGTACCCGCCGCCGGCGACCGTCGGGTATTTCACCGATCCCTGGGCGGTGGCGGTGCCGGGGCCGCAGGGATTGCCACTCGTGAAGCCGCCCTACAAGCGCGTGACAGCCATTGATCTCAATACCGGTGATCACGCGTGGATGAGTCCTCATGGGGATGGCCCTCGGAATCATCCGGTGCTGCGCGACCTCAATTTGCCGCCGCTCGGGGGACACGCGGGGATGCATGGGGGAGGGCCACTGGTGACGAAGACGCTCCTGGTGGTGAATTCTGGCGGTCGTTATGTCGAGGACGAAACGGCGGCAGCACGAGTCATCACGGCCTATGACAAAGAGACAGGGGCGTATCTCGGGTCGGTGGACCTGCCCGCCGTGCCCTATGGCAACCCCATCACGTATTTGCACGAGGGGACGCAGTACATCGCGGTCGCCGTCGGGACTGCGGCGGCGCCAACGGGCGCTGAGATTGTCGCGCTGGCGCTGCCCTAGCCCGCGGATGCCTCCGGTCCTTGGCGGAGAGCGAAAGCAGCGCGATCAACTGTTCGTGGGGACCACGCCGAACGTCTTGGTTAGAGAAAGCAAGTTCTCGTGAGAGTTGTCAGTGCGCCCGTGGAAGTGCCTGCCATCCGTCGTCAACAAGCTCGAGGTGTATTTCTACTGCCTTCGCGATCATGCTGTCTTCGTCGACGAACGTTGTGGTGGTTTCACTGCCGTTGGGATTTACAAGGGTGAGCGTGTAGGTCGCGCCCTGGTGGCGACAATGCAGCCCGATGCGTTTGGTCTCACGATCACGGGTGTTAACGAACCATACCATCGATCGTGATATCGGCTGTCAGCGGATGGAAAGTAGCGGTTCCGGTTAGAAACCTCGCATTCTTGGGTCGCCATGTGCAACTTCGGTCTTTGCGGGGCGGTTCTTGGTGCCTCAGCGTGGCTCGACATAGAATTCTGGCGCACACTCAATTCCGGGGCGGCGTTACGGCCCGTGGCATGATCGCCGCGGAGGCGGTGCGGCCTCGTTTACACTGGAGTCATTATGCAGAAGAGGATTCTATCGGCGCTTGTTCTGACCGGTGCGCTCATTGCGGCGTTTTCTCCCATGATTGTGGCGCAGGCTCCGGACCCAGAGCCCATGTCATTCTTTGTCACCAGCGTTGGACTCGGAGATGGTGCCAATCTAGGTGGGTTGGCCGGAGCCGATGCGCATTGTCAGTCGTTGGCGGCGGCGGTGGGGCGTGGGAATTCGACCTGGCGTGCGTATCTCAGCACGCATGGGGCGAATGAGGTTGAAGCACGCGAAAGCATCGGCGGTGGCCCCTGGTACGCCCACGGTGGGCGACGTCGAGTTGCACAGGATGTTGGAGAACTGCACGGAGATGCCTTGGAGCAGGCCAGGCTGGGTAACGCCCTGGGCAAGGTGATTTCGTTGACCGAGGAGGGGCAGGTCGTCAACGGGGTGGGGGACTCACCGAATCAGCACGATATTCTCACGGGAACGCAGCCAGACGGTCGGGGCTTCACCGATGGTGCCGATCACAGCTGTGGGAATTGGATGAGTACGGATGCATCGGGCTCGGCGCAAGTGGGGCATTCCGATAAACAGGGCGGCGGAAACGGGTCCTGGAACTCTTCTCACCCCAGCCGTGGATGCGGGCAGGAGAATCTGGTCGCCACCGGCGGAGCAGGTTTGTTCTACTGCTTCGCAATTGACTAGCGGACTGTGCCAGGGGCCGGCACGATGGGGAGGGGTGTTTCCTCCCTGTCGTGCGTGTCTCGGCAGGTGTGCCTCTCAGATCTGAGGCAGGGTGGAGAGTCGTTGACGTTTCTATAGTTATCGATGCCCGAGGCGCGATCTGCGTGCGGGTCGGGGTGATGCGTCCCTGTTCGACGAGCGCTGCCGCCGCGTGACACTGATGGGGCGGAGCGGTCGGCCCTGTTATCAAGAGATCCGTTATTCCTGAATCACGTCAGACATGACACATTTTACGGCCGCGGTGGCTGCGGCCGACTTGGAGGAGGCACGAGTATGGCAGATGATGCACTGACTGCGGTGTTGACCACGACCCGAGGGGAAATCCGGGTAACGCTGTTTTCCGAGGAGGCGCCGATGACCGTCGCCAACTTCGTCAACCTGGCTCAGCGTGGCTACTACAACGGGTTGAAGTTTCACCGGGTCATTCCCGACTTCATGATTCAGGGTGGAGATCCGACCGGCACTGGCATGGGCGGGCCGGGCTATACGTTTGGCGACGAATTTAGTCCCGTTCGACGCCACGATTCCGCTGGCGTGCTTTCGATGGCGAATGCCGGCCCGGGAACCAACGGGAGCCAGTTCTTCATCACGC
>CAZPZZ010000068.1:2658-20329 GCA_964591245.1 uncultured Vicinamibacteraceae bacterium | reverse complement strand
CCATGTTGAGTCTTCTGGGATGTAGTGACAGCACTACCTCCCCATCGGCACAGCCGTACCTCAATGAGGGGTCCATCTCACTGGGTACAGGGCCAGAGAGCATCAAACTAGTGAATTTTGGTTCTCCGCGAACCGGTGTACTCACCGCCTCGGTCGACTGGACCAATAGCGACAACGATATTGATATTTATCTCTTTCAGGCCACGTGCTCGATAGCGCAAATCGTTGCAAATGAGACTGGTTGTACGGAAGACGAGGCCCTTTCATCCGACACAGGTGGCAGGAAACCTGCAACCCTGACCAGCGCGGTGACCGTAGGCGGGTACACGCTTCTCATCCTGAACTACAACGAGGTCACCAGTGATACAGCGACGTATCGGGTAGAAATCAACTGAAACCGCAGTCACCTCTACCCCGTCAGACCGACAACCCGGACGCAGCTCACGCCGCCGTAGAGTCGCTCGTTGGCAAGAGGCCAGTTCCAACCGCGGAGTTGCTGAATCATGAAGATTCACCAACTCGAGAGCCTCCTGCCGTGGGCAACTTCGACATATCAGGTGGAGTACCGAGCTCCATGACGGACGGCGGCAGTTCATCACCTAGACGCAGGTTTCCCCCTTCGTACCCCCGGACAGCGCACGCAGATTGTGTGCACCTCGTTCTGGCCACGGACAATACGAGGACAGGCGTTCAACGACCCGGAACCATAATATGTGCGGCCGAGGTCCCCGCTTCCATGACCCAGGCACCGGCTTGGGTGTACGCTCCTTCGGCGGGCAGACTCAATGCCTCGCCGGTGGCAAAAGGAACCGCGATGGTAATGTGGGCCTGGTGAGGAACTACCGAAGCCTCGTCCTGTCCAGCCAGCGAGTACCAGACACTTCCGTACTTCGGAGCCTCTCTCGTTCCATCGGCCTCGGCGGCGGCAAGCGCCAACTGCACGTCATTAGCACTACTGGCGGCCATGCGAATCCGATGGGTTTGCGCTGACCGGGCCATGTTCTCCTCGCTGGTACACTGGACGGCGAATGAGCGACCTGGCTCATTGGACCGGTCGTAACACACCAACCCGTTCGACCCGGCTCGAAGGACAGTGTGGCTGCCATCGGCAGCGAAACGAACAACGCTGGCGCCCTCCGCCATGGCGGCCGGAGCGGCGAGAACGGCACGGGCAATCTCGTCATCCACCGACTGGGCTTGAGGCATCGCAACGACCACCAGAACCACGGACACGAGCAGTAAGACACCTTTCATTCGAAGAACCTCCTCAGTTGGATCGGCCAACCGAACCGACCCCACAAGAATCCAAGACAAGCACCACTCTGCACAGAGAACTGGCTACTGCGCGATTCTGCACGACGAACAGCGACCGGACCGCCATTCTTCACTGCATGCCTGTATTCCACGAAAACCACAGATTGAGCGGAGTGTAATTCAATTCGCACCCTGTGACGTCCATCTGCGACGAGGGGGTCACGCGATTGGGCCACCATCGCGAACCCACCAGTCTTTTCGGCAGTTGCCGGCACGACATCGCATACGAAATCTCAACAATAACGGCTGGTCTCACGGTGCTGTTGACACTTCTCCTCGTCCAGCAACCAGAGCCCCACTGCGTCCGATGCGTGAGAAGTGGTCCAGCCCGGAACCCGGCAGGTCAAAAACGGAAGAGACGGGTAAACTTCACAACAAATGCCCGGTTCTCGAGCATCGGTGTCCCGCGGAGCTCGGTGTCTCGGACGTCGTTGTACACGATGAAGAGCTCACTGCCTGGCTGATATTCCCACCGGAGACGCAGGTTCGAACTCAATGAATCACGACTTGAGTTGTACTGCAGAAGCCCGCCGAAGAACATCCGGGGTGTAAAGGTGTAGGTGACACGGCTTGTCAGAAGCGTAGTCGCGAAGCGGCCCTGCGGCAGCTCAATTCGATTGACCGAGATGCCAGGCTCAAACGAAAACGCCCGGGTCACGGCGAGCCGTCCACGCCGGTAACCGACCCCGGTAATGTGGCCGCCAAAAAACTCCCCGCGCTGGAGACTCAACGTCCCGGACACACGCCGTTGGCCTCCAAGAGAATACGACGCAAACGCGTCCCGGAATCCATAGCCCCCCACCGGAATGGAGATACCGTCACCGGGCGCAATGCGGAATGGCGCCGTAAGCAGTTCGTAGCTATCCTGTACATCGATACTGAATCGGTCGCTGTTCTCGAACTCCGTCAGGAATCGCGCCTGCAAGAAACGGGTTGCGAGCTGTCCCGTCGTCTCAGTTTCAATGTAGTCGACGCTTGCTCCCCACGTGAACTGACGCACCAGATCGATCGCCGGCCGCGGACTATACTGCGCCGTCGCAAAGGTGCGGCGGAAATCGTCGCGCCGCAAAAACCCGACCTCTGGATTGAAATTGTCCCCAACCACCAGATGATCAACCTGAACGGCATAGAGGTCACCGTTATACGTAAAAGCCCCTTGATAACTCGCATCGACAACGACAAGCCCAGGCGTCTGCGACTGCGCGTAGTAACCGGTGAAATTGACATTGTCGTAGAACGCAAACGCAGCATCGACCCCGTAGACCTGATTTGAACCCGTCTCACCTTCAGGCACGGTTGACGGGCGAGCCGATCGCCCGGTGAAGATACCTCCAACTCGACTACGGCGCAGCACATCTCGCTTGATCCGGAAGACGGTGAAATTGGTAGGCGCGGCAGTTACCCCCGGCGCATCGTCGGTCTGAATATTCAGGGCCCCGACGGTCACGTCACCGCTTTTCCCTGTAAGTCGTCCCCCGGCCCGGATCGGCACGGTCTGCCCTCCCTCCAGGCCAATCCGGCGGCTAAAGAACACGGTTGGTGCGTTACCCCCACCAAAGAAAGAATTTGATCCTGGACGCCCCCCAGCGCCCACACCGCCGAAGCGCGCCCCCTCACCAAAATCAAAGATGCCACGGCCCTCCAGGAAGAACTCACGCTTTTCTGGAAAGAAGAGACTGAATCGAGTCAGGTTGACTTGCTGCTCGTCCACCTCGACCTGCGCGAAGTCCGTGTTGTAGGTGAAGTCCGCCGTCAAATTCTCTGTGACGCCATACTTGACGTCGACACCGAAGTCACCACCACCCACGTTCGAAATCGGCGGCACGGTGTTGACGTCGCTCGCCAGTGAACCAATCGCATAGGGTTTGATCTCGAATGTCCGGTTCCCCGGTGGTACCGTGATCCCGGTCAACGTCGCGGCTACAGAGATACGGAAATTCCCAGGTCCCGCAGAAATCGGTACAGGCGTGAGATACGTCCACTCGTTCTTCCATCGAATACGGCGTCCAATCTGCAATCCCCACACCTGTGACTGGGTCGCAGGAAATCGGAGTGACTTGAATGGAATTACCATCTCCACAGTCCAGCCACCAGAAAAACGTCCCGTGCGGGAATTCCAAATCGGATTCCAGTCCGCATTCGACTGACTCTCGTCAGTGATCTGCTGGTCCATGAACCCGCCAATCGGATTCACCGAGAACACCACGCCATTGCGCCGGTCATAGAAGGTATCGAGCACAACGCTGAAACCCTCATTCTGAATGAGCTGAAAGGAGTCACGCTGCATCTCATTCGCGATCCAGAGCGACTCAGGTGCTGAATCCCAGTTACGGCCGCTCACGTACACATTCTGGTCATCGAAGAACACCCATACCTCGGTGCGCTCGGTCGCTGGAGCACCTTCATTAGGTTGCTGCTGAATGAACCCGCCAAATGACGGGACCCGTTCATAGATTGGCTCGTCGAGGACACCATCGAAGCGGAGTGGCTCCGTTAACCGTACGGCGCGCACGGTCGCACGTCCATCTGCATCACGTACGATGGTGTCCGGGGCTACCGGCGCTGAGGGGCCGTCGATGACACGCCCCGAGGGCAATGCCACCGCGTCCAAGACAGGCTCGCCGCCTCCCGGGACTACCACCGGTCGAGGCGGCGTGGATCGTCGCGAGGGTGGCGTCGCCACCGCACCCGAGGCCTGCGGCACGGATGCAATGGGCTGACGTCCACCGAGCCTGACCCGCAGCTCGTGGACGAGTCGGTCTTGCGTGTCGAAGAGCTCATCAATGCGCCCATCGACGATCGCCGAACCGACCACTGCATCGGTGTCCGCATCTACGACCTGTGCGGTAATCCGTAGAGTGCTGCCAACCAGCTGATACCCACCGGTCACCACCCACGTTGCAAGACGTTGGCGGCCAGGCGGCAACATCTCATCACCGTCACGCACCACTGTGAACCCATCGTCATCGTCGAAAGCGATAGCAACCGTTTCAGCAATTCCAGTGCCGAGCCAATCCTCTAGAACGTCTCCCGATACATTCACGAACGGCGTCACCACGACAAAAACAGACTGAGCGACAGGCCCGGGCTGGGCCACTACCAGCCCGGTGGTCCCCGTCACGGCGCCGATCAGGGCCAAGAGGACAGGGAAGAAACATCTCGCCATGGGGTGTCGTTTCCGTACCCGTAGAGACACACCGGAATTGACGATAAACAGCGCAGGTTCGTTTACACCCTCAAACACCAATGTATGTGAACGAGTGATGTCTTTGATCAGGCGGTCATCGGGGCGCGTACCGGTTCAACGGCGCAGAAAAATTGTTGGTAACCCGGTCCGTTGTGCAGTCACACATCGGGAAACAACCGGGACACTGATATTCCGTATCTGTGAATGAACTCACGGACACGATGAAGATTAGGAGAACTTACTCGAGGCTGGAGAGGCGGACAACATCCCGGACGACCTGCTGCAATGAGACCCTCGAACAACAGTGGGCAAGAGCGAGTGTGCGGCCGCTAGGCGGTCGCACACTCGCTCTGTGTGTATCACGGTCCCGCAAGACCGACGACAATTCTCCGAGCCGTAGGCTCTCGTCGCCTACAGCTCCCGAACCAACACCGTGCGAAACTTCACAACACCAGCGCCATACTGCAGCGCAATCGGTCCGTCCGCGAACTGCGAATCCTCGACATCGACCATCTGTTCTCCATTCAGCCACACTTGTAGCCGCGACCCGCGCGCCACGATTTCGTAGGTATTCCAGCGACCCGGGCTGTCGATGACACTCTCCGGGGCCGCAATATGCACGATGCCGCCCGTACGGTAGGTCTGGTCGGCTCGGGTATCGTAAATATTGACTTCGTAAGAATTAAGATCGTTCACGCTTTCCGGATCGGCACACCGAATGAAAATGCCGCTGTTGGCGGGTTCATCTACCCAGTACTGAACAATCATTTCAAAATCGCCATAGGACCGTGGTGTCACCAAGAATCCCGAGCCACTATCCGCCTGTACCGCACCATCGGCGAGCTCCCAATTCGCATTGCCAATCGGGTTCCAGCCCGAAAGGCTCGAGCCATCGAACAATGTGGTCCAACCAGCATCTTGCGCGGATACCGATGTAGCCTGAAGTGCGACAAATGCAGACAAGACGCAGATGATCAATGTACGTTTCATGGTTAGTGTCTCTCCTGGTAATTGGTTAACAACGTCTACAAAATCGGACACTGGCCTGCCCACATGCCGCGCAATGGAATGCGTCCCCTCGCGCAGGGAGGCCAAAGGCATCAGAGATGCCCGTACTTTTATACCAATGTCCATTTCCCACTTCTCGGTTTACTGCTCCGACGCGGCCAATTCCTCGGTCCTGGCACCGGTCAACAGATTCTGCATGCCATAGTTCCCCTCGTGGCAGGCGTACTCGAACATCGGCGCCGCACCCCGCTTCATCGGTAGTGCCGCAGAAAATGGCTGAGTGAAACTCGTCGCGTCATCAACGGTAAACTCGTAGAGCAACGTCTCTGCATCGAGACGTTGGAACCGCTCAGTCAACCGTAACGTAGCGCCGGTCCCAACCGCCGATCTGACGCTCGGGGCAAAACTCGCGGTATAACCCGTAAAGTTCGTCGTCTCGATCACGAGCGTGTCGTCCTCCCATCGCCCGATGGAACTACCCATCCATTGCCGCACATCATCCGGCAGCCGATCGCGCCCATCGAGAGGAACGATTCTGGAATCGTGCACCATTTCGTTCAGAATCACTACATGATCGGCGGTCTGGAAAATCTGGATGTTCTGGTTGTAGCCACCCGGCACAATTGGGGGCCCAGTATTGAATCCGAGTAAACAGCGTTCTGCAAGACCCCGGTCTTCCGGACCGTCCGAAGCAATTCCCCCAACGCGGAACCGCACGGGCCGGGTTCCATCTGTGTCCGATCCACTCTGTCGCGCCACCCCAGAAAGGGAATCCGGCACTCGGCCGTGAGGTGGGTCAACGATGAGCGCCGTCCGACCATCATCGACAACCCCTGCGCCCCGATCGAACCAGTAATTGTTATAACCGCCGACATTTCCCCCGACGGGCAACGGCTCGGTTCGGACTTCAGTGGGCCGATCCGCATCGATCGCACGCTGGCGGGCCTTTGATTCGATCTCGGCGACTTCTTCAAAACTGAGCAACGCCTGATCAGCCTGGTCGGCCGGGCGCTCGAGCGGCGTCAGCGTTCGAAAGTCCCATACACCCTGCAAATCAGGCCGCCCGTCGGCCCCACGCGGTATGTCCGATGATTGGGCACCAGCGGATGTGGGCATCGCCACAGCCATGGCGGTCACGAGTAATGCACCAACTAGTCGAATCATCTGACACTCCTTGAAAGAACCCACCTCTCCGTGCACCTCACCGGTACACGGGCTAGTCACCAACAAACAGGGAAACTATGCACCGATAGTACAACGACCGGCGGAACTCCGAACAATTGTCGCTCTGCGGCAACAACAACAGTACAAGACCATCCTACGCATTTTCTATGCGCACTTCACCCAGGAGCGCTCGCAGCACATGCCTCTCGCTCGAGCCTTTTCTTCTCAGACCAGGGCGGCCAACCCGACTGCGTTTTTCCTCAACGAGAACCAGATAAACCGCGCAGCCTCACCCAACCTGGCCACGCGCCATCGAAAGCCAGCACTCCCCACGCGACGCCGACGAACGCAGGACCTTAGACACCAAAAACGCTATGATAGCGATGTTTCTGGTCCTTAACAGGCCTGTGCAAGATCTTTCGGGCAGACTAGCCACCGGCATGCTACTCAGATGAATCGGCCCTCTAGCAAACTCTCCATCGTAATGCCGGTCTACAACGAACGGGAGACCGTCGCCACGATCGTGGATCGCGTCTTGAAAGTGGACCTAGGCCCTCTCGAACGGGAAGTCGTCATTGTCGACGACGGTTCGACAGACGGTACGGACGAAATACTGAAGAGCATCGGCGAACTGCACGGCGTCAAGGTCTTCACGCAACCAATGAACCTCGGCAAGGGAGCGGCAGTCACCCGTGGATTCCGAGAATCGGTGGGGGACGTCGTCCTGGTGCAAGACGCTGATCTTGAATACAACCCATCCGAATACCCGATCCTTCTGCGCCCCATCCTCGACGGCAAAGCCGACGTCGTATACGGTTCCCGCTTTCTCGGATCACGCGATGGGAGCCGAGTTCTCTATTTTTGGCATTCGATCGGTAACAAGTTGTTGACCCTCTTCTCCAACGCATGTACCGACCTCAATCTGACCGACATGGAAACCTGCTACAAGGCGATGACGCGCGACGTCGTCGATCGCCTGGATCTCCAATCTCGCGGATTCGGGATGGAACCGGAGATCACCTGTAAGGTCGCACGGTTGCGCGCGCGCATATTTGAAGTGCCCATCTCGTATAGCGGGCGTACCTACGATGAAGGAAAGAAAATCGGACTACAGGATGCCTTCGTCGCGCTCTGGACCATTCTTCGCTTGGCACTTTGGACCCCACCGCCGCGCGATCGGTGACTGCTCGGAGAGCCGTGCGCGACTCTGAGCACTGAGAATCGGAAGAGACACCGAGCTGTTCGATTACGGTGATGAGAGCAGATAGGTCATCGCGGTCCCGGTGAGCCCCGATCAATGCGTTGATGAACTGCATGGTCAGTGCCGCTCCTGGCAATGCCGCACCGCGGGCTCGACCCAGATCAAGCGCAATATCGAGATCCTTGTAATAGAGTCGAGATTCGATGCCAGCACTGAAATCCCGCGAGGCCATACGCGTGCCGAACAGATCCATCACCCGGCTCGACGCAAGTCCCCCCATCAGAACCTGACGAACGCGCTCCGGGTCCAGCCCGGAGCACCGCGCAAGCGTCAGCGCCTCGGCAACCCCCTGGGCCGTGACCAAGATGGCGAGCTGGTTGCACGCTTTGGTCGTTTGACCAGCCCCAGCCTCTCCCATATGCGTGGACGAATCTCCCAGCACGTCAAACAAAGGGCGCGCTCGTTCGACAGCGCGCTCCGGACCACCGACCATGATGGTGAGAGACGCATCCCTGGCCCCCTGAGGCCCGCCCGACACCGGCGCATCGAGCATGTCCACTCCTGACTCAGCCAAGGTGCGGGAAATGTCACGCG
This sequence comes from uncultured Vicinamibacteraceae bacterium, assembly GCA_964591245.1. Lineage (GTDB taxonomy): Bacteria > Acidobacteriota > Vicinamibacteria > Vicinamibacterales > UBA8438 > CAZPZZ01. The sequence continues at coordinate 11,861 of CAZPZZ010000068.1, read as the reverse complement.
TCGCTGAAGGGTCGATGGTACTCATGTCGATCACCAATGTCCCGGCTCTGGCGCCATGAATGAGCCCGTCGTCACCCAAGACAACCTGCTCCACATCGGCTGTTCCGGTTACCATCGTGAAAGTAATATCGCTCTGCTCAGCGACCGCCGCCGGGGTAGCACATGCCACGGCTCCCGCTTCAACGAGAGGCTGCATCGCGTCCTCCCTTCGAGCGAATACCGCAAGCGCGTGGCCAGCGCCGATCAAATGAAGCGCCATGGGGCGCCCCATCGTGCCGAGTCCGATGAAACCGAGCTGCATAGGCGAAGGCTCCCGCGAAGCGAGTGAAGGCATTAACCGTGGGGATAGCCTGGCGTCCCCTTGATTTCGTCGATTTGGGCCAGATGCCGCTGAAGGTGAAACGGGATATAGATCAGCCACTGGTAGGCGTTCAGCGTCCCGTAGGCAGCACGATGATGGTCAAGGGTGTGAGCCTTGAGCGGCTCGCGCGTTGTCTCCGCGAAGGCGATTGTCGTCGCTCGCCGCTCGCGGAACCGCTGTAGCGCCGTCGTTCTATCAACTGCTCCAGTGGGAACGACGCCATCTGGCGCCTGCCTCGGCGTACCACGGTCAGTCAGCATCTTCTCGACCAACTCATCCTTGCCGGTTGTCTCTGACGCCCACCGTACGTTCGGCAATCGGGCTAGCGCCCGCTCGACCTGACCAAAGAGGCGTTGCTCCACAATACCAAGATGCTCGACGATCAAACCGATAGACCATCGATCCAAGGTCGGCTGGTAGTTCCATTGCGCCGCCGACAGATCCTCGACGGCCCCGGCGAGCTCATCGCGGGTACGTTCAAGGAGCTGGACAGCCCGCGCGCGGTCGACGTCGGTCAGATGCGAATCAGGCATGCACACCTTGTTTCTTCCAGTACCGCGCCAGGCCGAGCCAACAATGTGTCAGCGGTGCCGCCTGATCGTAGAGCGCCGCGGTCGCATCGGATACGTGTCGCTGCAAATAGCGGCGCGCGTCCGCCACGAATTGCGCTTCCCGCTCGGCGTCACTCGCCGCTCGCTCCACGATACTCCGCCCGAGCTGTGACAGACCCTCGAGATGTGTGACGAGAGACGCCAGATGCCCCGGCGGATCGTTGTAGGGCCCGAAGTGCGTCAGGAATAATGTTTCGGCCTGCCACCCTTCGATCAGCCGGATGCTCGCTGTCCACAGATCAAGGTCGATGTCAGGTGGGGGTGTAGGAGGCAGGACGAACACGTCAGGCCCGATCCGAACCCCCGCCGTGTCCCCCACGAATGCCACGCGAGCAGCACGGTCGAAAAAGCTCAGATGATGCGAGGCATGCCCCGGTGTATACGCCACCTCAAGCTGCCGGTCTGCCACCGCAATCGTTTCACCCCCGCCGAGCGGATGGAGATTCGATTCCGGAACTGCGAGAAACTCTCCCCACAATCGATCCATATCAGCGCCGTACAGACGTGTCGCACTCGTCAGCAATTTTTCGGGATCCGCCATATGGGGCGCACCACGCTCATGAACGTAGACCTGAATCTCAGGATTCTCGCGGACGAGCGTTCCCGCCACTCCAGCGTGGTCGAGGTGAATATGGGTCAACAACACCGTTCGGACATCCGCAAGCGTGATCCCATGGGTCAACAGATCGGCACGGAGCGTGTCAAGACAGGTCGAAGGGCCCGGATCAACCAGCGCGACCCCAGCGGGACTGTGCAACACGGCGGTCGCGATAATTCGCGGCTGACCCAGAATCACCAAATCCACCGAGGACAAGCCCCGAGCAATAGTCTGCATAGCCTTGGAATATTACTACGCAGACTGGCCGGCTTGGGACGTCAGTCACACCGATCGCTTCCGGCCGCTTGACCTTGCCACAGACTCCATAGTCTTATGGGAGCAATGGTGCGTGAACCAAACACTGGTCATGGCGTGCTCGAGGAAACGCGGCAGAAGACGGGTAAGCCGACTCTGTATCGCGTCTCACTGTTGAACGACGATTACACCACGATGGAGTTTGTAGTGCAGATCCTTGAGTCTGTGTTCCACAAATCTCCGGCGGAGGCGTACCGCATCATGATGCAGGTTCATATGCAAGGTCGTGGAGTATGCGGAACCTATACCTACGAGATCGCCGAAACCAAAGTCGCGACAACCCAGGATTTGGCGCGGCGGGAAAATTTTCCACTGCAAGCCACACTCGAAGAGGAGTGAGTACACCCAGATGTTTAGCGCCGCGCTCGAGCTAATCCTCAACGTTGCCTATCGTGAGGCGGCCTCACGGAGGCATACGCATCTAACACTCGAACATTTGTTGTACGCGCTGGCACACGACCCTGAGGGCGAGAAGATTCTGGCCGCCTGTGGAGCCGATCTGCCTGCCCTCCGCCACTCGCTCGACGAATTCCTGGCAACACTGGAGCAATTTCCACGTGGCACCAGAGGCAGGGAACCGGATCAGACTCTCGCATTTCAACGGGTCCTGCAAACAGCCGTCCTCCACGTACAAAGCGCTGGCAAAGACGAGGTGCGTTTTGGGGACGTTCTGGCTGCCATCCTGCAACAACCGAACTCGCATGCGGCCGAGCTTATGCAATCGCAGGACATCAGCCGGCTTGACGTCCTGAACTACATCTCTCACGGAATTTCGAAGGCGCCAGGCGGACCACAGGATGATGGTTCCGAACCAGCCACCGCCGGTGCGGAACGCGACGGTCCGAGTCGGAGTCGCGATCCTCTGACCGCGTACGCAATCAATCTGACCGCTCGCGCAAAGGACGGAAAGTTGGACCCGCTGATCGGGCGGTCCGGCGAGCTCCAACGCACACTGGAAATTCTCTGCCGACGCCGCAAGAACAACCCGGTGTTCGTCGGTGATGCCGGCGTTGGCAAAACGACACTAGCCGAGGGCCTCGCACGCCGGCTCCTCGAGGAGGACGTGCCCGCTCGGCTTGCGGGCGCCGAAGTGTATGCCCTGGACACCACGGCCCTGCTGGCGGGCACGCGGTTTCGCGGCGACTTCGAGGAACGATTCAAGGCTGTCATCGACGCCCTGTCTGCCCGTAACCTACCAATCCTGTTCATCGATGAAGTACATGCCACGGTCGGGGCGGGTGCTACGACCGGCGGCACAATGGATCTCGCAACACTGATAAAGCCAGTCCTGGTGGCTGGCGAACTCCGCGTCGTTGGCTCGACCACCTTTGACGAGTTCAAGCACATCGAACGGGATCGCGGCCTCGCCCGTCGTCTCCAGAAGGTCGTGATCGAGGAAGCCAGCGTCGAGGAGACTGTGGCGATCCTCAAGGGGCTCCGTGCACACTACGAAGAACACCATCACGTGCGGTACACGGCCGGGGCACTACAAGCCGCCGCCAAGTTGGCCGCGCAGCATCTTCGCGATTCGCGACTCCCGGATAGTGCAATCGACGTTATCGACGAAGCGGGAGCAAAGATGGCCGTGGGCGCACGAGAAGCAGGGCGTATCCCCGCGCCGGCCAGCACACCCGCCGGTGTGGCCGAAATTCCCGAAACCGCCGACGCTGCCTTGCCTGAGGCCAGTCCCGCTCCTACACACGTCAAAGTGGCGGACATTGAACGTGTTCTCGCCCGCATGGCCCGCATTCCCGAAAAGCAGGCCAGCGTGTCAGACAAGGATCGGCTCCGCACACTCGACGATGCGCTCTGTCGAGTGGTCTTCGGTCAGGATGAGGCGATCTCAGCTGTCTCTACCGCCATCAAACGAGCGAGAGCTGGCCTTGGCCAGCCCGACCGACCAGCCGGCTGCTTCCTATTCACCGGTCCGACCGGCGTAGGCAAGACGGAACTCGCCAAGCAACTCGCGATCCACCTGGGAAACGAGTTCATCCGCTATGACATGAGCGAGTACATGGAAAAGCATGCAGTGGCGCGGCTCATCGGCGCCCCTCCCGGGTATGTAGGATTCGAGCAAGGCGGCCTCCTTGTGGACGCCGTCCGGACACATCCCTACGCTGTGCTACTCCTCGATGAAATCGAGAAAGCCCACCCCGACGTCTACAACATTCTGTTACAGGTGATGGATCACGCAACACTGACTGACAACAACGGCCGAAAAGCAGACTTCCGACAAGTCGTCGTGATCATGACGTCAAATGCGGGCTCCCGTGAGATGACCGCAGCCCCCATTGGATTCAGTGACGACCGGAATAGCGCCGGCAAGACGCGAACGAAAGCCGCGCTGGAGCGGGCCTTCAGTCCCGAGTTCCGTAACCGGCTCGACGCCATCGTGACGTTCGACAATTTGCCTCTCACAGTCGTCGAGACAATCGTCGAGAAGTTCATCCTGCAGCTCGAGACGCAGCTCGCCGAACGCCGCATCGCCATCACCCTCGAACCAGATGCCCGGAACTGGCTGGCCAAAACGGGCTACGACCCGACGTACGGAGCTCGCCCATTAGCCCGGCTCATCCAGACCGAGGTGCGCAACCCATTGACAGACGAGATTCTGTTCGGGCAACTAGAACACGGCGGCACTGTTCGTATCGAGCTTGCTCCCAGCCAGAACGCCCTCACCTTCTCGATCGAACCGAGTGCGCCGGTACCCGAAGATGATCCCGATGATGACGTAACGTGAGTTGCGCGGACAAACGTAGGGGGGCGTCACAATCCACATTCAAGGAATGGTTCTTTCCTCCTTGCACTACCCTGAAGATTTCTCGAGTGCCAGGACCAAATCCTGGAGCCACTCAATTTCCGTCTGCGCAGCATGGATAATGGCTCGGCGCTCTTGCAGGGTCGGCACGGTCCACTCCTCCCCGTCGAGCTTTACCCGTCCGGCCGGTTCATAATCCACCAGCCCAGCATCCATCGTGGATATATAGAGACGCATCACTCACATCCCCGCGGCGGCAGCCGCACGTTGAGCATCGTCAACAGCGACGACAAGAGCCGCCACATCATGTTCAGTGAGTGCGGTAACGTAGGCATACAAAACATTGACGCCGGCCCCACTCAACAACCGTGTCACGGATCCGATCCCGCCCGGCCGATTGGAAAGCGACGCGAATAGAACGTCGCCCTCCTCAACTTCATGGCCCCGGCCACGGAGCAGACCTGCCGCGTGCACCGGATTATCCGGCACCAGCCGTAACCTCCCTAAGGGATCGAGACTCAGGGCCACAACGTTCACTTTCTCATCAGTCAGTGCCTGGCACACTCTAGCCAGCGCACCTGGCGTGTTGTCTAGCTTTACCGTCAACTCAGTGCGAATCGCCATGGCCGCAGGATATCACTGACACAAAAGTCTCAAAGACGTGCCAACAGCACTCCAAACCTGTGGACCCAGAGTTGGATCTCCATGCCCGGGTCACGGCCTGACATAAAATAAGATGCACGTTTCAATCACAGTGCGTAGAGGGCAAGTAATGACAACACGGGCCTTGGCGGCAATAGCTGTGGCGCTGCTTTCAAGCCACGCGACGGCCCAGTCGCCAGACGTCATTCGCTACCAGTCACTCCTGGATGCCATCGAACATGCGGTCTTGGTCGGTGAGCCGGCGGGATATCTCTCATTACTCTCCCCGGCTGCAGATCAGAACGTCGCCCGGCAATTCACCACCGAGCACCTACGTCCAAGCCTGGAACGCGCGACACTCACACCTCGCCTGGAAGTCCCTCTTGCGACCAGTTCGGCAGAGAGCGAGGCTTATCAGGTAACGGTTGAGATCTTTACGGAGGCAGAAAACCAGGGCCGCCTCGAGACCTGGGAACTTGAAATCCTGCAAGGGGCCGGTGAGCAGGGCTGGCAGATCCAAGACCAAACCGCCGTCGACGCCGTTGATGGACTCTTCCATCTAGAGTTGAACCCGACCATTCAATACGACGCAGACAACCTCGTGATCAACAGGGAAGACATGTCGCTGACCCTCGCTGAAGGGTCCGTCTTCGTGGCAGAAACCGCCGACGGTGTCACAGGCGTTGTGCTCTTGGGTAACGGCACCTTGAATTTCACCCCAGAGCCAGAGGCAGAGCAAGGCCAGGTCCGTATATTCAGTGGCCAAGAGACACTCGAATCAGAATTCGAGGCTGCGTTTATACGCCTACATCCAGACGTCTTCCGTTCTCGCGTTCCGGCCAGCAGCTTGCGCGCGCGCACGGTCGATCCAGACGCGCTTCGCGACGCGCAGGACGTGTTCGACAAATTCATCGCGCTGTCGTTCACCCTCGACCTGTCGGACATCAGCGACCGACTCTGGTCGCTCACGCCCAGTGCCGGTGACTTTCTGGCCGAAGTACACACCAATCGGTATGGAACCTTGACCTACACGCAGTCAGGTCAACAGCCCGAAGACATTTCGCTGTATGAACGGGAAAGCGGCCGGATCATTGCCTTATATCCCTCTGCGAAGAAGCGCATCACCCAAGGCCGCTACTTTGGCGTCGACGATTCCATATCACTCGATGTACTGGACTATGATGTCAAGGCATCCTTCCAGCCGCTCGGATCTACGCGGCAAGATATGCGCTCCCGGCCAGAACTCATCGGATGTCGGATCGTCGGGACGACACGACTCGCATTGCGGGTCAAGGGGTTGCCAACAACCGGGTTCAGTCTGCGCCTCGCGGACGAGTTGGCGGTGTCCTCGGTCACCTCCAACGAATTCGGCCCTCTGCTGTTCTTCCGGTTGAACGGACAGAACAACCTTATCGTCAATCTTCCGGAAGAGATCCGCGCGGGCACCGAATTCACCCTGACCATTCAATACGAAGGGGATCTGCGCGCCCAGGAACTCGATGAAAACTGGATTGCCAACCAATACTCCTATGTGGATGGAATGGAACTCTTCGGAATCGCAGAGCCGCGATACATCTACAGCAATCGAAGCTACTGGTATCCCCAAGCACTGAATACCGACTACGCGACCGCAACGATGAATCTCTCTGTACCTGAGGGCTGGAACGTTGTGGCCAGCGGCAACCAAATCGAATCGACGGTCTCCACCGAGCAGAATTCGTTTTCCTTCGTCGCAGTACAACCGACTCGATATCTGTCAGCCGTGGTCACCCGCTTCGAAGACCGTGAGACGCCGGTACAACACATTCACTTTGAACGCGACCTCGCGCGACCGACCCTTGCCCGCACCGACGGGGCCGTGTATTACGACACGCTGTCTATTAACGCCTATGGCAGTCCGCAGAGCGTAGCCGCGATTGACACGACCATCGACAAGACCGCTGAAATTGCTTCTTTCTACGCATCGCTCCTGGGAGACCTTCCGTACCCATCGATGACCGTGGCCCTTACCGACGCCAGGATGCCAGGGGGGCATAGCCCCGCCTATCTGGTCGTGCTCAATCATGAGCTGCCGCGGCAGCCAGGCATGATCGTCTCCTGGAAAACCGACCCGGTCAGCTTCAGCAGTTTTCCCTCGTTTTTTCTGGCCCACGAACTTGCCCATCAATGGTGGGGACAAGCTGTCGGTTGGAAAAACTACCACGAGCAATGGTTGAGCGAAGGCCTGGCACAATACTTTGCGGCCCTGTATGCAGAGCATGAGGGCGGGGAAGAGGTCTTCGACGACGTTATTCGCCAGATGCGACGATGGGCCGTACAACATTCGGCTGAAGGCCCTGTCTATCTCGGTTACCGGCTGGGTCACCTCGAACGTGAGCCACGGGTATTCCGAGCACTCGTCTACAACAAAGGTGCAATGGTGTTGCACATGTTGCGCAGACTTATCGGTGACGATGCGTTCTTCGCGGGCCTACGTCGCTTCTACCAGCAGTGGCGATTTCAGAAAGCTGGTACTGATGGCCTGCAGCTCGCATTTGAGATCGAGTCAAATCGTTCATTGAGTCGGTTTTTTGACCGATGGATCCACGAAGCGGCGTTACCCGAGCTTCAGTTCTCTTCTCGAACGGAGAGGACTCCAGAGGGCGAGCACGTCGTACTTCGATTTGACCAACTCTCCGAGCGCCTGTTCGATGTCCCGGTTGCCGTTGACCTGCATTATCGATCCGGCGAGGAGGACTCGGTGATCGTAGCCGTTACGGACCGTGCAACAGAACTCCGTGTTCCCTTGCGCGGCCGACTTCGGCGAATCCGGGTCGACGACAAAGGTACGACCCTCGCCGAGATTAACCGCTGAGCGGCGTTCTTTCGATACCTGATCCCACCCGGCACTCCCAAGTCTACACTCCCACTTCACTGCGCCACTCTTGTCACCCAAGTCAAAGAAACTCGATAGATTGTGATTGGCAGTGTAAAATGAGCCCCTCGTTTCCAGACCATCGCAACCCGCCAGTTTTCTCCGCCAGGGTCCAGACTTTGACCTCGCGAGCGGTCTGGTCTAGCCCCTCGGGATTACGACAATCAAGAATCCGGCGTCGATGAAACACTGAAAGACACCGACAACGTCACAGACGAAACGTAGTGCTCCCGGGAGGAAAAGATGCCTCGAATGCCGTCGGCACGGATTCGCTTCGGTGATCTCGTACACGCTCGATTGGCTCAGCTCGCGATCCCCCCCGCGGCCTTCGCACGCCAACATGGCATATCAGTAGACGATCTGCAGGCGATTCTCGACTGTACAGCCGTCCAGGCCGATTCGGCTCTCGTCGTGCTGAACGCACTCGGCTGGGGTGCCAAAGGTGTCCTTGATAGCCTGGCGGAACTCCCCGAGATTCCGGTCCACAACGGTGTGATTATCCCCGCCGGTCAGGAACGCCCCCAGAAGTCACCATCATCCCACCGCAACGAGACGCAGCTGCTCCTGCGGTCCTATTGGGACCCCGACAAGCTGGAGATCGTCCGAATGGACGTATGTGCACCCGAGCACCTCCCCAACCTGACGCAGGAATTCATCGAACGCCGTCTGCTCGGCCATAAATGGACCACAAATTACCGTCCAGAGTACATCGCCGAAGTTGACCGATCGGTGACACTCGCCGCACGCGGCGAGGTCAGCCCCGCGATCCACGGCGACAGTGCCGCAGGCGGAAACGGCCGCGTGACGTGCAAACGTGACGGACATCTCGTCGTAATGCGGTACGAACTCCTCCCGAGCGCTGTCGTACCTGTCGGACGACGCTGGCTCTTCCACGCCGTGGACCACGGCAACCTCACGATCAAACACCTCGAACGATCGCAGACACGCGGCGAAGATCAAGAAACGACCGTGGCACTCAGCACGAAGGCCCCCCCGGAGTAACG
>CAZPZZ010000068.1:0-2558 GCA_964591245.1 uncultured Vicinamibacteraceae bacterium | reverse complement strand
CACGGGGAGGCAAGAGTGAGTTTCACCAGTCGTTGCCGCAGTCATTGGCTGCGCCTGACGTCATTTCTGTTTCTGCTCCTTGGTCTGACCGCCTCCGGCGCGGCCCAGCTTCGGCTTCCCGAAGTGGCAATTCGCCCCGTGGGCGAAACAGACGCCGTGTACGCGGACACCACAGTGCGAGTGGCGCTTGAGGTAGAACTCGAAGCCGGGTTCCACGTCAACGCCAACACTCCACTCGACGAAGCCTTGATCCCGACCGTCTTAACCCTGGAACCGCCTGAAGGGGTCACACTCGAGGGCGTGGCATTCCCGGAACCAATTCTGTTCTCGCTGGTCGGTCAGGAAGACGATCCGCTTGCCGTCTTTGAAGAACAGTTCCGGATCGGGGCCGAATTGCGAGTCGACGGGGCACTGCCTCCCGGCTCCTACACTGTCCCCGGCACATTGCGCTATCAAGCCTGCAATGACCGCATGTGCTTCAGCCCGACAAGAGCTCCGATCCAGTTTGATTTGCAGGTCGTCACGCCCACCCAGCCGTTGACCACGATTCACGCAGACCTGTTCACCGGTTTGACGGTAGCCGACGTGGCGGACAACGTCCTGCCCACATCCGTGCCGGACACCGAGGCCCCTATTCTCGATGACATCTCGGTTATCACGGCACTTGAGGGATTCGAAGTCTTGGGCAGCACCGGGGGCTATCTGAACACGGAAGCGTTCCTGGAATTCATGGATGCAGCAGAGTCGGGAGAACCCGAGCGCGGATGGTTCGATGATCGCGGTCCCCTGGCCATTCTGGCGCTCATCCTCTTGGGAGGCCTCGCCCTCAATCTCACCCCGTGCGTGCTTCCAATGATCCCGATCAATCTGGCCATTATTGGCGCTGGGACCAAAGCGGGATCACGAACGCGCGGTTTCGCGCTCGGTGGTACCTATGGGATCGCGATGGCCGCTGTGTATGGCCTACTCGGTCTCGCCGTGATCTTGACCGCAGGCACCTTCGGAACCATCAATTCCTCCCCGTGGTTCAACCTCGGCATCGCGACGTTGTTTGTCGTCTTGGGCCTAGCGATGTTTGACGTACTCGCCATTGATTTTTCACGGCTCCAGTCAAAACTCACAGTCGGCCAGAACGGAAATGGCTCCTTTCTGGTCGCGTTCGGAATGGGCGCCATCGCGGCCTTGCTGGCCGGTGCATGCGTTGCCCCCGTTGTCATTCAGGTCATCGTATTCTCGAGCAATCTCTACGGTAACGGCACGACCATCGCTCTGGCGCTGCCATTTTTCCTGGGTATCGGCATGGCACTGCCGTGGCCGATTGCTGGAGCCGGACTGTCGTTTCTCCCAAAACCGGGCGCCTGGATGGTCCGGGTAAAGTACGGATTCGGTGTGTTCATTTTGGGCACCGCGGTGTACTACGGCTACCTGAGCTATGGCTTATTCGCACAGCGCTGGGTTGACCCCACCGAAGTTGCCGATAGCGTGCAGGAAATGCTAGACGACGGCTGGTATGCATCACTCGGACAGGGACTCACTGCGGCCCAGGCAGAAAACAAGTTCGTGCTGGTTGACCTCTGGGCAACCTGGTGCAAGAACTGTCTGACAATGGATCGCACAACCCTAAAAGACTCCACTGTTGAAGACGGACTCACAGACTACGTGAAGGTAAAATTCCAAGCCGAAGATCTCGAAGCCTCGCCGGCTCGTGAGGTCTTGCAGCACCTCGAGGGAATTGGACTTCCGACGTACGCCATTCTCCGGCCTCGGCCAAACGCGCCGCCCGCCGAAAACACCGACACGACCAATTGATCCGGGAGCAACGCTCGGCACCCTCATCACGGTACGCGTATTCGTAGCGCATGTGGGTGTACGGTCGCTTTTAGCAACTGTCCGCCGTGCCCGGCCTCTCCATCGATGTGATAGCGCATTGGCCGAGCCGCAGAGATCGTAATCGTCTCTGCTGTTCGCGATTCCACATCCGGTGCCTGGTCGATGGTCCCGCCGAACAGTCGTCGCGCATTCCAGAGCGCCCGCAGTGGGCTGTACCGTCCGACAACAACCAGGTCTAGCCGACCGTCGTCGAGGCGTGCGTTCGGTGCGATGAGCGCTCCATTGCCAAATTGTCGCCCGTTCGCCAACTCAATCAGGAGCGCGGTCCGACGAATAGTCATGGTCTCCGTTGTAACCGTATAGGTGTCAGGTCTATACGTGAGAAACTCACGAAACGTCGCGTTGATGTACCCGACCAGTCCCCGTCCCGCTAACTGGCTGAACGTATACGCAACCGACGCATCGAACCCGACGCCAGCGAGATTCACAAAGAAGCGACCATCCAATTCACCGACGTCGATGGTTCGCTCCGATCCGTGAATGGCTGTCAGGAGCGCCCGCTCGGGCCGCTGACTGATGCCAAGTTCCCGCGCCAGGCCATTGCCCGACCCCGACGGCACGATAGCGAACGCCGGCGCGTGAAACGCGACGGCGGACGCAACCTCATTGACCGTACCATCGCCGCCCCACGCCACAATGACCGTGCATTGCTCACGAACAAAATCGGC
>CAZPZZ010000067.1:0-20579 GCA_964591245.1 uncultured Vicinamibacteraceae bacterium | reverse complement strand
GGAAGATCTCAGGCAATGTTCCGTAAGTTAACATAACACCCATTATTGGACCCACTGAATACGCGTTGAGTTTGCCCAAAATATTGGTGCATCTCCCAGATTGACGCCAGGACTACAGCAATGAACGTCGTCGCTCGATGATAGAATTAGACTGGCAAATGCACATCATCAACCGCTACATCCTTCGAGAAACCGTTCCAATGGTGTTTCTCAGTCTTCTGGTATTCACGTTCGTCCTCATGATTCCGCCGATCATGCAGGTCGCGCAGACCCTCATCGCCAAAGGCGTTGACGGTTGGACCATCGCCACCTTGATGCTCACCCTAGTACCACAGGGGCTCGGAGTCACCATTCCAATGGCAGTCTTAATCGGATTGCTGATGGGCCTGGGGCGAATGTCTGGCGACCGGGAAATGGTGGCGATGCAAGCCTGTGGCGTCAGCGTCTATCGATTACTGCGTCCCGTCATTGCACTGGCGGTGATGACCACGCTGACGACCTGCTACATCCTGACCGAAACACTACCAGATGCGAATCAGGCCTTCCGAGACATCACCTTTCGCACGCTCGCGGCCAGAGCCGACGACGAAGTCAAAGCGCGAATCTTCGACCAGGGATTTCCCGGTCTGGTCCTGTATGTCGGTGAAGTCGACATCCAAGGCACTGGATGGTCTAATGTCTTCCTGGCTGATACTCGACAGGAAGGTCCAGCGCAGGTATACATTGCTGACGAGGGCCGGATCTTACTTGATCCCGAGGCCAGAAAAGTCGAGATCGTCTTAGCCGAAGGCTCGCTCCACCGCATCGAACCGGACGATCCGAACACCTACAACGTCAGTCAGTTTAGCGAGATTGTCATCAGTCTCGCTCCTGATGCCGTATTTCCTGAGGGGGGCCCCCAGCGTGGACTCACCGAGATGCGCATTCACGAATTGCAGGCGCAGATCATCGAAATGGAAGCCGCCGGTATGTCGGCACACAACCCAATCATGGAGATTCACCAAAAATTCTCCATTCCGGTCGCCTGCCTCGTCTTCGGGCTCATCGGGCTGGCGCTTGGTGTGACGAATCGCAAGGACGGACGCCTGGCCAGCTTCGCCCTCGGAATCGGCGTCATCTTCGCATACTACATCATCATGTTCGGCGCGAAAGCGATGGCAAAGGGAGCGCTTGTCTCGCCGCACTTCGCCATGTGGATCCCCAATATCGTCCTCGGATTGACAGGAATCCTGTTACTCCTGTTACGGGCACGCTCAAGCGGGCGACAACTATTGCCTTCGCTTTCCGGAACTACGCCCCCTCAGAACGTGTCGACGGGGGATGCAGCCAACTCCGCGGCACCCGCCCAGCGCCAGAGCGCTTCCGCCCCCCGGAAACAAACCGCACGCCAGGTTGGAATACGCGCCAACGCGGGGTGGTCCAGGATCAGCGTAATCAGCCTGCTCGATCAATACGTCGTTAAACAATATTTCAACATCGTCGCGCTGGCCTTCGTCGGCTTACTCGGCATTTTCTACATTTCAACGTTCATCGATCTCTCCGACAAGCTGTTTAAGGGAGAGACGACGTTGGCCACAATCGGCGAATATTTCTGGTATGCCACGCCGCAATTCGTGTACTACGTACTTCCGATCTCCGCGCTTATCTCGACCCTGATCACGATCGGCGTCCTCACTAAGAGCAGCGAACTGACGGTAATGAAAGCCTGTGGAATCAGCCTGTACCGCGCGTCGTTTCCGCTTTTGCTCTTTTCGTTAGTTTGGAGTGGCGTCCTCTTCAGCATGAGCGAGAGTTTTCTCGCAGACGCCAATCGGCGCGCCAACGAATTACGGCGCGTCATCCGCGGGGGCGCCCCGCAATTCCATGACGTGCTGAACCGGCAGTGGATCGTGAGTCCGGACGGCTCGATCTACAACTATAGCCATTTTGATCCAGCCGAGACCGTACTCCATGACCTCAACACCTACCGCTTCGCACAGGACGACTGGCAGTTAGTCCGACGGGCCTATGCGAGATACGCCACGTATGACGAACGCTGGGAAGGTCGAGAAATCTGGATGCGGGATTTCAACGCGGATCTGAGTCCTGGGGCCTTTAACGCGGCAAGCGCTCTGGAGTTACCGCTCGAGTCTCCAGCCTATTTCGCCACAGAACGCCCTGACGCAGAGCGAATGAACTACCGAGAACTCAACAGTTACATCGCAGAGCTTTCAGCAAGCGGCGTTGACGTCGTAGCGTTGCGCGTTGCCCTGCAGGGCAAGCTGTCTTTCCCGTTTGTCACGCTCGTGCTAACGCTGATTGCCGTCCCCTTCGCGGTGACCACCGGGCGACACGGTGCACTCTATGGCATCGGCATCGGCATCGTGCTCGCGCTGTCGTATTGGGTCGTAATCAGTATTTTCTCGGCAATTGGTAGCGCCGGACTGCTCACTCCCCTGCTGGCCGCATGGGCGCCAAACGTCATATTCGGCGGATCGGCCTTATACCTACTCCTGGCCGTGAGAACCTGACTTCTGCGTTCCGATTCCCCTTCGGCCACGTCAGCACGTGCCCCTGGCTGTAAGAACCCCACACTGCAGCCACGCCGGCCCGATCGGAGCACCGATTACACGCCCGCGGCCGCACGCAACGCGTCGACCTTATCTGTGCGTTCCCACGTAATGTCAGGCTCCGAACGCCCGAAGTGACCGAACGCTGCCGTTTGCTGATAGATCGGACGCCTGAGATCAAGGGATTCGATTATGCCTTTGGGCGTTAACTGAAAGTGCTCACGCACCAGGCTACTGATCTGCTCTTCGTCAATCTTGGCCGTACCGAAGGTGTCGATGAGGACCGACACCGGGTCGGCGACGCCGATGGCATACGCCAACTGCACCTGCACCCGATCGGCGAGACCAGCGGCGACACAATTCTTGGCTACATAACGAGCCATATAGCTTGCCGAGCGATCGACCTTCGTGGGATCCTTCCCGGAAAAAGCACCGCCGCCGTGCGGCGCAGCCCCGCCGTAGGTATCGACGATGATCTTGCGCCCCGTCACCCCCGCGTCGCCATGCGGTCCGCCAGTCACGAATCGTCCAGTCGGATTCACGTAGATATGGGTTTTCTCGTCGAGTAACTGTTCCGGCACGATCGGCTTAATGACTTCCCTGATGACGTCTTCGCGAATTTGTTCTGTGCTCACATCGTCGCTGTGTTGACTGGAGACCACAACCGCGTCGAGACGAACCGGTGTATCACCGTCATACTGCACAGTGACCTGAGATTTACCGTCCGGTCGCAAATAATCGATCACCCCTTCACGACGGGCTACCGAAAGCCCACGACACAGGTCATGTGCCAGCGAAATGGGAAGTGGCATCAATGACTCGGTTTCGCGGCAGGCGTATCCAAACATCAACCCCTGGTCACCAGCACCACCGGGGTCAACGCCCATCGCAATGTCCGGTGACTGACCATGAATCGACGACAACACCGCACAGGTATCTGCATCAAAGCCGAACTTCGCCCGGGTATAGCCGACCTTTCTGATCGTGTCTCGTACGACGTTGGTAAATTCCTTCGAACCGGTGCTGGTGATCTCACCCGCAATCACCACGAGTCCTGTCGTGAGCAGTGTCTCGCAGGCCACTCTCCCGGTGGGATCCTGCGCCAGGATCGCGTCGACGATTCCATCGGAAACCTGATCGGCGATCTTGTCTGGGTGTCCCTCGGTCACTGACTCCGAGGTAAAAAGGTACGTTCCGTTCCGGCGCATGGCGAACTCCTTAAAACGGTTGTGTGGCGTAGGCAACTACTGAGAGATGAGGTTTATCGCGCGGCATACTCACCGCAAATGGCACCCCTACGCGACACGAACATAGCAAGCGTCTCTTCGGACGGAAGTGCTTCAGTGCCGGTTACACTCGCACGCGGCATCGCATGACTCCCATCCCAAAACCGATCCTTTGATGGTAGCTGTTTCGGCTTCGTGCGGTCAACGGCTGAGTTCTCTATGATCGCGGATGATATTCGTCGTACACCGCCTTGAGCCTCGCTTCCAGAACGTGCGTGTAAATCTGCGTGGTCGAGAGATCAGCATGTCCGAGTAGCGTTTGGATCACACGCAGGTCAGCCCCTCGCTCCAGTAAGTGCGTCGCGAACGAGTGGCGAATAACGTGGGGGCTCAGGTCTTGCGTAACTCCAGCCTGGCGACCGTACTTCTTCAAAATCTTCCAAAACCCGACCCGACTCAGAGAACGACCACCGCGTGCGTTGAGGAAAAGAAAGTTAGATTCGCGTTGTTTCAGCAAGAGCGGACGTGCATCACGCCGATACGCACGCACCCAATTTGCCGCCTCGCGTCCAATGGGCACAATCCGTTCCTTGTCCCCCTTCCCCACACACGTAAGATAGCCAGCCTCGAGATTCACATCACCCAGGCGGAGCCGCAGTAATTCTGTGACCCGCATACCCGTGGCGTACAACAATTCCAACAGCGCGCGATCTCTCGCTCCTGCTGCCGTCGTTGTATCCGGTTGCGAGAGCAACCGGTCAACGTCCTCGACCGAAAGAAACTTCGGTAGGCTCGGCCAGGCACGGGGCGCATGTAAATCATCCGCCGGACTCCCGGCCACATAACCATTTAAGACCAAGAACTTGTAGAACCCCCGGACACACGCAACGATCCGAGCGACCGAACGAGGCGACAACCCGGCCCCCATCAACTGCCGGACAAACTCCTCCAACCCCTGGCGACGGAGCCCAAGCAAAGTCTCATCGTGATCAATCGCGAATTCACTCAGACGGGCAAGATCCCGCGCATAGGCAAGAAGCGTATTCTCAGAGAGCCGGCGAGAAACTCGCAATTCCTCAAGAAAGGCCTCCACTTCAGGCGCGGCACCACTCGACTCACACTCCATTGTTGCCACCACGTTCGCGGTATATACTACCGTCCGGTACTAATATAACTCGCGTGGTAAGAAGTAAGCGCCAGGAAGTGCGCGCGCATCCCCTTTATTGTCGGTTTGATGCGCACTGACCACACGCTACCCCTCCAACCGATTTTCGCTATGGTGGACCTCATGGAGAACCGCTTACCCTTCCTTACATCGGTAATAATGCTTGCCGTTTCCACCGGCATCGACGCACAACCAGCACCGGCCGATTTTGAGACCCAACTCGCCGAGTATGTCCAGATCCAGGAAGCGCTCGCCGCCGACGACTTTGACGGAGCGATGAGAGAGTTGGACGAATTCTCTCGGATCACAGACGAGGTTACCGGTGGCCTTGCAACCACTGCGCTGGAAGCCGATAATATCGAGTCGTTGCGCGCAGCATTCAAGCCCCTTTCTGAATCATTAGTCGAGCAAAGCCTGCCACAAGGATTTGCACGCGCGTACTGCCCGATGTATGACGGCGGTTCGTCATGGGTGCAACGAGATGGCCCCGTTCGGAACCCCTACTACGGCGCATTCATGTTGACCTGCGGGGTGGTCGATGCCGCTGCGGGCGCTCACATGGATCACAGCCCCAGACACGGCGGCACCGTGTTCATGGCCCCTGACAGCTTCCACCACATCGAAGGGACCTACCCTGAACCGGGACTTTTTCGCATATACGCCACCAACAATTATCGTGAACCGGTCGATGTTTCTGGGTGGCAAGGACGCATCGTCACGCAAGAGGACTACGATGCGGTGACCGACGAGTTTATCGAAGTCACCGCATTCGATCTGTTCCCTGGGCCCGACGGTGCGTATCTCGAATCCCTGATTCCCGTCAGTGATCCCAATGCAAACGTCCCGGCAGAAATCATCGCCAAGGTCATCTTTGAAGTGGACTTCCCCGCCGAACGCTTCGACTTTATCTTCCGAGAACTGAGCACCACAGCCTCACCCAGTGCTCCGGCCTCGACAACCACGAACTTTGCCGATGCGCCTGCAACAGTGCCTCTCAGCCAGCGGATACTACCGGATATTCCGAACAATCCCGGGGAAATCGCAGCGCAGATAGTGGCGCGCGACCAGCAAATTCAAGACCTTATCGCCAGGGGAGCCTTTACCGAGATTTTCATTCCGGCACTCCAGGCCAAAGAATTGGCGCTGGCCCTCCAACAGGGGGCGACAGACCTGCCAACGACCGACCACAACCAAGTGCGAATCGCGGTCCGGCATCTTGTGAGAGCCGCCTATCTACTTGACTGGTACGGAGATCTTGGCAACAAGAACGACGTAGATACGGCGTACGGAGTCTTCGGAAACGCCGTCAACGAGATTGGCGACGTCTTCGCCACACCCTGACCGGACCGCCCAGGCCAGAGACCGGACCTGACCACGCAGTGGCGGTGCACAAAGCCTGACTCACGGAAGGAGTGACCGGATGGTACGTCGTACAGGATGGATGATCGGAATGGGAGCCATGACAGCCATGGTCCTCCTTGGTGGAGCCACCCGCGGCCACACCCCCATTGCGTCACGATTTACCTACAACGAACACCTCTATCCCATCTTTGAACGACAGTGCGGCAGTTGTCACGTCGAGGGCGGTATCGGCCCGATGTCGTTACTCACCTACCAGGAAGCCTATCCATGGACTCAATCCATTCGCGAAGAAGTACTTGGCTTGAGAATGCCGCCGTGGAAAGCGGAAGACGGGTTCGGCGACTTCAGTAACGGCCATGTCCTTCCGGCTCACGAAATGGACATGATTCTGGAGTGGTCCGCCGGTGGATATCCCCAAGGTCCGCGCGACCAAACCCCTACGCCACCAGCTTCTGAACGGGGATGGACGTTGGGCACCCCGACGCTGGAACTGATTCCAGAATCACCGTATACGCTCGTGGCAGATACCAGCCAGACCGTGCGGTTCTTTGCGCTCCAGACCGACCTCGAATCCGACCAATGGATCACGGGTGTGGACGTTCTCCCAGGAAGCAGTTCGGTCGTTCGTCATGTCGCCATCTATGTCGATGAGACCGGACAGGCGCGCGCGGCTGACGCTGCCGATTCAGACCCCGGATTCGCCACAGGATTCGACGCAACCGCACCAATCGCTGTTTGGTGGCCAGGCCAGCAACTCGTCACACTAGACACCGTCGGCTACGCACTCCCCGCCGGAGCCGACATCGTAGCGCGAGTGCTCTACAAGAAGACGTGGATCACTGACGGCCAGGAATTTTCGGACCAGACCCGGATCGGGCTTCATTTGACCGACACGGCCGTAGACACCATCGAGCACTCTGTCCTGAATTCGCCCGAACCCAGCGGCCGGAGCGTGACATTCACGCACTCGATTGATGAGCACTCCACCCTTTATGGTCTGCTACCAGAGGTCGGTGTCGAACTTTCAGAGCTACAGGTCGTCAGCACGCTTCCTGACGGGACCAGCCAACCGCTCTTGCTGATCCGCGACCCCGACACGAACTGGCCAACCCGCTACTGGTTCGACGATCCAAAGGCGCTCCCGTTCGGCAGCGAGATCGCCGTCACGGCGACGCTACGGCCAGGGGCATCAACAGAGGCTAGACCTTCGCTGTTCGGAAGCGACGCGCCTGTGCGTTTACTCCTCGATCTGATCCCGAACACGACTGCGGCAAACTAAACTCACGGCGTCTGCTGAGGCGCGCTGGCAGATCAGTTCGCTTGCAGCGCGCCTACAGGAACCCCTCGGCCTTCATCAATTCGGCATTAAGTACGGCCGCCCCCGCTGCGCCACGGACCGTATTGTGTCCCATGGCAACAAACTTGTACCCCAAGACAGGACAGGAACGCAGTCGTCCCACGCAGACTGTCATTCCTTGATCGCGATCAGCATCGAGACGTGGCTGCGGCCGGTCTTCTTCGTCCAGATATAGGACCGGTTGGGACGGCGCACTTGGCAACTCAAGCTCCTGCGGTCGCCCCGAGAAACTTTTCAGGGCATCGACGATTTCCGTCACCGTTGGGGACTCGTCGAGCGCCGCGGACACAAGCTCCGTATGTCCGTTAATGACCGGGACACGGGTCGTCCCGGCGCTCACGGTCACCGGATACGGATCAACCCCCTCTGCGTTAACGGAGCCCAGTATCTGCTGCGTCTCGGTCTCTAACTTTGGCTCCTCGCCGCGTACCACGGGAATGACATTCCCCAGGACGTCGAGGGACGCCACTCCAGGGTACCCTCCACCGGAAATCGCCTGAAGCGTGGACACTACAACCTGTCGAAGCCCGAATGCCCGCAAAGGAGCCAACGCCATCGCAAGCACAACCGTCGAGCAATTAGGATTGGTCACGATACGTCCAGGCCAATCCCTGGCCGCACCTTGCGTCGATAGTAATTGCAGGTGTTCAGCGTTGATTTCCGGAATCACCAGCGGCACCAGCGGGTCCATCCGATGATTACGCGCGTTACTCACCACCACATGGCCTGCCCTGGCAAATTCGGTCTCGACATCCCCAGCCACCGAAGCATCAAGCCCAGAAAAGACGAGCTTCGGTGCACGCGCCGGTGTGACCCGCTCAACGACCATATCAGCCACGCATTCTGGGCGATGACACGGGAGTCTCCACGGCGTCGCATCACGGTAAGCTTTTCCCGCAGAGCGTTCACTCGCCGCCATCCAGCTGACAGCAAACCAGGGATGATCCGCCAATTGCGCGATGAACTCCTGCCCCACCGTCCCGGTCGCACCCAGAATGCCGACCTCGATCTTGCTCATCCGCGTGCCTCCACCGCCCCTTGGTCCCCTCCAAAGAATTCGTCATGCACCGCCCGCAACGACTCATCCAACCTCTCAGAAGAAATCACACACGCCACCTTCATCTCCGAAGAACTGATGCAATCGATATTCACTCCGCGGGCAGCCAGCACCGAGAACATCCGCGCGGCTAAGCCGGGAGTAGACGCCAGACGTGACCCGACGATGGAAATTTTCGCAACGTCGCTCTCAATGACGATACGACTCGCCACGCCCTCCGCCTCCCAACGAGAGGCTAGCTCTCCAGCGCCGTCAAGTAACTCCGAGTCTAGAATGAAGGTAATCTGGCCCTGGTGCTCCGAACTCGCACTCTGAATAATGAGCCGGATGTTGATCCCCGATCGCGCCAGATCCTGAAACACTCGAGCCGCCATCCCTGGCTCGTCGGGTACATCCAACAAAGTGACCTTGGCAATCTTCGAGTCGCTGGTGACACTGACGACTTCGGCCCGCTCCATGTCGCTCCGACCTCCACGAATCCATGTTCCCTCATTCAAATGAAAACTACTGCGCACATGAATGGGAACGTCGTATTCCATGCACACTTCAGCCGCACGTGGATGCAGCACTTTGGCTCCACTGGAGGCCATCTCGATGGCCTCCTCGTAGCTAAGTTCTGGCCACAACGTTGCCCCGGACACGAGCGAAGGGTCAGCCGAGAACACCCCGTCCACATCCGTGCAGATCTCGCAAGACTCAGCGTCCAGGGCGGCCGCCAGCGCGGCCCCCGTGATATCACTGCCTCCCCTTCCCAGCGTGGTGACATCGTTCGTGTCGTTGATACCCTGGAACCCCGTCACGATGACAACCCGCCCCACGTCCAGCTCTGCGCGGATCCGTCCAGTGTCGATACTGCGGATTCTGGCGACGTTAAAGACCCCATCGGTACGAATCCCGCACTGTAACGCCGTAAGCGATATCGCCGCGATTCCACGTTGCTGCAACGCAAGCCCCAGCAAGGACACGGTGACTTGCTCGCCGGTTGACAGCAGCAGGTCCATCTCACGCCCGCTCGGTTTGTCGGATACCTGATTTGCCAGGCGTACAAGTTCATCTGTGGCCCGCCCCATTGCAGACAACACCACCACCAACCGCGGGGTCCGGGGCAAGTTCCGCTCTATTCGTCCCGCAATCGCGAGAATTCGCTCGGCTGTGGCCACCGAGGTCCCACCATATTTCTGCACGACCACTGGCCTGGTTGTGCGCTCGTCCTGCGTCATGCCGAAGCCTAGATTTACCTTTGGCCACCTGTGGCTGGATGCCTGTGGGCCGGCTGTAGTCCGTACCACGGTGACCCCGCGGAACACGCATCCCACGTTGGGCGCGCAGCGTCCCACTCCGCCGCGGTGACGTGAAGTCAGCGCGCTACCGGGTACGGACCTCCCATACCGGCAACACTCGAATCTTCATGCATTCAAATCCGGAGCGCCCCCCCGACGCTTAGGTCTGGATCCCCCTCCGAGCCCAGATGACGTCTGATGTAGCATCCGGCCGAGGCCCCCGCTAACCGTTGGCAGGTTGAAGCGTTCGTGATTCCATGAAGGCCTCGAACTCGCGAAGCGACCGGCCAAGCATCGTCAGTTCAGGCTGTCGATCTGCCATGACGTGCGCCGTCTTGTAGCCATTCCCGGTCACACACACGACAAGAGATTCATCCTTTGGAATCGCCCCTGCTTCCAGCAGCTTGATCGTGGCCGCCAACGTCGTCCCGCCCGCGGGCTCGGTGAAGATCCCCTCCGTCCGTGCCAACAGCCCAATCGCGTCGAGAATTTCATCATCGGTCGCCCGCGCTCCGGTTCCGCCACTACTCCGCACTGTCTCTACGACCTGGTAGCCATCGGCCGGGTTGCCAATCGCAATTGACTTCGCAATCGTATTGGGCCGGACCGGATCGGGGTATTCCGCTCCACTCTCCAGGGCATTGATCACTGGCGCGCACCCGTCGGCCTGCGCAGCGTGAATCTTCGGAAGTGGGCCGTCTACGAGTCCCACTTCCCGCAACTCACGAAACGCCCGACCGATGCGAGGCAAGAGCGTCCCCCCAGCCACCGGCGACACCACATGTTGGGGAAAACGCCAGCCAAGCTGTTCCACGATCTCGAACCCGTAGGTCTTCGCCCCTTCGGCGTAATAACTCCGTAAATTGATGTTGGCAAACGCCCATCCATAACGGTCCCCAACCTGAGTGCACAATCGGTTGACGTCATCGTAATTGCCATCGATTCCAACGACGTGGGGCCCCGCAACCGAAGAACCTACGATCTTTCCAGGCTCAAGGTCCTGCGGAATGAACACGTAGCACTTCATTCCGATGCGCGCGGCATGCGCAGCGACGCTGTTTCCGAGATTGCCCGTTGAGGCACACCCGAAGGTGTCGAATCCCAGCTCAACCGCACGGGTGGCCGCCACCGGCACGACGCGGTCCTTGTAGGACA
Source organism: uncultured Vicinamibacteraceae bacterium (assembly GCA_964591245.1). Lineage (GTDB taxonomy): Bacteria > Acidobacteriota > Vicinamibacteria > Vicinamibacterales > UBA8438 > CAZPZZ01. The sequence goes on along the minus strand of CAZPZZ010000067.1, from coordinate 9,428 downwards.
AGGTGGGATGATTTACGGAATCATCTTTGATGTAGAGTTCATCCACCCCCAACGCTTCAGCCAGTCGATGAGCGCGCACGAGCGGTGTAAATCCCGAATCGAACCCCGTCTTCGGCTCACCAACGATCGGCAGCAACTCGCGATACCGCCAAAGATTCCGGGGACGACTCGCAATAGCCTCACGGGTCATCGTTCGACCGGCCACCTCATAGTCGTAACAGCTCTCGAGCGGTCCCAGACACTGATCGCATACATACAGCGCTTCGGACGGAAACCCGGTCTTGCACATCGCACACCGCAGACCGGAAAACGCAGTCATGGGCGCTCCTCCCCCTTGTTCAAAATCGGCAGCCACAGCGGTGGCTGCACGTGAAAATCATAATTCTCGATGTCAGCCAATGCCGCACGCACGGCGGCCGAGCCACAGGTCTCTAGCGTGACCACGAATGGAAGTTCGGTCTTGCTCCACCCCGGCTCCTGCAGCACCGCATCGAGATTAATCCCATGCTCCGAGAAGATCCCCGCCAGGCTGGCAATGATGCCCGGTCGATCCCTGATCGTGAACCGGACGTAATGAGGCGCCTCGAAGTCTCGGATCACGGGAGTTGGATCATCACCCGTCTCCGGCTCGACGGCCCCTTGCGTCACCACTTCTGACAGACCGAGTTCGTCCCCCCTCAGTTGCTTTCGGGCCACAGATAACACATCCGAGACCACGGCAACCGCCGTCGGCTGCCCGCCAGCCCCAAAACCGGAGAATGCGGTCTCCCCCCCGAATTCTCCATCCACGACCACGACATTCTGACTTCCACCGACACGCGCCAGCGTGGACGTTTCCGGTACAAGCGCTGGCTGCACGGCCGCTTCGACACCGCCCCCGGGCAGTAACGCGGCACGAGCGACCTGCTTGACCACGCAGCCCAATCGTCTCGCATAGATAAAGTCGATCGTGGAGATGGACCTGATTGAACGTAACGGAATGTCGTCCACCCGAACTGTCCGGCCGAGCCCGACCCCAATAAGAATTGCAAGCTTGGCCCGAGCGTCGTACCCGTCAACATCCGCGGATGGGTCCGCCTCCGCATATCCCAGTCGCTGTGCTTCGGCCACGGTATCGGCGAAGGACACGTGCTCCTGGTCCATCTTCGTCAGAATGTAATTGCACGTCCCGTTGAGCACGCCCTGGATGCGAGACAGGCGGTCGCCACACAGTCCCTCGCGCACGCCACGCACGATCGGAATACCACCCGCGACCGCCGCCTCAAACAGAAGTTCCTGCCCGGCCCGCTGGGCAATCCTCTGTAGCGCCGCCCCGGATTCTGCAATCACCTGCTTATTCGCCGTGACCACGGATTTTCCAGCCACTAATGACTGCTCGATCCAGGCGCTGGCGGGTGCAAGACCGCCGATCAATTCAATCACGACATCGACCGAACTCGCGAGCACCTCATCGAACGACTCCGTCCAGATCACGTCTCCACCGACCCATTCGACCTTCTTGCGATCGATCTGCCTGTTGCAGATATGCGTCAGGCGGACGCCGGGGTGCGCCTCTCCCGTGATCAGGCGAGCGACTGCCTGACCAACCGTTCCGAATCCAACGATCGCCACCGTGCAATCGCGTTCAACCACTACGTCGGTCGTCATTATTCGGATCAAGCGCTCAAGGGGATCACAGCGGCCGCTACCGCCGTAGCCAAACGGTGCGAGACTCTCGTTCCAAGTGATCCATCACGGCCTCTGGCCACTCTAGACGAAAAAAATGGCCACCACCCCACCTGCGGATGCTGGCCTCTCGGACCCCGCTGCTGGCTTTGGACTACATCACCCGCCGCGCCCACATAAGGTCAGCGAATGGTGGAACTGATCACGGCGCGGCCTAGATTGACGCAGGGCTTGCGTGTTATTCGTACACGCCCTCTCCGTACCGAACCTCCTCGTTTATACCGCGGTCCACGCCACCCCGTCAACTTCTCACCACCCCCAGGTTGACACCACTGACCGCCAGGAGTAGTATCCGCGACGATTCTTCGCCTCCATCCTCCACATGGCCAAACGTTCTAAGTGGCAGTCACTTCCCACCGAAGCGATCAATCCTCGCTCTCTCGCGATGGATGAGGCCTCCACCACGGAAATCATCGATCTGATGATCCAGGAGGATCGCCGCGCCGTTACCGCCGTCAAACGTGAGAAGGAACGAATTGCGATTGCCGCAGAACTCATCACCGCGTCATTTAAAAAGGGTGGGCGACTGATATTCGTCGGGGCCGGAACGAGCGGCCGACTTGGCGTCCTAGAGGCGGCTGAAATGCTGCCAACCTTCGGCACTCCCCCTCGTCTGATCCAAGCCATTATGGCGGGTGGACGTGAGGCATTCTTCCAGCCTCGGGAAGGCGTGGACGATAACTTTGAGGAAGGTGCGCGCGCCATCAGTCGCCTCCGACTCGGAAGCAAGGACGTGCTCATCGGCGTCTCCGCCAGTGGCATGACGCAATTTGTTCGCGGTGCGCTGACGCGAGCCAGGCGCGCGGGAGTCAAGATTATCTTTGTAACCTGCTGGCCAGGTACCGAACTGCAGACCTTTGTCGATGTCATCATCGCTCCGGCCGTCGGTCCAGAGGTAATTGCCGGTTCAACCCGCCTCAAAGCCGGAAGCGCGACAAAAATGGTACTCAACATGCTTACTACCATTTCTATGGTTCACATCGGCAAGACCTACGGAAATTTGATGGTGGACGTGCAGACAGGCTCTGAGCAACGACGCGACCGCGCGCGCGGGATCATCACGACCGTGACCGGCCTCGATTACGAAGCCGCCGGTCTACTACTCCGTCGCGCCCGATGGAACGTCAAAGCAGCGATCGTCATGGAGAAAACGGGCGATACGTACAGCAAGGCCCTCTCGCGATTGAAACGGGCCGGAAATTCGGTTCGGCAGGCCATCGGCGAGGACGTCGGCCCCAGGTTACGCGAACGCCTCACGCGCCCGTAGGTCGGCCCCGGCGTCGCGTGGCCGTACGGTCCATCCCGTCCCTGGCTACCACGTCTTCTTGGCGCGACCAGAGCAGGCAGCCAACCGTCCCGACAAGACACTGGATACGAAGGTATTCGTCGTGTGCGAGTACTCCTGACACAATAACATTACGACAGTCCCGATGAGTGCACTCGACCTTGCGGTGCTCGGAGCCTACCTCGTGGGCACGGTCTGCCTGGGCCTGATGCTGGCGCGCGGGCAAACGAGCGTGCGCACGTACTTCACGAGCGGGCGTAGAGCGCCCTGGGGCCTCGTCATGGCATCGATCGTGGCGACCGAAACGAGTACGGTCACCCTGATCAGCGTACCGGGCTTTGCCTTCGGCGCCAATTTCACCTTCCTACAGCTCGTGTTCGGCTACCTCGTCGGCCGTCTCCTCGTCAGTGTGTTCCTCCTCCCCGGCTATTTCCGGGGCGATTACCTCACGGCATATCAGGTACTCGCTGAACGGTTCGGTTCTGGCGTGAGCCGCCTAGCGGCGACCGTCTTTCTTCTCACCCGCAACGCCGCCGACGGATTCCGGTTATTCGCAACCGGATTGGTACTCGGCACCGCACTTCTGGCCACGCCGGACGTACACGCCATTGCGTCGTCTCTCGCTCCTGAACTTGATCCAGACACTCTGATACTCGTGGCTGCCGTACTGAGCCTCGGCGCACTCACCATTCTCTACACGAGCCTCGGTGGCATGACGGCAGTGCTCTGGAACGACCTCCTTCAGCTGACCATCTACATGGGCGGCTCGACACTCGCCGCCATCTTGCTCTTCGATCTCATCCCGGGTGGATTCAGCGAGATCATGGCGACGGCGTCTGAGGCGGGTCGCCTTCGCCTCTTCGACTTCACCTGGAGTCTGGACCGGAGCTATACCTTCTGGTCCGGGCTTATCGGTGGCGCGTGCCTCACGGTCTCCACGCACGGCACCGACCAATTGATCGTGCAACGTTACCTCTGCACCCGATCATCCACAGATGCCAGTAAAGCATTGCTCTGGAGCGGCGTCGTTGTCCTCGGCCAGTTCCTTCTCTTCTTGGCCATCGGAGCGATGCTCTACGTGTATTACTCGTCCTATGCCCCAGAAGCACTTACCGGGCTCTCCGTGGACGGCCGGCTGGAGACCGATCTCCTGTTCCCGACCTTCATCATCACGGTCTTACCAGCAGGGCTCCGTGGCCTTCTCGTCGCCGCCATCGTGGCCGCCGCAATGTCGACGCTCTCCTCATCCCTTAACGCGTCAGCCTCGAGCACGCTAGCCGATTTCTACCTACCAGCCACGGGTGCACGCCGCACCCCGGCGCACTACCTCCGGGTAGCGAAATGGGCAACGGTGGGCTGGGGTCTCGTGCAGATCGCCGTCGCCGTCGTGGCCATTCGTCTGTCAACCCGTGTCGTCGACGAGGTGCTCGGTATTTCCTCATTCACGAATGGGCTCATTCTCGGGACGTTTCTGCTGGGACTCGCGGGGTTTCGTCGAGACCGCACGGCCTACGCCGGGTTGCTGGTCGGCGCTGCCGTCATGCTGGGCGTCCGGCTTTGCACCAATATCTCCTGGCAATGGTACGTACTCATCGGGGCCACCGTGACGCTGGCTGCAGGTAGTTTCGCCCACGTGTTCTTCAACAACCTGAGGAGGGCAACCGACGCTGACCGCTAGCCCCACCAGGCCCGAATTCACCCGAATCGCGACCGCAATCGCCGACGCGGTCGCGCGCCGGGCATTTCCGTGCGCCACTGTCGAGGTGGGCACTCAGGCCACTGCACTCTGGACTCATGCCTGCGGGCACTTGTGGTACGAGGAGAACGCCCCGCTCGCCGCACCCGAGACCGTCTTCGACCTGGCCTCGCTGACCAAGGTCATTGCGACGACCACAGTGTTCATGCGTCTCGTAGAGACCGATGCAGTCGGACTACTGGATCCCCTGGCACGATGGCTCCCTGCATGGCGCGGGGCAGATCGCCAGGCGGTCACGATCGCTGACCTTCTGGAACATGCCAGCGGCCTCACCGCGCACCTACCCTTCTTTCGCGACCACGTCGGCCGGCCCGATTTCGAACACGCGATCTGTACCCTTCCGCTCGAGTACCGCCCCCGTACACGCTCCGTCTATAGCGACCTCGGGTTCATGCTGCTCGCGTTCATCGCACAGGATGCAGCCAACGGAGTAGACATCGACCGCCAATTCACACGCGTGACCTCCGAGTTGGACCTGGAAAACCTGCGATATCGGCCACCACGCGCCTGGCTGCCCAGAATTGCCCCTACCGAGGTTGACCCGTGGCGCGGCCGCCTCTTGCGAGGGGAGGTGCATGACGAAAATGGGTGGGCGCTGAACGGGATCGCCGGCCATGCCGGCCTCTTTGGTACCGCATCGGCCGTCGGACACTTCGCCCGAGCCGTACTCGCTACCATCGCCGGCACCTCACGCCTAGCACAACCAGAAACGCTGCGTCGCTTTCTGACTCCAAGCCAGGTCAACGGCAGCTCCCGAGCCCTGGGCTGGGACACCATGCTTACCACCTCCTCTTGCGGGCATCGGCTGTCTCCACAAGCCATCGGCCATACGGGGTTCACCGGAACATCCCTGTGGATCGATCCAAAGCGCGACCTGTATATCGTGTTGCTGACCAACCGCGTGCACCCGACCCGATCGAACGAGGCCATCCTGCCAGTGCGGCCGGCACTCCACGATGCCATCGTCGACGCCCTAGATTCATGAGTCTGACCAGCCTCGACATATTGATTCTCCTGGTCGTGCTGCTAGGTCCATTTGGCATTGCCATCGCCACCGCCAGACGCGCCGGCCGTGACCTTCAGCAGTATTTTCTCGCCGGGCGCGAGCTTCCGTGGTGGCTAGCCGGCACCTCCATGGTCGCCACCACCTTCGCGGCAGATACGCCCCTGGCCGTCGCAGGCATCGTCGCGACCGACGGCATCGCCGGAAACTGGATCTGGTGGAGTGGTGCGTTCGGCAGCATGCTGACCGTCTTCTTCTTCGCACGTCTCTGGCGACGAGCAGACGTACTGACCGACGTCGAGATCGTCGAACTCCGCTATGGTCGATGGCCCGCCAGGGTCCTCCGCGCTGGTCGCGCGCTCTACCTGGGCGTGCCTGTGAACTGCATGATCATCGGCTGGGTCAACCTCGCCATGGCCAAGATTCTCACCATCACCCTCGGCTGGGACCGACTCACGGCGGTACTCGCCGGGCTGGCGCTCACCGGCATCTATGTCACCATGTCGGGGCTGCGGGGGGTGGTGGTGACAGACTTCCTCCAATTCGGACTGGCGATGGTGGGCACCATCGCTGTCACCGTCTTCGCCCTTCAAGCTCCCGCGGTTGGTGGCATCAGCGGACTTGCCGAGAAACTTCCAGCAGAAACCTTTCGCTTTTTTCCGACTCTCGGGAGCGCAGAGGCGGACATGAGTACAGCCTTCACGCTCTCGCTGACGGCCTTCATCGCCTACCTCGGGGTCCAATGGTGGGCCAGCTGGTATCCGGGGCAAGAACCCGGGGGCGGCGGTTACCTCGCGCAACGCATGATGTCAGCGCAAAATGGGCGCCACTCCATGCTGGCCACACTCTGGTTCACCCTCGCACACTACTGCCTCAGACCCTGGCCCTGGATCCTGGCTGCTCTTGCGGCCATCATTCTCTACCCCGACATCTCGGATCCAGAGGCCGGCTACGCCCTCCTCATCCGCGACCTGCTCCCATCAGGCTGGCGGGGCCTCGTCCTCGGGGGATTCGTCGCGGCCTTCATGTCCACGATGTCGACCCAGCTGAACTGGGGCGCGTCCTATCTCATCAACGACGTCTACGCTCGGTTCTGCCGACCCCACGCTGACAAAGCGCACTACGTCCGTGCCTCACGCCTCGCCACCATCGGAATCATGGTAACGAGTGGCCTCGTCACGCTTTACCTCGACACAGTTCGGCAGGCCTGGGAACTCATCCTCGAAGGTGGCGCAGGCATCGGACTGGTGCTGATCGTGCGGTGGTACTGGTGGCGCGTCAACGCATGGTCAGAGATAACCGCCATGTTTGCACCGCTTGTCGGCCTCGCGGGGCTCAAGCTCTTCACCTCGGTGGTCTTCCCCGAGTCGCTGCTCTACCTGGTGGTGTGGACCACCGTGTGCTGGCTGGCCGTTACCTGGTTTACCCCGCCGGAGTCCGATGAGACGCTGGTCGCGTTCTACACACGGACCCGACCGGGAGGACCAGGGTGGCGCCGCGTGGCCCGTCTGGCCGGACTCCCTCCACCCGTTCAACTCCGCGGCCAACTACTCGACTGGGTTGCGGGCGTACTGATGGTCTACGGCACGCTCCTGGGAATCGGCGCGTCACTCCTGCCGACAGGGAACAGTGCTCGACTCTTTCTTGCAGTGGCCGCTGGAAGCGGCCTGTGGCTGTATTGGCGCCTCGCCGGACGAGGCTGGCACACAGCACACGACTGACGCCCAACGGCTCCGCCGCGAGTACACTCTGCCGACAGACGACTACTGATCGGTATGGGAAACATTGGTGGTCCCCGTCACCCCACCGAGCGACTGGGCCGTACCATCACCGAAATTTACCGAAACCTCTTGGCTCGGACTACTGCCCGCGGCAACAACCACGGAACATTGAACCGGGTCACCCACCGTGGGAGCGGTCTCACTCGTATTGACCGTGACGGTTGGCAGCAGACTCACCCGGACGGTCAATGTTGCACTCCCCCCGCAGATGCAGTGACTGTTGTATCTCGGTCGGCCGCCAGCGTCGCGCGTACCTCTCCAAGCGCATCACTCACAGCACTGCTACTGCCCTAACGAACCCGCGTCCGAGGAAAACGCGGCCACATCGGCCGTCCCAGACACGCCTCCGGCCCGTAGCGTGACGACTGCTTAGCCATTCATTGTGGGCGCCACGCTCGGTTCTACGGACCCCAGCGTGGTCATGAAGGCTACGAGCGTGCCCTTGTGCACCGGCGTCCCACTCGATTCCGTGACCACGACCTCTGGCGCGCCGTCAATCAGGAGTACCGTCCGGCTCACGGACACCGTGACCAGAGACGCCGTCGGCACCAGCAGGGGAACCTTTTCACAGGCCGAAATCACACAGCACGCCAGCGCCACCACAGCAGTGACAATCCGACGGCCAGAAGCCCTCCACTCAATACCGCACCATCACCGATTCATTCCACTCACGGTCCGCCGCCCTCAGACCATCGCGCCCAAGCGACATCACCAATCCACATACGCCGTACCATCAATGCCCAGGCCAACTGCCCCACTACGGACATCAAATATGCCTTGAGCCAACGGATTGACCGGGTCGTACTCGGCCATGACCAGTTGCCACGTCGTGGTCGACCGGGTAAACGGATCTTCCGGGATGCCCCGCAAATACCCCTCGCTGACCAAACTCTGTAACTCGGCCGGGTACCCATCTCGGTCCGCGTAATACTGATCGATCGCGTCCCGCATACGAAAGAGGTCTTCCTTCAGCACCGCTTCACGCGACCGCAGAACGGCGGTCCCGTAGCTCGTCAAGGCAATCGCGGCCATGATGACGACCAGCGAGATCACAATTAGCATCTCGACGAGCGTCCACCCCTCAGACGACCGGCCACGCAGACACACGCATCCGCGTCCTACCATTCGTTGTACGGCGTCCCATCAAGCGCCGTGGCGGTTGAGCTCGTGTAGACGTCGTACACGTTATCGCCACTCCACCGGGTGGAATCCGGATCGTCCTGATAGGACCGCAATCCCCACTCATGACTTCGGGTTATGGGATCGAATGGAATCCGTCGGAGGAATCGCAATTTCCCATCGGACGCATCGTTCAACCGCTGCACCCCCTCAACGAGTATTTCCAGACTTTCTGGATACCCCTCGCTTCCCGCTTCGACATCGAAACCGCCGATCAAGCCGAGATCCACGGCGTCCTTGTATTCGTCGATCGCCGTCCGCATCTCCCGCAGTGCGCGACGCAACTCGGCCTCCCGCTGACGCTGGATGGTTACTCGGCTCAGCGGCATCACGGCCGACGCCAGGATCAACAGCATGGTGCTCACAACAAGCAACTCCACGAAGCTGAATCCTTTCGACGCTTGCAACGTCTTGAACACGCCCGCGCGGAGATGGGAATGTTTCGGCATGGCTTAACTCGAACGAATCACTCTACCGTGACCGTGGCTTGACCGAAATCCAGCGGAACGAGACCTCCGTCGAGCGACATCGCCGAACCGCTAACGGTCAGGGCGTCGCCCCGACACCACGTGCCTCGAACAGTATTGCCGCGAGTCGACCAGCCTCGGCAGCTCCCGTCGAATCGTCCAATCGCGTGATCGTCATGTCAATCCGACCGGCCGCCGCATCCACCTCTTCCGTGAACGTAACGGCCGTCCC
>CAZPZZ010000066.1:0-20886 GCA_964591245.1 uncultured Vicinamibacteraceae bacterium | reverse complement strand
TCAGGGAACTTGTAGAGGAATTGGCAGGGCTCTTCGCACTGATGTACAGTCTCCGTACATATCTTTGTGTGCACGCTCATCAAGCTACTGTCGAATTGGTTCAACCGGGTGGGGCCTGACCAGGCTGACAGGTCCGACAAGACGGATGAGTCGAGGAATGGGATCGCCGAGGTACCATGACGTTACCACCGGGGGATCTGGAGCGTGTTGTGGCGGTACTGTCGTGAAATGAACACTGGGCTACAGGGGTGCGGGCTGGAAATGCGCCGGCGAATCATCCGTGGCCGTACAGTTCCCATTCATGAGGAGCATGAGAGTGATGCACGTCGGGTGGAAGCTCGTGGCGATCATGGTGACTGCGCTCATCGGCGGGGCGGGTGCCTCTGAGGCGTGGGGACAAGGACGAATTCCAGACAAGCCGAAGGTGCTTGTCGTCGTGGCCCATCCAGACGACGACGCAGCTTTCTCTGGGGTGCTCTATCAAATTACGCATCAGCTTGATGGAGTTGTCGACCTGGCTCTCGTAACTGACGGGAGTGGAGGGTTCAGGTATTCCACGCTGGTCGAGGAATTGCACGGGTTGGCGCTCACCGACGAAGCGGTGGCTCGTCAGCACCTGCCGACGATTCGAAAGCAGGAGCTCATGGCGGGTGGTGCGGTCGTGGGCATTAGTAAGTACTTCTTCTTCGACCAACTCGATGATGCGTTCACGCAGGATCCTGAACCGGCGCTCACCCAGGCGTGGGATGCTGACTGGGTGCGGCAGCGACTTGTGCAGCTCATGGAGGGAGGGGGCTACGACCTGGTGCTGGTGCACGTCCCCTACGCGGAGACGCACGGCCACCATAAGGGCGCGACGATTCTCGCGCTCGAGGCTGCTGAGAGTCTACCGATCTCTGAGCGCCCGGTGGTGCTTGGTGGTTTTGCGTGCGTGCTGGGCGAGCAGGTGTTTGAGTTCAGCCGTCTGGACGGCTATCCGATCACCGCGGCGTCTTCTGGCGGACCGGTGGCCCGGTTCGATCGCACGCAGACGTTTGGATTCAACGATCGCCTGAATTTCGAGATTATCGGGAACTGGGTAATCGCCGAGCACAAATCTCAAGGCGTCATGCAGCTTCGGATGAATCAACTGAAGGAAGAGTGCTACTGGTCGTTTGATCTCAACGCTGACGGGACGATCACAGAGGTTGAGGATCTGTTCCAGCGTCTTCAGGTGCTTCTGTGAAGAGGACGCTCTGGAGGTGGCGCGGATGTCGGGCGTATGCGGATGAGCTAGAGTCCGGGCGGGGCGCGACGATGATCCCCGCGAGCGTGGAGGCATGATGGCACGGTCAACTCGACGGGCTTTTCTGGAGCAGTTTGGTGCGGCGGCGATTGTCTCATCGGGTTTTCGGCGGGACGCCGGGGCTTCTCCGGTTATCGCGACCGGGCAAGATAGGGCATCGGAACAGACCTATGATCTCCTGATTGCCGGCGGTCGGGTGATCGATCCGGGGCAAGACCTCTCTGCCGTGCGTGATATCGCAATTGCGCACGGGCGGATCGCCCGCGTAGACGTCAACATCCCGCGGGTTCAGGCTCGCCGAGTGTTCGACGCGACGGATAAGATCGTGACGCCCGGGCTGATCGACTTTCATTCCCACGTGTACGAGTACGGAACGCCACTTGGCGTCAATTCCGATATCGTCGGTAATTTGTCTGGGGTTACGACAATCGTCGATGCAGGAACGACGGGGGCCTCCATGTTTCCCGGGTTTAGGAAGTTCGTCATCGAGGGAGCGAGAACCCGAATCTATGCATTACTGAACATCTCCACGGCTGGTTGCTGTACCGACGAGATCTATCTCGACCCGCGATTGATCAACACCAGAGCGGTGCTCCGGATCATCGAGACCCATCGGGATGTGATCCTCGGGATCAAGGTGCGCGTGAGAGGGAAACGCGAGGATCTTGCCCATGACATCTCGGTCATGAGGACGGCCCGGGAGATTGCCGACCAGGCCGGCGTGCCCATCATGATGCATTGGTCCACCGAGCCGGACTTGCTCGCCATCATGCAGGCGGGTGATATCCTCACGCATCCCTTCAATCCCCCGTCCGAGAACTCGTCGAATGTATTTGGGAGCCAGTTGAGTCAGGCCGAGGACGTGCTTCCGCAGATCCGTGAGCTCACAGAGCGCGGCATCTTTACCGACGGCCAGCTCGCCACGACGCACCATCAGTGGGAAGTATCCGAGAAGGCGGCGAGTCAGGGTTGGTTCCCGGATGCGATCTCGACCGATGTGGCCAGATATCCTGACCGTACCCCGGCCAGCGTGTTGTTACCAATGTCGCAGTTTCTACATCTGGGATTGAGCCTGGATCAGGTGATCGAGCGCGTGACGACAAACCCTGCGAAGATGCTAAGCTACCCGGAGACGGTGGGGGTGCTCGCACCCGGCGGGCCGGCCGACGTGGCCGTCCTCGATCTCGAGCAGGGACGTTTTACGTTCGGGGACGGTTCTCGCCCTGACGCGCACACGCGCGAGTTGGGACAGCAATTCGTCAACGTGGCGACGGTCAAGGGGGGCGTCTTCGTCAAGGGTGGGATTACGGCGTAGTCCCAGGCTGACCGAGAGGGAGGACGGTTGTGGCAACAGCGACGTTAGTGGAGATCGGCCGGCTCGATGCGCGGCTTGGTGACTTCGTTGAACTCGGCGATGGTCCCAAAGGGGTGCGGATGATTGTGGATGTCCTCGAGGTGACGTTCACAAGCGAGCGTGTGAACGCGACGCTGGCAACACACGACTGTGCCGACTGGCTCACGCTCAGTGAGGGGGGAACGCTGGGCGCTCTTGATGTCCGGATGACGCTCAAGACGGACGACGGAGCCATTATCTACGTGGAATATGGTGGTAGAGGGAGTTTTGAGACAGGCCTGATTGCAGCGGCTCCCACATTTCAAACAAGCCATGAAAAGTACAAGTGGTTGAACTCGGTGCAAGCGGTCTCAGCCGGGCAGGTGAACCTGGAGACCAAGGAACTGGTCTACAAAGTATATGAAGTAAAGGTTACCGCCGAGGAAGGCCTGGTCTAGTCACGTCGGATCTGGGGCGACAGGGGAGCACCGGAACGTGTTCGCAACCGCTTCAGGGAATCGCCAGTGCGACGAGACCGGTCTCGGCGCCGCTTCCATAGGCCGACACGATGTACTGCTTGTCTCCGATCAGGTACGTCATCGGCGTGCCGGTCAAACCGGCAGGTAGCTCGACCGACCGTACGATCTTGCCTGTCACCTTGTTGAACGCGGTAATCGTCGGCGTGCCGCCGCCTCGCCGGTCATGAACCCCCAGGAAGAGGAGTGTCTTGGTGACTAGCGGGCCTGTGAATGCGGCGCCGCCGAGTGGGCCAGGATCGGGCACGCCCATCTCGATCAATCGCTGGCGTGGCCCGTCGCCGAGCGGCACTTGCCATGCGAAGTCGCCCGTCGTCAGGTCGATTGCGGTCAATCGCGAATAGGGTGGCTTGACCAGTGGGAGGCCTTCCGGCCCTCGTAGTCCGCTGCGTCCCCGCCGGTAACGGAAATCCGAGCCGTCTGGGTCTGCCGGCACGAGAGTGACCGAGATGGGGCTGGTTCTGGAAGGCACGAAAAGATAGCCAGAATCCGGGTCAAACCCCGCCCCATACCAATTCGCCCCGCCGCCCCATCCCGGCATCTGGATGGTTCCCCTGAGCGATGGCGGATGAAAGAGATCGCCGTACTCGTGCCGTGACAAGATCTCCTCTGCTTCGGCTCGCAACGCGGGAGTGTAGTCGATCAGTGCGTCTACTGAGATGCCCTGGCGCTCGAATGCGGGGGGCTTGGTGGGGAAGGGCTGCGTTGGTGCGGCCCGTTCGCCTGGCACGGTCGAGGCTGCGACCGGCCGTTCCTCTATTGGCCAGACGGGTTCTCCCGTGATTCGGTCGAACACATACGTGAAGCCCTGTTTACTGACCTGCGCCACTGCCTTGATCTCGCGTCCATCTACCGTGATGTCGACGAGCGTCGGTGCTGCGGGGAGGTCATAGTCCCACAGGCCATGATGGACCATCTGGAAGTGCCAGATCCGTTGACCCGTCGCCGCGTCGAGGCAGACGAGGCTCTCCGCGAAGAGATTGTCGCCTAACCGATGCCCGCCGTACCAGTCGTTGGTCGGTGTGCCGATCGGCAGATAGACGTAGCCCAGGTCCAGGTCGGCGCTCATGATGCTCCAGGCGTTGGTGTTGCCGGTATACGTCCAGGAATCGTCCTCCCACGTGCTGTTTCCAAGTTCGCCTTCTTGCGGCACCGTATGGAAGATCCACCGTATTTCGCCGGTTCGCACGTCGAATCCACGAATGTCCCCGGGGGGCGCGGTCTTGTATCGTGGGCCGTCCGAGATGGAGGCATTGACAATGACCACGTCACCCACGACCATCGGCGGTGCGATCACCTGATAGGCGCTACGGTCAACGGGGCGCCGGAGCCCCTGCGTCAAGTCGATCTTGCCGTCGCTGCCAAAACGACCGATCGGTTGGCCGGTCTCGGCGTTGAAAGACCAGAGGTGTGCGTCACTGGTCGCCAGGAAGATCCGCGCCTCGTTGCCATCGGTCCAATGCCCCACGCCTCGGGAGTTGAACCCGAGATTGGTCGGACGACCAGACGCGTAGCTTCCAACGTCCTGCATCCAGAGCTGGGTACCGGTCTGGGCATCGATCGCCGCTACGATGCTGAGCGACGACCGGATGTAGAGGACGCCGTCGATCATCAACGGTGTCGCCTTGAAGGCCGACGGTGTCAGGTTCCGATTGTTACCTGCAATCGCACCATCGGGTGATTCCCACTGCCAGGCCACGGCAAGTTGGTCGATGTTGTTGGCGTCGATGTGGTCAAGTGCCGCGTACTTGGTGCTGCCGTCGTCGCCGCCATAGCTGCGCCACTCGCCGCGCAGGGCGCCGGTCTGCGCCAGTGCTGGTGAACCACCGAGCAGGCTGAGCAGGAACACCATCACGCAGGACCAGGACTTCTTCGTTGTTCTCATCATCGGCGGTCTCCGAGGAGCGACGTCGGTACATCTATCAGCATCTGAACACGGACCAAATGAAGACAACCGGCACGAGCGCGATCCGGTGCTCTATGAACGGCATCGCCATGTTACCTGTGTCGAGCGTTCCGACCCAACACGGCCTACGGCTTGCCCGTCGAATTCGGAGACAACAGTTCGGCGTGTGACACCCGCGGAAACAGGGTGGCGGTCCCGCACTTCACCTCTCGGGACGGGGGCCCATCCCCGTAAAGGTGAACCGCTGGATTCGGCGGTTCGCGGGCGTCAAGGGGGTAACCTCGGTCACGTAGAGGTTGCCAGTCGAGTCGACGTCCATGTGGTGGAGCGTGCCGAAATCTCCAGGTGCAGAGCCCCATTGTCCAAACGAGTACAAGATTTCCAGTGACGCGCGGTCGAGAATCATCACGCGCGCCTGACTGCGGTTGCCCACATAGAGAAAACGTTGCTCCGCGTCCGGTGAAAAGGCCGTGCTGGCGGCTGTCGTGCCGTTGCCACACTCCGGGGTCAGGCATTCGCGGCCGATGAAGACCTGGGACACATAGACTCCATCGATTGTGAAGACCTGTATGCGTTTGCCTCCGCGGTCGGATACGTAGACAAGTCCGTCGTCAGAGACTCTGGCTGCGTGGACGGGCGGCACAAAATACGGGGGGCCCAATCCTTCCTGCTCACTGGCCCATGCCGGGTCTGTCGGGCCGTCGGTCGGATCGTCGCCGAAGGCACCCCACATTCTCTTGAATGCTCCCGTGTCTGCGTCGTAGACGATAACCCGCCGGTTACCGTAGCCGTCGGCCACGAAGAGTTCGTTCGTCGGGGGATGCACCCAGGCGTCTGCCGGTCGGCCCAGGTTCCGAATATCGCGATTTCCCCGGCTTTCACCAGGGCGACCGATTTCCATGACAAGCTCCCCGCTCATCGTGAACTTGAGCACTTGATCGTCCGGACCGTTGCCACCGATCCAGACGTAGCCGTTGTGGTCTACAAATACCCCATGTTCTGAATCGGGCCAGTGATAGGCCGGGTGTGGTCCGCCCCAGCCTTGCACGAAGTTGCCATCGGGATCGAACTCAAGCAGCGGTGGTGCGGCCATCGAGGCCTCGTCGGCGTCTAGTGTTCCCGGCCGGTGCAGCACCCATACGTGGTCACGGTCGTCAACAGACACGCTCGCGACGAGGCCCAGGATCCAGTCGTTGGGAATCGTCGGCCAATCCGGGTCAACCTCGAAGAGAGGGACCTCTGTAATCTGTGCTTCTGTAAGCGTCTCGGTCGTGGTCTGGCCGGCCCAGGACATCGCTGGGCCAAGGGTGACCGATACCAAGAAAATTGTTCCGATCCACGCGGTTCGTGTCATAACCGGCCTCCTATCTGTCTTATGTGAATCGACGAGCGGTTCTTGGCAGACACCTGCCACGAGACCGACACGCGTATGGTGTCATGCTAGGCGGATTACGTGTTCAGGAGGCGGTGTCGTCGGCCACATTGCCTGGGCGTCTCCGCGACTGGAACCAGTTGGGACAGTGGGGAGTGCACGGCAAGTCGCTCAATGAATGCCGTGCACCGGCAACCTGTCACGGGACGGAGGGCCGACGAGGAGTACCGAATCAATGTTTCCGGTTGTCGCGCCGCGCAATCTGGGAGAACTCTGGGATCAGTTTGGCCCGAGGCGGAAGACATAGATCGCGTTGTGCCTTTGTCCAGGAGGCGTGCGTACTTCGGTTGTGACAACGTTGGGAACGCTCCACGGACTGCCGCCGCCGCGTCCTGCGGTGACGGCGATGTACTGGACGCCATCCACCGCATAGGTGATCGGGTACCCGAGCACGGATGTGGCAAGCCGGGTCTTCCAGAGTTCTTCGCCGGTGCGGACGTCAAACGCACGGAACCATCGGTCGAAGTCGCCTGCAAAGGCAAGGCCTGAGGCGGTCGTGAATACTGCCGTGGTAAAGGGTGCGCGCTGCTCGACGCTCCAGACCTCGTCTAGTGTTGAGGCGTCGTAGGCGGCGAGCTTTCCAATGTTTCCCTCAGCGCCTGGCATGTCCACGAAGACCCGGTTTGCGGCAACGCCACCGGAGCCTTCTTCGAGAAGCATTTCTCGCCCCTGCAGGTTCATGCATGTCTGGCCCAGGGGGATGATCAGGAGGCCGTTCTGGGGTTCGAACGACATGGTATGCCAGTTATGTCCGCCGGCCGTGGACGGACACGCTGAGAGCCATTCGCCGACCTTCGCGTTTTGAATGTCCTCGCGGTAGGTCAGCTTGCCGGTCTCATGATCGATGGTGTAAATGTCCTGATAGACCGTCTCCACGAGGTCCAAATACGCTCCGCTCCGTCGATCGAGCTTCCAGAGGATGCCATCCTTTCCGATCGTGAAGACGACGGGTACGCCATCGACGTCTGCAAGGACCCGCTCGAAGGCAACATCCAGGTCGAGGCTTTCGCCAGTGATGTGCTGGAAAAACCAGACGATACTCCCATCGTCTGGATCCAGCGCGAGTGTGGAGTTTGCAAAAAGCGTTGCGTCGTTTACGGTCAATCCTCGGCTCGCCGCAACCCATGGCTTTGATTGAGCCGTTCCGAAGAAGAGTAGATCAAGGGTCGGATCGTAGCTACCGGCGATCCATACTTCACTCCCACCTCTGAGTGCGAACGGAAGGTCGCCCCATGTATCGCCTCCAGGCTCTCCGGGGCGTGCAACGGTGAATGTCCGCCAGACCTCCTCTCCCGTCCGTGCGTCATGCGCCGTGATGAAGCAGCTTTCGTCCGTGAACCGCGCGCAACCATCTATTCCGTTGACCAGCTTGCCGTCCACCACGATGGGGCCTGACGAGTTCTGGTATCCGAGCTCCCAGTTGGCAAGGGTCGAGTGCCATCGGACGACGCCTGTGCGTGCATCGAGGGCCACCATGATCCCGTCCTCCGTCGCCACGGAGATCAAATCTTCCCATACGGCGAGATTACGCAGTTGGCCCCGGGTGCCCGCACCTTCTGGGAACGTATGACGCCACTCCCAAAGGAGGGTGCCATCGACGGCGTCGATGGCCTGGATGACGTTTCCTGCATTTGGGATGTAGAGGACACCGTCTCGGACCAAGGGATCGGGCTGACTCGTACCATCTTCCATGCCCCATACCCATGCGAGCTGAAGTTGATTGACGTTGCCCTTGTTGATCTGGGTAAGTGGACTCGAGCCCCAGGCCTGCTGATTGCGTCGCCAGTGAAGCCAGTCGCCAGGTGGTGGATCGGCCAGGACGGCGTCAGAGACATCCGTGAATCGATCTGCCCGTCTGAACGTTTCGGTGCGACCTACCGCGGTGACGTCGATTTCGCCGACGGTCTCAGGGGCGCGATTCACCCCGTCGGGTGACGGCACATTCCCGGGACGACCGGGTAGCGGGGGCACGGCTTCCGTCCCTGGAGGAAGATCGGCCGTTGTGCCAGCCCGCACATCCGGAAATAAGAGATCCGAGGACGTGAGCTCAAGCGGCGACGCCCCAGGGTCCAAGCCGTTCTCACGGAGGAGATAGGCCGCAACCGACGAATATTCATCCTCAGAAAGTGAATTTACCGCTTGAGGAGGCATCGTCGTCAGGACGTCCCGGAGGGTGTTGAGGGGTCTCCCTCCCCAGTTGAGGCGAAAGTTGGGGCCAGCGAGCTGGGGAGCTTCGAAGGAGCCCTGGAGATTGGGAAGGTGGCAGACGGCGCAGGATTGCTCGTAGATGGCTTCACCCGCCGCCGCCTGCTCGGCGACGTAGCGGACCTGACCAGAGAGTTCCGATGGACCGGTTCCGTTAATAATGATCAGGAGGAAGAGGATCAGCGTAGGGCGGGTGTTTACCATGTGTGCCTCCGTACAGTTGCCGAGACGACTGACAGAAGGTCTTCGGCCGCCCCTCGTGGATCGCCTATTCTCCGGTTTCGGGGGCGCCGAGCGAGCGCAGCAATTCCGCGGTCGGGGGGTGTCCGTTACTGGCCTTCCAGGCTTCGTATCGTTCCCGGTATCGCGCGAGCGCTGAGCCACCGACCGCCCCCTGCGGGGCTTCGGGTGGCAAAAGCGCCACCGAGAGTGCTGTTTGTCCGAGCGCATTCCGAGCGTCGAGTTTTGCGCCACGTTCGACGAGCAGGCGAATGACGCGTTCGAACTTGCTGGCTGCGGCCACATGGAGCACCGTATCGCCAGACAGGCTGATGGCATTGACATCCATGCCCAAGTCGAGCCCGACCTTGATGGTGTCGAGGATCTGGTGTTCCTGGAGTCTGAGCCGGCGAAGTCCTGTGTTGCGCCCTGCCGCCGCAACCATGAGCGGCGTATGGCCGTCTTCCAGGGGGAGTGATGTGTCGGCTCCGGCGGCCGCAAGCAATTGCATGATGCCGACGCCAGATCGTCGGGCGGCCAGGGAAAATGGAGTGGCACCGATCAGAAACTTGTCGAAAGCGAAGGCACGGCGATCGTGTTTGAGGGTTGAGCCTGTCTCAAGTCGTACGTCAGGGTTCGCGCCGTGAGTGAGCAGCATTCCGACCAGTCTGCTGTCGCCACGTAGGGCCGCCCAGTGCAGCGCGGCGTAGCCGGCACCGGCGGTGTCAGGGTTGGCACCATGCTCCAACAGTACCGCCGCGACCGCGTGGTGACCGTGCTGCGCGGCCACGACGAGGGAGGTTGTGCCGATTGCGGCGGTGTCGTCAATCTCTGCGCCTGCGGCCAGGAGGTGTCTCGCCGAGTTGGCACGCCCGTGGCGGGCGGCGAACATCAACGGTGTAAATCCGCCCTCTTTGACCCACGTTGCCCCCTCGGTTCGTCCCAGGCTCTTCTGACAACAGAGGAGTACGTGTCGGCGTGATGAGCGAGTCCGAGCGTTCAGATCTGCTCCCGCGGCGAGAAGAACCGGTATGACAGACGGTCGCCCTTGCGCCACTGCCCACATGAGCGCAGTTTGTGCTTGTGCCCCCTCGGTGGCATTCACATCGGCACTGTGGTTCAGGAGGGATTCCACGGCGGCGACATTACCCTGCCGGGAAGCGATCATCAGAGGGGTTCCGCCCGTGGCCGGTGCGAGGTTCGGGTCACCGCCCTCGTGTAGCAGTTTCGCAATCATGGCCGCGCTGCCGGCCGTCGCTGCGACCCAGAGCGGCGTGACACCGAGGTCGTTTGTGGCATTCACGACCGCACCGGCGCGAATCAGCAACTCGGCGCTCTCGAGGTCGTTCCGGTAGGCAGCCCAATGGAGAGCCGTGGCGCCGTCACCCTGCCGGGCATTCACGTCGGCGTCGCGTGCGAGGAGGTCGTGTACTGCGGACGTGTTGCCGTCCTTGACGGCATGAATGAGCTGGACGTCCGCGGTGCGTGCCCCGAGCGTCGCGACCGCCACGAGTGACAGGAGTGCCCAGTGGCAGAGTCCACTCGTCAAGATGCGCATAGTCATGCCCTCCGAGAGAATGGCCAAGTTGCATTGAATTCTACCACGCGAGTATTGGATGAATCTTTCTCAGACGGGTGTATTATTACGAGGGTGCTATCCGTGAAATCGTCGATTCTAGGTGGAGATCATACATGCCACGCCGGTGGTCCACGCTCTGGCTTTTGCTGACGCCGGCGATTTGGCTGGTACTCCTGTCGCCCGTTACAGCCAGCCAAGAACCATCCACGCAGCAGGCGTCATCGTCGGAGGCATCTCCAGTGCCTCCGGTACTGGACCGGTACTGCGTCGGTTGTCACAGTGACAGGTTGCGCACGGGTGGTCTCTCCCTCGAGGCCATGGATGCCGTCCATGTAGCCGAAGGTGCTGAGGTCTGGGAGCGGGTCATTGAAAAGCTCCGAATTGGTGCAATGCCACCGCCGGGCCGGCCGCGGCCAGATCGCGACGTGGTCGACCAGATGGTTGCGTGGCTGGAAACGGAGCTGGATACCGCTGCGGCACTTGCTCCCAATCCTGGCCGTACAGATAGTGTGCACCGACTCAATCGGGCCGAATACCAGAACATGATCCGGGATCTGTTGGGTCTCGACGTTGATGTCAACTCGTTGTTACCGGCCGACAGTGGAGACGCGCAGGGGTTCGACAACATCGCCAGCATGTTGTCGGTTTCACCGACCTTGTTGGACCGATACCTTTCAGCAGCTCGGAAGCTGAGTCGGCTGGCGGTGGGGCTTCCACCTTCAGCACCCACCACTGACGAATATCGCGCCCTGTTGAATCAAGATGGCTATCTCGGGGAAGAGTTGCCGTTTGGGTCACGCGGTGGCGCCGCCGTACGGCACCATTTTCCGGTCGATGGCGAGTACGTCATCAAAGTGCGCCTCTACCGGCAACTCTTTGATTACGTGATCGGCCTCGGTGAGCCTCACCAGGTCGAGATCCGTCTCGATGGAGAGCAGATTCTCTCGTCGGTTGTCGGCGGCGAGGAATTGACCGGAGCCCCTCCGGCCGGGTTCATCGGAGATATTTTCGGCGATCCCGCATGGGAAGAGTATGCCCAGAATGCCGATGATGGTCTTGAGGTCCGCCTCCCGGTCAAGGCCGGTACGCGCCTGGTCGGAGTCTCATTCCTGGGGCGCCAGACGGAGATCGAGGATGGGGTTCCGCATCCTCCGAAGTACCCTGAACGTGACGAGTCGCTCGAGAGTAACGTGTGGGTTCACACCGTCGCGATCAGTGGTCCGTACGATGTCTCCGGCCCGGGGCAGACACCAAGTCGGCGTCGAATTTTTGTCTGTCGTCCGACGAGGCCCCAAGAGGAAGAGCCCTGCGCGAAGGAAATACTGGAGGCGCTTACCCGTCGAGCCTATCGCAGACCAGTGGCCGATCGGGAGGTCGAAGAACTCCTGCGGTTTTACAGAGACGGTCGCCGGGAGGGGTCGTTCGATTCGGGTATCCAGTTCGCCTTAGAACGGCTTCTGGCTGATCCAAAATTGCTGTTCCGGATCGAGCGGGACCCGGTGGACGTTGGTCCAGATGCTGTGTATGGCATCGGTGATTTCGAACTTGCGTCTCGCCTGTCATTCTTTCTGTGGAGCAGTATTCCCGACGACGCGTTACTTGACGTGGCTGCCCGCGGTGAACTCGATGATCCCGCCGTACTTGACCAGCAGGTCCGGCGGATGTTGGCGGACAGCCGTTCGACGGCGCTAGTGGATAATTTCGTTGGCCAGTGGCTGCGGTTACGCAATCTAGCGGGTGCTACCCCGGATCCGAATGCATTTTCGGATTTTGACGAGAATCTCCGCAATGCGTTCCTGCGCGAGACGATGTTGTTTGTGGAAAGCATCTTCCGGGGTAACCGGAGTGTTGTCGACCTCCTGAGGGCAAACTACACGTTTGCAAACGAGCGGCTGGCGAAACATTACGGGATCCCGAATGTTTTTGGCAGTCATTTTCGGAGAGTGACGTTTGGTGACGACGATCCCCGGGGTGGGTTGCTCGGTCAGGGCAGTGTGCTGACCGTGACGTCGTATCCGAATCGTACATCGCCGGTCTTGCGGGGGCACTGGGTGCTTGAGAATCTGCTTGGCACGCCACCACCACCGCCACCGCCAGATGTTCCTGGTCTACCAGACCGAGGAAGAGATGGCGTCCCGGCGTCGGTGCGCCAGCGATTGGAACAGCACCGGGAAAACGTGGTGTGCGCCACGTGTCATGCGCCGATGGATCCGTTGGGCTTTGCGTTGGAGAGCTTTGATGCGACCGGTGGCTGGCGCGATACAGAGAGCGGAGCGCCTGTGGACAACTCGGCCGTCTTGCCCGACGGTACGCAGTTTCAGGGGCCAGCTGGATTACGTGCATACTTGGTAACCCAGCGTCGTCAATTTGTCACCGCCCTGACCGAAAAACTGTTGGCGTATGCGCTTGGCCGCAGCATCGAGTACTACGATCTCCCGACGGTACGCTCTATCGTCCGGGACGCTGCGTCGAGCGACTATCAGCTTTCGGCGATTGTTCTAGGCATTGTGAAGAGTCCGGCGTTTCGAATGAGACGGGCGGTCATGGATGCTTCCGGGCGGACGGCGAATGCACGTATTCCCTGAGGACGCCCTGGCCGTGGGGATCGTGTTTGAGCGGAGACTAGAGCCATGATGATCACGAAGATGTCGTTGCCACGGCGTACGTTCTTGCGCGGGATGGGGGCCACGCTGGCCCTGCCATTGTTAGATGCGATGGTGCCCGCCTTTACCGCTCTCGCTAAGACACCAGCCGCACCAGTTCGCCGTTTTGGGGTCGTGTATGTCCCCAACGGCATGATCATGGAGAGTTGGACCCCACGTCGTGAGGGCCCACTTGAACTGTCGCCGATCCTGCAACCGCTCGAGTCCTTTCAGGATCGTATGCTCGTCTTTTCCGGCCTGGATGGACTGCAGGGGCGTGGCGGAACCCATACGACTGCGTCGACACGGTTTCTTACCGGGGTGATTGGGAACGCGACGAGCAACGGGATCGAGGCCGGTACGTCGATCGACCAGATCGCGGCTCAAGAGTTTGGCCAGCACACGCAACTGGCATCACTGGAGCTCTCTCTCGATCGCCTGGACCTTGTCGGCACGTGTGACAACACCACGTGCGCGTTCATCAACACGCTCTCGTGGGCCAGTCCGACGACGCAGGTTCCTGGCGAAGACAATCCACGCGTGGTGTTCGAGAGGTTATTTGGAGACAGCGGCACGATAGATCCGGAAGAGCGCCGTGCGCGTTTGCGCCGCGACCGCAGCATTCTTGATTCGCTGACGGATGCGTTGGCCGATCTCGAGAAAGAGCTCGGCGCTGGCGACCGCTCCCGCCTTGACGAGTATCTGACCGCGGTCCGCGACGTGGAGCGGCGTATCCAGAAGGCGGAGCAGCAAAGTACGAAGGAGTTGCCGTCGCTGTCGCAACCCGGAGGGATTCCCGCGAGCTACGACGAGCACTGCGCGTTGATGATCGATCTGCAGGTCTTGGCCTTCCAGCTCGATCTGACACGCGTCGCGACGTTCATGATGGGGCGTGAGTACAGCGGGCGCACGTACCCGCAGATCGGGATCAATGAGGCTCACCATCCCTTGTCCCACCATCAGGACAATCCGGCGAAGATTGAGTTGCTCGCAAAGCTGAACACGTATCACGTCTCATTGTTCGCGTCGTATCTGGAGAAGCTGGAGTCAACGGCCGACGGCGATGGAACATTGCTGGACCAGACGCTGATGATGTACGGCGCCGGCATGGCCGACAGTAATACGCATGACTCGATGAATCTCCCGATGATGTTGATCGGAGCGCAGGATCAGTTCAAGGGCGGGCGGCACCTGCAATACGACCATGAACCGGCGGCGACACTCCTGGTCACGGTACTAGACAAGCTTGGCATTCCCATTGAGGAGATTGCCAACAGCCGTGGGAAATTGAACCTGGATGCGCCCCTGGAGACTCTACCGCTCGTGTGAGTATGAACCCGGTCGGAGACACGGGCCGGTTGAGGCCGGCCCGCGGAACATCAGCAGCGTCCTGTACCGAAGTCGTCCCACTGCGGGGCAGAGTATGGCGTCGCCACACTTCCTATCTGTCTGGCAGGGCGAAGATGAACAGGTTGTTGTTGGCGCTCGGCCGTAGCTCCGGTGTCAACTCCAGAAAACGGCCAAACCCGGTGCTGACCGCCACGTACTGGCGACCGTCAACCGCGTAGGTGATCGGGAAGCCGGAGACCGGCGAGCCGAGGTTGATCTCCCAGAGAATCTCTCCCGTCCGGTCGTCGAAGGCCCGAAACCGTCCGTTCACGTCGCCGCCGAAGACGAGTCCGCCGCCGGTCGCGGCGAGCGCCATCGTGGCGGCCCGCTGCTGGTAATTCCACGTCACTTGACCGGTCTCGGCCGAGATCGCCTGCACACTACCGACTTGGTCTGTTCCGGGCGCGATTTCGGGACGCCAGGCAAGGGCATAGAGCCGGCGCGCCTCGTCCTGCTCATCGGGTTCTGACATGGCACGCATGCGCGCGCACACGTTCCGCAGCGGCATGTACATCGTGTTCGTCCGGGGACTGTAAGCGCCGGCCTCCCAGTCCTTCCCGCCACTGGCGTGCGGACAGGCTAGTACCGTCTGCCCCGCTGCGGTGAAGACCAGCTCCGAGTTCTCGGAGACGGCTCCCGTCGCGCCGTCGATGCCGCTGATCACGTTCTGGACAATGGTCGGGGTAGCCCACAGGAACTCACCGGTCTCACGGTCCAGGGTGTAGACGATGCCGGTCTTGCCCGGGATGCCGGTGACGACGCGGCGCTGTTCGCCCGGGTTTAGCCGCGGGTTAATCCAGCTCACTGTGGCTGGGTCCGGCCGCACCGCCGTGTCAACCAGCAAACGCTCGAACGGATGATCGAGGTCCCAGCTGTCGTTCAGGTGCTGGTAGTACCAGACGATCTCACCCGTATCCCCATTCAGAGCCAGCGTCGAGTTGTGGTACAGGTGCGTCTTGTCGGTGCCGCCGAGCATGAATTTCGGGGCAGGTGACGTGACCGACGTGCCGACGTAGACCAAGTTCAGCGCCGGATCGTAGCTGGGGACCATCCACGAGCCGACATGTGCCCGCTCCTCGAAGGGGACATCGCCCCAGGTCTCGTCGCCCGGTTCGCCAGGGGCTGGGATGAGGCGCCGCCGCCAGAGCTCCTCGCCGGTCACGGCATCGTGTGCGGTGATAACACAGCCATTCGGCCCCCCTCGCGGGTCGCAGCTTCGTCCAGAGAACACCTTCCCGCCGGCGACGATAGGCCCAGAGGTTTGGTTTGCCGGGTTCACTCGATAATCCAGAATCTCCGTCTCCCAGACCACCTCACCCGTCTCCGCGTGCAGCGCGAAGATGTGGTCGTCCATGCTGGTGTTGATGATCAGTTCGCCGTGGATGGCGATGTTGCGATTGGTCTCGTTGAGTCCACCACTCATCATGTAGTCACCGAGATCGTCTGGTCGGTCTCGTCGGTGTTCCCAAATCAGGTCACCTGTCTCCGCGTCAAGGGCCTGGATGATATCGCGTGGATTGGGCATAAACATCACGCCATCGCGTACGAGTGGGGTGCCTTGCTGGCGGCCAGGCTGGAGCGCGCGTGACCAGATCATCTGCAGGTTGCTGACGTTTTCACGGTTTACCTGATCGAGCGGGCTGTAGCCCCAGCTGTCAAGCGTCCGGCGCCACATCAACCAGTCGTCGGGACTCGGGTTCTCCAGTTCCGCGTCGGTCACCGGCCGGATGCGGTCCTCCTGGGCGAGGGCCGTCGCCGCGGTCAGGAGCGAGACCCCGATGGCCAGAATGCCGGACGCAAGACATGCGAGGCGGAAATGAAATGATGGACGACCGGATGCGAGCATGTACCCTCCTCTGTGTTGACGATGTTCGGTGATTATGTCACTGGTGCAGCCTGCTCCCATTTCCGCGGCGCTGCGCCGACTCGATGGTCGCAGCCACCATGAAGAACAGGAGTCTCTAAACTGGCTGTAGTTCCAACGTAGAAACGGGGTTCTTGGTGAATTCGAGTCGGGGCGTATCGAAACCGACGTCGATCACTCCAAAAGGAGGTTTTACTATGACGGCTCTGTCGCGCTCGCTCAGGCGCGCGGCGTTGATGATCACGATGTTTGTGATCGCGGCGTGCGAAGTACAGGAAGTAATTGCCCAGTCCTCGTACATTCTCGCGACCGGACGACGGCTTCCGTACCTGTACGCCATCGCGCTCGATGACGCAGTCCAAGTCGCGAACAACAATACTCCGAACGCGATCATCGGGCGTAGCAAGGTGGCGCTCGATCGGTTGGATGGTCAGTTGCTGGGTGATCCGGCGAATCTCATCGTGAGCGAAGATGGCGGTACCGTCTACGTGGTGAATCACCATGGCGGCGTCGACAATGCGGAATTCAATCAGCACGGCGGCCGAGGGCAGATCGCGGTACTTGACGTGGATCAGGTCCTGGATTCTCAGAATGACAGGACGGCCAACGCGTTACGTCGTCACGTAGATTCCGGCGCCTTTGGCGCGGTCGGCGTCTTGCTGCTGCCGGAGATGCTTGTCATTGCGAATGCCGAGAACAACCTGACGGAGGATGGCGGGAACCGGATCACTTTCGTCGACCGAACAACGGGGAGCTTACGCGGGACGGTGGAGCTGGCGTTGGGATCGCCAGACGTTAGCTGTCCGGATTATCCCGTGCCCTATGTCTCGCCCTACGGGCCGCCACGGAATCTGGCCGTGCTCTCACCGGATCCCAGTTGGGGATGTTTCCCTGACCCGAACGGATTGGCGTTGGGGCGTGCGAGCAATGGCCAGGCGTACGTGTTTTCCGCCAACGGTGGCACGAACGACGTGTCGGTGATCGACCTTCACCGCGCAATCGGCGGGGATCGGCGGGCGGAGATTCATCGCATCCCGATGCAGGTCGGCCCCTGGGGTATCGCCGCCACCCCAGACGGGCGCCATATTGTCGTGGCGAACGGCGGGAGGCAACGAGAGCGGTTGGCGGGGAACGTGATTTCCCTGATCGACGTCGACCGGGCGAGCGCGGGTGACCCCGATGCCGAAGTGGCGCGTCTTCTGGTCGGCACGGACGATCCCCGAGAGCAGACTCATCCATTCATACCTTCGGTCACGCCTGATGGTCGGGAAGTGATTGTCCCGAACTATCGTGCGAACAATGTGTCGATCGTAAACCTCGAGTTGGCGCGTGTCGGCGATCCCGCCGCGGAAGTCGCGCGCATCCCGTTAGTTCGCGAGGATGGACGGCCGGCTCGCCCGAAGGGGTCCGCGATTACAGCCGATGGTCGATACGCCGTGATCAGTGGGGGAGCCGCGACGCGGCCCTTCTCGCAGGAGGTCGGTCACGTCTACGTGATCGATCTACGTGCGCGGCGCGTCGTGAGTGTGGTGACCGGCGTGGGGAACGATCCGTACGGTCTGGCTGTCGTAGAGCGGTAGAGACGTCGATTGGAATGGCCGCAGGTCTAAGGATGTGGGACGTGTGGTTGGAGCAGGGGGCCAGGATCTGGTGGCCCTCGGCGAAGTACAATTCCCGCGTACACGGACTCAGAGTGACGCCGTTGGCCTACCGTAGAGGCATATCCGATCTGTTCCCGGATGGCGTGGTGGAGGCACCCGACGGGTGTCAATGTATTTACTGAGCGGGATTGTACGAGGGGTGATCGATGCCACGATTCTTGCCGAAGGCTCAGCCCCGGGCTGCGCTGTTCTTGCTCCTTACGCTGGGCAGGCCAGGTGAGGCTGTCGCCCAGAGTGTCCCTGCGGCCGAGGCTGCGCAGGAATCGTTTCACCTGGAAGACGCGACGATCGCAGAGATTCAGGCTGCGATACGCGGCGGTGCACTGACGGCCGAGCAGCTTGTCGCGCTCTATCTCGCACGCATCAAGGCGTACAACGGCACTTGCGTCAATCAACCGGAGGGCCTGCTCGGACCGGTCACGACGATCGCGCAAGCCGGACAGATCAATGCGCTTGCGACGCTGAACTTGAGGCCGGCTACGCGTGTGCGCTGGGGGTTCGACTCACGGAAGGCCAGGAGTATGACGGACGCGATCGACGACAATCCGGCCATGCCTGACGCGCTCGAAACAGCACGGACGCTCGATGCGCACTTCGCGGAAACAGGCGAATTCGTGGGCCCCCTGCACGGTGTCGTCATGGCCATCAAGGATCAGTACGACACATTCGACATGCGTACGACCTCTGGCGCGGATGCGTTCTTCGACGACGATCGGCCACCCGACGATGCGACGTTCGTGCAGCGGCTTCGTGAAGCTGGAGCCATCATCATCGCGAAATCGAATCTCGGCGAGTTCGCCTCGGCGATTCCGCGCAGCACGTTCGGCGGCACGTTCTGTAATCCCTACGACACCGAGCGAAGCCCGGGCGGGTCGAGTGCAGGGTCGGGCTCTGCCGTCGGGGCGAACCTTGTGACCTGTGCCATTGCAGAGGAAACGGGTTCGTCTATTCGGAGTCCGGCTTACTCAAACAACAGCGTCGGCATTTCGCCGACGCAGGAGCTTGTGAGCCGAGACGGCATGATTCAGCAGGGCATCAACACCCGCGTCGGTCCGATCTGTCGCACCGTCCTAGATGCGGCGCGCGTTCTTGACGTGATCGTGGGCTACGATTCCAAGGACGAGCTCACGGCGTTCAGCGTGGGCCGCCTGCCCGTGGACGGTTTTGCGAGCGACGCAGAGCCGGGCCGGCTCGAGGGACTGCGCATCGGCGTCGTTCGCGAATACATGGATAAGGAGGCCTTTACGAGCGAAGACGGGGAAACGATAGATCTCGTCAGTACGGCGGTCGCGGAGCTCGGAGGGCTGGGAGCGACGCTTGTTGACCCGGGCCCGGGAGGGGCGCTCTTTGACCGATGCGTGCGTCGCTTGTATCCACAGCTTCTGGACAGGCAGTTCACGGCCGCGTATCCCGGGCGCTTTCCGTTCGAGTCCAACGGCACACCGTACGGGAATCACCTCGCGACATTGATTGACCTTGCGGCCGATCCTGGGCTTGTGCCGGAGGAGGTCGAGTTTCGCACGTTGGACAACCCGCCTACAGCGGGGCAGGGGCGCTACTGGCTTGACCGGTACCTGCGCGAGCGCGGGGACACCAATATCAGATCAACGGCTGACCTACTCGAGAAGGCAAACTACTACGACGATCCGAATTTTCCCGACCATCGGGCGAGGCACGTGCGCGCGCTCGAGGCGCGGGAACTCGATATGAGCGCGCGGATGCAAAGTCGATTTGCCGTGCAGACGATCGTGCTGGCCTGCATGGCCGATCTAGAGTTGGATGCGGTCGTCTACCCCACGAGCAATATTCCACCGATGAAGCTTGGCTCGCCGCGTGGTCCGGCGATCAACGGCCGCGCGGGGGACGGCGTATGGCGCTTCCTTGGTCGCAACGGCTTTCCTGCCGTGACGGTCCCTGTGGGGTTCACGGCCGTCATGTACGATCGTGTCCGTGTGCCCGCGACACCAGACTCGGCCTCCGGGGGTGAAGAGCGTGAGACCCAGATCGCGGATCCCGTGCCGGCGCGTCTGCCGGTAGGCATGGACATTGTCGCGCGGCCGTTCGCCGAATCCACTATCCTGCGAATTGGGGCTGCCTACGAGGCGGCCACGCGGCATCGTGAGCCGCCCGCCGATTTCGGGCCGCTGCCGGGAGAGCCTTGAATCCGACGGCGGTGGAGCGCGGGCATACCATCGCTGACGTGTACCGCACCCTGACTGGGATTCAGGCTGCTCGTGAAGCGCGTGGTGATACATCAGTCATGCATTTGTCGCATCTCTTTCTCGGCCCCGCAGACGGAACAGAGATGCGGTCTACCATTGTCATCAGGACCATTGGTGAATCAGCCGTCGGATTGGCGCGTTCGCTTGACTCGGTCATGGCCGGCGATGTCTCGATTGGAACGCCCATCAATGCGCCTGCCGAAAACTGTCAGGACGCGACACTCACCAGAAGCTATATCGTGACCAACGGAGTGACAACCACGGTGAGGCAAGGCCAATTCGTCTGTCGTCCGGCGAATTGGCCTTCTCGATTCGACGCAGGCCAGCGGCCTGGCGTGCCTCGCGTGGTTCGATGCGCCGAAAGCCTAATAGTGAAGATACAGATGGTTGAGCACCGATGACGCCAAGCCGATCCGCGTGAACAGACAAGTCTTCCGTTGTTTTCTGGTTGAGGGACGCGCCTTCCTGGGCAGGACTGAGAGTTTGGCCCGGACGCGGGGCCACGCAAGAGAGATACGGTGGCCGTGCCGGCGGACCGAGCACCGTATCTTGATTGGGCAGGCTACTTCTTAGTCGACGGCGTACATCTGGCCGACGAATGTGCGTGCTGTGT
>CAZPZZ010000065.1:12238-20938 GCA_964591245.1 uncultured Vicinamibacteraceae bacterium | reverse complement strand
GGCTGCCTCGAGATCCCGGCCGAGAATGGCCATGGCGAAACTGGGGTGATCGATATAAGCGTCGCCGGTGACAAAGACCACGTCCACAGCGTCCCACCCTCGCTGTTGCATTTCCGCCGCGGTCATGGGAAGGGCGGCCTCGGCTACCCCCGGCGCTGGTGGCGCGAGCCTCGTGAGGAGGCTTCCGGTGGAGCCGGCTGTGTCGAGAGCGCGGACAGGAGGCATGGAATCTTTGTATCGACGCGAAGGAATAACGGGCCGCGTGTTTACCGCAGAATTTCTTGGCGGTCCACGGCGACATAGTCCAGATACGTGGACTTTGGCGTATTGTACGCGGTTCATGGCCGACGCAACGACCCCTGTGTCCTGTATCCACGACGCCGACTGTGGCGCCTGCGCTCTCCTTGGGACCGGCTACACCGCCCAACTCGGGCAAAAGCGCGAGATTCTGGTAGAGGCGATCCGGAAACAGTCACTGCTCAGAGGTGTTAAACCGTTGCCGTGCCTGCCGTCGCCCCTGGTGGATAGTTATCGGAACCGGGCAAAAATGGCGGTCGGGATATCCCCAAAAGAGACCCGCCTCGGCTACTTTCGCACGGGTACGAGGGAAATCGTAGACGCCCCCGAGTGCCGCGTGCTGGTTCCAGAGTTGCTCGAGACGACCGGTCGGATCCGACGATTTCTCCAGAGGTCAAGAAATATCCCACCTGCGTTGCGGTACGTCGATCTTCGGTGTGGCAGCGACCCAACCCGTCAGCATGTCACGCTCGTGTTCCGGGACACTGCGCTTCCCCCGTTTCCGCTCGATCTGCTGCGGCGTGCGTGTCCTGCCGTTACCGGCATCTCGGCAAACCTCAATCCTGAGTCTGATGGTCAGGTCATTCGCGGTGCGATCAGGCCGCTCTGGGGGGAACGAGAGGTGTGGGTCGACCATGCGAATCTCAAATTTCGGGTGTCGCCGGCGGCCTTCTTTCAGGTGAATTTGCGGATATTGCCGGTCATTCACACACTGATGGCTCGATTTTTTGAGAGAGGCGATGTCCTCGCGGACCTCTACGCTGGTGTCGGGACGCACGGACTCGCCCTGCGTCGACGTTTCCGTCGCGTGCTCTTTGCGGAAGGAAGCCGCAGCGCGGTTGCTGACCTGAAGTCGACAGTGCGGGCACATCGTATCGAGGGCGTAGCTATTGTGCCCGTTGCGGTGGAGCGTGGGTTGACCCGCTTGCGCGACGAGACGCCCGATGCTGTGGTCTTGAATCCGTCTCGCGCGGGTGCGCATCCAGCGGTGCTGGACGCGGTCTCGCGGTGCCCGGTGACCAAATTGGCGTATCTTTCGTGCGATCCGACGACCCTGTGCCGTGATTTGCATCACCTGCGGCGGGCGGGATTCGAGATTCGGTCAGTTCAGCCGATCGATATGATGCCGCAGACGCGACAAGTCGAAGCTTTGGCGCTCCTGACCAGGTCGGCTGGACAGCGTCGCGCACGGAGTTAGGTTGCGGGATCGTGTTCTGGTGAGTTCTCATCGGCTGAATTTACGGTCAGAGCTCGCGGTCGTAGAGCTTCGTTGTCTCTTCCGGTAACGGTCGAACCGGCGAGTCCCGATAAGTAGTAAAGCAGTGGAACCAGGGCGGTGTGCAGGCCTCCGGCGCTGGGGGCGTTCTCCGTTCACAGATTTGTAACATTCGTAGGGTACAGTGGTGATCTAGTTGGCGGTTTGCCTACCTCCGCTTCCTTCCCGCGTCGTCTTCGAAAGGTGACAGAACGTGATTAAGGATCTCGCGACGATCCGAAATATTGGGGTTTCGGCCCACATTGATAGCGGTAAGACGACGCTCACCGAGCGCATTCTGTTTTATACGAATCGAGTCCATGCCATTCATGATGTGCGCGGTAAGGATGGGGTGGGAGCCAAGATGGATTCGATGGAACTTGAGCGTGAGCGCGGGATTACCATCGCCAGCGCGGCGACACACACCTCCTGGCGGGATGCGCATGTCAACATTATCGACACGCCTGGCCACGTCGACTTCACCATCGAGGTTGAGCGCAGTCTTCGTGTTCTTGATGGGGCCGTTTTGGTGCTCTGCTCGGTTGCCGGTGTGCAAAGTCAATCCTTCACCGTCGATCGCCAGATGAATAGATACGCGGTACCCCGCATCGCGTTCGTGAACAAGTGTGATCGCGTGGGGGCAGACCCCGTGCGGGTCAGAGACCAGTTACGCGACAAGCTCGGTCACAATGCGGTCATGCTCCAGCTGCCGATCGGCTTGGAAGATGAATTCCAGGGAGTCGTCGATCTGATTCGCCAGAAGGCCTATTACTTCGAGGGTGATTTTGGCGAGCAGGTGGTGGAGCGGGAAATTCCTGCCGAACTCCGTGGCGAGGCAGAAGCATTTCGTGAGCAGATGCTCGACGTCGTGTCCATGTTCTCAGATGAATTGATGGAGGCGATGCTAGAGGACCGAGTGACGGAGGAATTGATCCACGCGGCCGTGCGTTCTGGGACGTTGTCCCTGCAGTGCACACCGGTCCTTGTGGGCTCGGCCTACAAGAACAAGGGCGTTCAGACGCTTTTGGATGCCGTCGTGGACTATCTTCCCACGCCTTTGGATATTGCGAATGAGGCCATTGATCTCGATGCGGAGGAGGGCGCCACCGCCCCTCTGGTGCCCGAGGCCGACCGGCCTGCGGTTGCCCTTGCCTTCAAGCTCGAGGATGGGCGTTATGGACAGTTGACGTACATGCGGGTCTATCAAGGGTCGCTGACGCGAGATACGGTGGTGACCAACTCCCGGAGCGGCAAGGAGACCAAGGTGGGGCGTTTGGTACGCATGCACGCCGACGAGATGGAGGACATTGAGTCGGCGGGGCCCGGCGACATCGTGGCGATCTTTGGGCTGGACTGCCATTCTGGGGACACGTTTACGGATGGTACGCTCAATGTCTCGATGACGTCGATCCATGTGCCAGCTCCCGTCATTTCCCTTTCGGTGAAGCCGACCGACAATCAGTCGCAAGTGAATTTGACGAAAGCGTTGCAACGGTTTACCAAGGAAGACCCGACGTTTCGTGCCGGGGCCGACGCTGAGTCTGGGGAGACCGTTATTCACGGCATGGGTGAACTACAGCTCGAGGTGTACATCGAGCGGATGAAGCGGGAGTATAACGTCGAGGTCGAAGTGTCACCCCCGCAGGTAGCCTATCGAGAGACCATCAGCCGGCGTGTTGAGTACGACTACACACACAAGAAGCAGACCGGTGGATCGGGACAATACGGTCGGGTGGTTGGGTATATCGAACCGTCTGCCGAGAGTGCATTTGAGTTTGTGGATCAGATCCGGGGGGGAGTCATTCCCCGACAGTTCATTCCGTCGGTAGAGAAGGGGATGCGAGCGATGCTCGCCGAAGGTCGCAAGATTGGCGCCCCGGTAGTCAATGTACGCGTGGTACTCAACGACGGCAACAGTCACTCGGTGGATTCGTCAGATGTGGCGTTTCAGGAGGCAGCCAAAGCAGCCTGGCGGGAGGCCTATGAGCGCGGCGCGGCCAAGGTGCTTGAGCCGATCATGCGCGTCGCGGTGGAGGCGCCGTCGGAACACGCGGGGAGTGTGCTGACGACCATCATGCAACGGCGGGGGACGATCATCGGACAGCAGGAGCTCGGGGGCATGACGGCTACCGAGTCCGAAGTCCCGTTGGCCGAGATGTTCGGATACGCCACGACGTTACGATCCGCAACCCAGGGTAAGGCTGAGTTCACCATGGAGTTTTCACGGTATCTCCCGGTTCCCGAATCGGTGCAAGCAGAATTGGTGGCGGCAAAGGCCGACAAGAAAATGAAGGCCAGCTAGTGGGGAACGGCGACAAGGAGTCAGCATGGATGTGAACCAGGTCAACGTGAATAGTCCCATCCGTATTCTTGAGCGTTGCTGTCGCGGTGGGCTCCGTCCGGGTGAACTTGGTGTCGTCATGGCGCGCGCTGGGGTCGGCAAGACCGCGTTTCTCGTACAGATCGGGCTTGACGATGCATTGCGCGGGAATCACGTGTTGCATGTTGCGCTTGGGCAGGATTTGGAGCACGTCCAATCTTGGTATGACGCGTTGTTTGATGATCTCGCTGAGGCGACACGTCTCGATGACCGTGAGGTCGTCCGACAACACCTGATTCGTCATCGGGTGATTCAAGCGTACGCGGATACCGTGTTCCCGCACGAGCGGCTTGATGACCTTGTGGCGTTGTACGGCAAGACCGGATTTACGCCGGCGGTCGTCGTGGTCGATGGATTACGGTGGGAGCGAGAACCGATTGTTGAGCAGGCGGCAG
Source organism: uncultured Vicinamibacteraceae bacterium (assembly GCA_964591245.1). GTDB lineage: Bacteria > Acidobacteriota > Vicinamibacteria > Vicinamibacterales > UBA8438 > CAZPZZ01. The sequence continues at coordinate 16,611 of CAZPZZ010000065.1, read as the reverse complement.
AGTTGGGTGCGCTCAAGCAGATCGCCAAACGACTTGGGGCGATACTGTGGGTAACGGCGCAGACGCACCGGGAGCTGACACCGAGTCATCCAACTGCGGTGCCCCCCCCCTGCGACGATTACAACGAGCTGATCGATCTTGCGGTGTTTCTGGAGCCAGAAGGTACAGATGTCACAGTACGTTTGCTCAAGGATCATGATGCGTTGTCACCGGAGGATACGCATCTGCAGTTGCATAGCGACACGATGCGACTGGTCGAAGAAGGAGCCGCTGAATTCGATGCCAATCTGCCGACCCCGGCGTTCACGGTACTGTCCGGTGGGGCGGTCGGGGCGGAGGCAGCGTTTGGGGCGGCTGCCGAGCGATGGGGGGTTCAGGAAACGAATTTCTCTTTCGCTGGGCGCCAGACCGCGCGGCGTCGCGGCGTGGTCGAATTGTCCGACGTGGAATTAGAGCGTGGTGCGGTAAGCAAGGCCTATATCAAGGCCCAGCTTCATCGGGTGTTTCCGGCCACGAGTACGTTTCAGCGCCTCCTGAAGACCCTCTGGCATCAGGTGGCCACGGCCGGAGAGGTGTTTGTGGTTGGCGAGATTCTCGACGACGATACCGTGAAAGGGGGAACCGGCTGGGGGGCTGAGTTAGCGAAGCATCTCCGCAAGCCGCTGCATGTCTTTGATCAGCCAAGAAACCAATGGTTTTCGTGGTCCGGGGAGGCGTGGACACCCGTTGACGCACCCCGGATTCGACGAACCCGGTTTACCGGCGCCGGGACCCGTTCGTTGACTGAGGAAGGACGTCACGCGATAGAAGCGCTCTTCGAGCGTTCCTTCGGACCCGTCCGGAAAGATACTGCCGCCACCGAGGTGTCACCTGTCCTCGTGAGTCAGGGCTGAGGAGAAGGACCGCAGCGCCGCCTCAGTGGCACACCGCCCTACTCGCCAATGACTTTGACCAGTACGCGTTTCGGTCGACGGCCATCGAACTCGCCGTAAAAGATCTGTTCCCAGGGACCGAAATCGAGCTTCCCGCCGGTGATGGCGACGACAACCTCACGCCCCATGATCTGTCGCTTGAGGTGAGCATCTGCATTGTCTTCACCGGTGCGGTTGTGGGCATATCGCGCGGGCGAGGCATCGAATGGTGCGAGGTCCTGTAGCCATGTTTTGTAATCGCGGTGTAAGCCGGGCTCGTCGTCGTTAATGAAGACTGAGGCCGTTATGTGCATGGCATTGCACAGTGCCAGCCCCTCGGTCACCCCGCTTTCTCGAACGACCTCCTGCACCTCGGACGTGATGTTCTCGAAAGCCATTCGTTCGGCCAACTTGAAGGTGAGGTAGGCGGTGTGTGATTTCATACTGTGGACATCGTTCAGGTGTCGTCTGGCCTGGGGCGGAATCGTTTGACCTGGGAGTGTTGCCGAACAAGTTGCTACGGAATCGGTTCTCCTTGGACGGCGAGGTCTACAGGTTGATAGTCGCTCCAATGCTGTTGGATCCGTCGCCGAATACCTTTGAAAAACACCCGGAGATCCATTTCGAGATTGAAGGTGGATGGAGCCCAGATATCGGGTTGGATCAGTTCGAAATCAAGTTGGCCTTCGGCATTTCGAAGTGTCGCCACTAGGCCCCACAGATAACGGAACGGCCGTTGCATTTTGAATGCAATCCGTGCGACTCCGTAGTCGTCCTGGGAAATCCAAAGGCGTCCCGTCGACCGGTTCAGGGCCTTGTCCATTCGGCGGTCGTCGGGGAGACGCCCTGAACGTGGTTCGAATGCTAGGACCCAGCATGTGTGATCGCGAATGGTTTCGCTACCGAGGAGGGTTATTTCGTAGCGGTCCATCAATTGTCGGTCGAATCGAACCGCCATCTCGTTCGGCTCGTACCGCTCACCGCGTGCGGTATGAGCTCTGGCTTCCGAAGCAAATTCCCGTTTTCGCTTGGCTTCGTCTCGCGCGTCACCTTCATCAAGTGGTTCCCCGTCGCGCGCAATCAGTTCTTCGAATCGATGCCCCTCGAGGGGATATCCATGGTACGCCGTGGTTTTCGTGTCGGTCACCTCTCCGTCTCCGTTGATCGAGTCAACGATCGATCGCAGGGCGAACTCGAAGGTGAGTTCCGCACCCGATTCCTCCTGGGCGGTCGTCCGGTCGAGCGCACGATCGAGAATGGCTTCGGCGGTGTTTGGTGAGATACCCTCGGTTCTTGCGTCTCCCGCTCCGCTCTCAGGGGCTTGGCTTGAGAGGTTGACCGTGAAAAGCAGCAAGAGGCAGCCAGAGAGCGCGCGACGTAGTATGGCCTTTGTCTTACTCATTATTCGACGTCCACAGTGGTTTGCTGTTTGCCAATCAACGGATTGGCTAGAGTTCAAGACTTACAGTTATTCTCTAATGAAGACGGATGCAATCAATGCGTACGATACATCGCTTTTCCATAGGGGCAATCATCCGTGCGAATGCGTGCACGTGAGGTAAATTTCGGCGTAGGAAGTATGTTTCGGCGGGGCGTAAGTCTGTGGGTTTGGAGAGGTTGCGTCAATGCGCGGCGCTGCTCGTCTGGTGAACCATCACATGCTTAAGGTTCGTTCGCACGTCGTTGCTGTTTTCGCCTGCTGTATAGCGGTTGTCTGCATTACGTTCGGTGTACGCCAGGGGTTTGGTCTGTTCATACGCCCCATCACTGTCGATACCGGTTGGGGGCGTGAGTCGCTGTCTCTCACATTTGCTACCCAGGCGTTGATGATGGGCATCCTCGCGCCGGTGTTCGGGGCGTTTGCAGATCGCTGGAGTCCAGGCAAGACGATCATGCTCGGCGGAGTACTCTTCTGTGGCGGCCTGCTCGTGATGGCGGGAGCCTCGAGCCCGGTCACGATATTCATCGGGGGAGGGCTATTAGCCGGGGTCGGCCTCTCAGGTTGCGGACTTCCTCTCGTGCTGGCCGTGATCGGCCGGATTGCGCCCGCGGAGCGTCGAAGCGTCTGGCTTGGCGTGGCCACCGCTGCGGCGACTCTCGGTCAGTTGATCCTCGTGCCAGTGATGCAGTGGCTGATTGTCGAGTTTGACTGGCGCAGTGCCGTGCTGCTTGCCGCCACGCTTGCAGGTCTCATTATTCCGTTGGGTGCAGTAGTGGCGCAGTCGGCTCACGGAGGGCTAACCGAGCAGCCAGAACAGACTCTGCGACAGACTTGGCGCCGTGCGCGTACTCATCGGGGCTACCTGCTGCTGACCGTGGGTTTCTTCGTCTGCGGGTTCCAGGTGCAGTTCATCGCCATTCATTTGCCGGCCTTTATCATGGACGCAGGTTTCGGCGCAGCACTTGCCGCGACCGCCCTTTCCGTCATCGCGGGCGCCAATGCGTGTGGGGCCTGGTTCTTCGGGTGGGCTGGGGGGCGTTACCGTAAGCGGTATCTCCTCAGCGCTATCTACGGCGCGCGCGCCGTGCTCTTTCTGCTTCTGATGATGCTACCGCTCTCGCCGATGGTGTTGTTGTCGCTTGCCGCGGGAATGGGGTTGCTCTGGCTAGGAACGGTGCCACTGACGTCCGGGCTGGTGGCGGAGCTGTTTGGCCCGCGCTACATGGCCACGCTCTATGCTGTTGTCTATCTCAGTCACCAACTTGGTAGTTTTACGGGAGTGTGGCTGGGTGGACGGATTTATGACGTCACTGGTAGCTATGAAACCGTGTGGTGGCTCACCATCGCGCTGGGATTCGCGGCCTGTCTCATCCACTTGCCCATCGATGATCGGCCCGCAGACGGAGTGCTCGTTCTTGGGACAAGTCCAGTAACACCGCGTGCGTGATCTCGAGAGCGCAATAGTAAGTTCGGGTGCCGGGTGTTGGCGGCGCAGGAACCCCGCAGGGCAGCAGAGTCTCTCCCAGCGATCTCCAGACGGTGTTGTGTGGTGTAATGGATAGAAATGCAACCCGTTCCGAGTTCGGAATTATTATGAATTCAGACGCATCGGACAAACACGTTGAGCGGTTACGCACGGCGGGGTTGAAAGTGACAGGACCGCGACTCGCGATTCTCGATGCCGTCGAGCGAAACCGGAACCACCCAAGTGCCGAGGAGATTTATCACGGACTGTCCCAGGAACATCCGTCGTTGTCACTTTCGACTGTTTATGGAACGTTGGGTGCGTTCGTGCGAGCGGGGTTAGTTCGTAAGCTTTCCGAGGTGGACGGACGTCTTCGTGTTGATGGGACGACGATGGCCCACGACCATGCCATTTGTCGAAGTTGCGGCAAGATCTTTGATATTGAGCGTGGTGTGGTGTCGAATGCGGCGCGGCCATCTCAATTACCTGGCGGTCTTGCCGTGCTCCAGGTGCGAGTGGAGTACGACGTCATCTGCCGAGCGTGCCGGGTTGCACC
>CAZPZZ010000065.1:10158-12138 GCA_964591245.1 uncultured Vicinamibacteraceae bacterium | reverse complement strand
CTCAATAGCTGGCCCGATAACGGGAACCTCGACAAGGCCCGGAGATTGCTCTGGCCGATCAAGAAAAAGTATGGCCGGAAAATTTCCTGGGCTGACCTGATGATCTTTACCGGGAACCGCGCTCTGGAGTCGATGGGTTTCAAGACCTTTGGTTTTGCTGGTGGGCGTGAGGATGTCTGGGAGCCCGAAGAGGATATTTACTGGGGGCCAGAAGGTGAGTGGCTCGCGGATAAGCGTTACAGCGGCGACCGGGACCTCGAGAATCCTCTTGGTGCTGTTCAGATGGGGCTGATCTACGTGAACCCGGAGGGGCCGAACGGTACGCCTGATCCGCTCGCAGCAGCCAGGGACATTCGAGAAACCTTCGGCCGCATGGCGATGAATGATGAGGAGACAGTAGCCCTCATTGCGGGTGGACATACGTTTGGTAAAGCTCATGGTGCCGCCGATCCGGATGAGTACGTTGGTCCGGAGCCAGAGGGGGCCAGTATTGAAGAGCAGGGCCTCGGTTGGAAAAACAGCTTCGGCAGCGGGAAGGCCGGTGACACGATCACCAGTGGCCTGGAGGGTGCATGGACCACCGAACCGGCGAAGTGGGACAACAATTACTTCGACAACCTCTTTGGCTACGATTGGAAGCAGGTAAAGAGTCCAGCCGGTGCGACGCAGTGGACGCCGACGGACGCATCTGCTGAGGGCAGCGTGCCAGATGCGCATGACGCATCCAAGAAGCATGCTCCCATCATGTTCACGACGGACCTTGCTCTGAAGTTGGACCCTGTCTACGGGCCAATTTCGAAGCGGTTCCACGAGAATCCTGATGAGTTCGCCAGTGCCTTTGCGAAGGCGTGGTACAAGCTGACCCACCGCGACATGGGACCCCGCGCGCGGTGTCTGGGGCCGCTGGTTCCCGCAGAGTCTCAGCTTTGGCAAGATCCTGTCCCCGACGGCTCTGGGGAACTGATTGGGACGCAAGAGATTTCTGCGCTCAAGGCCAAGATCCTTGCCTCGGGACTTTCCCGGTCGCAACTCGTGTCGACGGCGTGGGCCTCGGCCGCTACCTTCCGTGGGACGGATAAGCGCGGTGGCGCGAACGGAGCGCGCATTCGCCTCGCGCCGCAGAAGGATTGGGCAGTGAACCAGCCGACTGAACTGGGAAAGGTTCTGCAGACCCTCGAAGAGGTTCAGAATGCGTTCAACGGTTCTCTTGCCGGTGGAAAACGGGTCTCGCTCGCCGATGTGATCGTTCTGGGAGGGTGTGCAGCGGTCGAGGAGGCTGCCAAGAGTGCCGGGCATGATGTGGATGTGCCCTTCTCGCCGGGGCGTACGGATGCGACGCAGGACCAAACCGACGTGGACTCATTTGCCGTACTTGAGCCGACGGCCGATGGGTTTCGTAACTATTTCGGAAACGGTCACGCGAGGTCGGCGGAGGAGCTGCTGGTAGATCGGGCGCACATGCTGACGCTGACTGCTCCAGAGATGACCGCGCTCGTCGGAGGTCTGCGCGTACTGAATGTCAACATCGGACAATCTCAGCATGGCGTGTTTACCCAGCAGCCTGGAAACCTGACGAATGACTTTTTCGTGAATTTGCTCGACATGAACACGAAGTGGGAGGCGTCCTCGACGTCGGAGAAGGTGTTCGAGGGACGAGACCAAGGGACAGGTGAGCGCAAGTGGACTGGAACGGCCGTCGACTTGATCTTTGGTTCGAATTCTCAGCTTCGAGCCATCGCAGAAGTCTATGCCTGTGATGATTCGCAGCAAGCATTTGTGGGTGATTTTGTGGCTGCGTGGAACAAGGTGATGAACCTGGATCGCTTTGACCTGGCCTGACGACCGTTACGACGGGCGTTCAGGGCGTGGTCCATCGGTTGTGATGCACCAGAGGTGGGTGATGTCGCCGAGTGATGTCTTGGCTCGGCGGCATGTCATGTAGTGACCACAGCTTAGCCGCGGCGGTTGCTGCCGACGGTG
>CAZPZZ010000065.1:0-10058 GCA_964591245.1 uncultured Vicinamibacteraceae bacterium | reverse complement strand
AGTCCAGGGCTATGGCTGGGGCGCTGTGGCGAACCCGGATGCCAATCACCTATATAATGGGGGCGTAGAAACGATTTATGAGCATCGTCCACAGCAACATTCTCGTCCATCATGATGATACGGAGGTTCAGATGGAGGGTTTATTTATCCGCCGTGCACTGTCGGTAATGGTTGGCAGCCTGTTGTTCGTTGTGTCGGCTTCGGCCCAAGGCGTTCCCAGACTTGATTCTTATGACGGTGTCGCCGTACGGATTCTGCAGAGTAACAATGCGGGAACGATTCAGCATGTTATTGACCCGACGACCAACGAAGTCGTAGGGCTCATCAGGGGGTGTCCGAATCCCCACAATCTGACGTCTCACCCCGACGGGCTCTACTATTACTGCGCGAATGAGCGGGAGCAGACGGTCGACGTATTCGATACCAAGACGCTTGATCTTGTCGAGCAGATTCCGCTCTCGGCGCGGCCCAACAAAGTTGCGGTCAACAAGAAACATCGGAAGATCTATGCTGGGATTTCTCGTCGTTCGGCGAATCCAGGCCCCGGTGTCGAGGTGGATCCGAATGCCCAGCTTCCGGCTGTCGTCGACGTGATCGATATTGATACGCACAAGTTGATCAAGAGTATTCGAGTTCACGACCCTGTCCACAATGTCTTCATGACACCGGATGAACAGTTTGTCGTAGCGGGGCTTCGAGGTGAGGTGGGACCCGGTATCCCGACCCTCCAGGTCATCGATCCGACCACAGACACTGTGATCTGGGGTATGGAGCTAACCGGGTACGAGCAATACGGCAGGTCCCATCACGAAGTGCGGCCCATGGCCTTTCTCGCTGATGACGATGGATCCACCAAGACCATCTTCGCCCAGGCGACCGGAATCAATGCCGTGTGGGTCATCGATTGGGATACGCGTGAGGTTTTGGACATGTTGTGGCCGCCGGAACTTCCGTTGTGGGAGAAGAATGCTGATGGCATTCAGTCCGGAGACATGCACGGTCTCGAGGTGCTGCCGGATCGCTCGGCAGTGTGGGCGTCGAGCCGACTTGATAGCCGAATCTACGGGTGGACGCTACCTGACCTGGAGTACATCGGGAGCGTCAAGGTTGGCCCGAGTGCCAACTGGATGACGTCGACGCCGGATAGCCGCTACATGTATGTCGCCGTTTCAGGGGCGGACTATACGTTGGCCGTCGATCTGCAGTCGCTGGACATTGTGGCCAAGATCACAACCGGTGCGCGACCTGCGCGTATCAGTACCGTGATTCTTCCGCCGGATCGCGCGAATCCTAAGGGAACTAACATGCGGTCCGAGGAGTAATGGTGATGGCGACGAAAGCAGATCGAACACCATTTCGAGTTTGGAAACCGCTCGCCCTGAAGGGCCTCGGGGTGGCCTTGGCCCTGTGTTTGGGTGTGACGACCTCGGTTGAGGCTCAGCCCGACGCGTTTCCGACTGAGTCTGATGTGGAAACGTATCGGGAAACGATTGAAAGCGCGCTGATGACGGATCGTGGTGGCACCACGAGCGGCGGGGAACAATCGTATGCGGCGTGCGTCATGTGCCACACGTGGCAGACGAGTGTCCGGTTCAGCCTGGAGACGCCTGAATCAGACGCTGGTTGGACGACAGAGCAATCCCGGCGGAATCTAGACGTTGTGGGGCAGTTGATCAACACGGCGAATCCGGAGAGTAGTCGATTGCTGCTGAAACCACTTGCTACGGATGCTGGTGGGCTTCCACACACGGGGGGGACCTTCTGGCAGTCAACTGATGACCCTGAGTACGGGGCCTTCCTGCAATGGATTCAGAGATTGCCGGCGGAACAGTTCGTTCCGGAGCCGCAGCCAGAACTTGATTTTGAGTTTTTCCGCGCTTGTGTCCAGACCGTTTTTGCGAATCCGCGCGAGGGGCAGCTCCGATGTAGCAACTGTCACTCAGGTGGTCTCATCGGCTTTGCCCCAGCACCAGGTCGTGGGGATGAGTGGAGCGACGAAGAGGCACAGCGAGCCTACCGGTTGATTTCTCGGGTCATCACGCCTGGCAATCCAGAGCAGAGTCGTTTTCTGTTGAAGCCACTCCATCCGGATGGCGGGGGAGCCTATACGCACAATGGACCGCGGCGTTGGCAGAGTCGCGACGATCCAGAGTGGCAGTTGCTGGCTGATTGGGTCCGGGGTGATCGTACCGGGCGCAGCTGCTCGTAGGAGTGTTGTCGCGCGGGGGCATTACGGCGGGTTTCATGGTTATTGCTGTTCCCGGAAGATATTGGGCGTTCCGTGACGGGCGCTCGATATCACTTTACTGGCGGTTTCGATGGACGTGCCTGGTGGTGTCAGCCAGCGTATGAATGGCTAAGGCATCTGGTTTTCACCGCCCTTGTTGTCGAGCTGTTCGGAGGGCTATCGTCGAAGGGGGTTCTGGTCATCGGGGAGGAGATGCTGGTTGACGTCAACCTCCTGGATGGGCATGCTAGTGAATAATATACTGTCGAGGTAAAGAAGTACCCGTGACATGGGTTTTGCCTGCCTGTCGAGGTAGCTCAAGGCGGCCCTGACATGGAGATGCATAGCTTCTAGTTTCTACGTTCTCGACTACAATTACCGTATTCGTTCATGGATTACGCTTGCGTGGAGCGGGTTTCTAGATGCTCCTGCCAGACGGTTTGCGCTTATGACCAAGACTCCAAAATATCCCGGCCAGCGGATTACGGCCAACGGCAATCAGCTCGTCGCGTATCACACAGAAGCTCGGGTAACTGACGGTGGTGTCTACTATCCGATCACGCCGTCGACCGAGGGCGGCGAACTCTATCAGCAGTCGTTTGCGGAAGGCAATCTGAACGTCTTCGGACGGAGCACCACGGCGATCGAGGCCGAGGGTGAGCACGCGGCGCAGGGTGGAGCTATCGCCTACTCCGTGTGCGGGCGCCGGGTGACCAATTTTACGTCCGGTCAGGGCCTGCCGTACGCATCCGAGCAGTACTATCACGCGCCCGGCAAAGCCTCGACCATGCTCGTGCAGGTGGGGGCGCGCGCGCTGACCAAGCACGCGCTCAACGTGCACTGTGGGCACGATGACATTAACGGGGTTCTCGACACCGGCTGGATCATCGTATTCGGTAAGGACGCGCAACAGGCCGCGGATCAAGCTCTCATCTTGCGACGGGTGACCGAGAAGAGCCTGACCCCGGGTATGAACGTGCAGGACGGATTCCTGACCACGCACCTTGAGCGGACTTTCTATCGTCACGAGTCAGAGCTCATCCGGGAGTTCCTGGGCGCCCCGGAAGACATCATCGAATGTCCGACCGAGGCGCAGCGCGCGCTGTTCGGGCCAACCCGCCGGCGGGTGCCGAAGATGTACGATCTCGCCAATCCCGTGCTGCTGGGGCCGGTTCAGAACCAGGAGCATTACATGCAGGGCGTGGTGGCCCGACGGAATAATTTCATCGAGCCAATCCTCCAGTACCTCGTGGAATCGCACGAGGAGTTTGGTCGTCTCACCGGACGTCACTATGGTCTGGTGTCGGAATACAAGGCAGACGACGCGGAGACCGTGTTTGTCGCGCTTGGTTCGGCGGCCGAGAATTGCGAGGCAGCGGTTGATCACCTTCGAGAGACAAGAGGGGCGAAGGTCGGTTCCATTCACGTTAACGTGCTCCGACCCTTCCCTGAGCAGGCGATGGCGAAGGCCTTGGCGGGGAAGCGCAACGTCATTGTGCTGGAAAGGACCGATGAGCCGTTGGCCGGGGACAATCCTCTTGGCCGCGACATTCGAACTGCGCTCAACAAGGCGATGATCATTGAGGGACGCCCGATCGAAGAAGGGTTTCCCGCCATAGCGCCCAATGATTTGCCGCGAATCTTCAACGGTATTTACGGTCTGGGGTCACGTGATTTCCGCCCTGAGCAGATCTTGGGTGCGTACGAGTACGCCACGTCGGGTCGGGCGCGGACCGATGGGAGGAAGGCGGAAGACGGGACTTCTTTCTTCGTCCTCGGGGTTCCGCACCCGTACGAAGTCAAGTCTGATGAAACACCGTCCTTGCTGCCTGAGGGCGCGATCGCGGTGAGGTTTCACTCGATTGGCGGTTGGGGTGCGATCACGACCGGTAAGAATCTGGGTGCGATCATCGGCGATTTCAACGACTTTCTGTCGGCGCGTAATACGGAGTTGGACGAATTCGGTCGCCTCAAAGAAGTGATCCACGTCAGCGCGAATCCCAAATACGGATCTGAGAAAAAGGGCGCACCCACCTCGTACTTCCTGGTCGTGGCGCCCGAACGCATCAGGGTCAACTGCGATCTGCGGCACGTTGATGTGGTGCTCTGTTGCGATCCGAAAGCCTTCACGCACTGTAATCCGCTAGACGGGATGTCTGAAGGTGGCGCGTTGATTTGGGAGTCTGACGAGACAGCGGAGGAAGCTTGGGAGCGGCTGCCGATCTGGGCTCGCCAGGAGATTCTTGATAAGAACATCAGAATTTTCACGCTACCGGGTTTTGACATCGCTCGGAAGGCAACCAACCGCGCTGATCTGCAGCTCAGAATGCAGGGCAATGCATTCCTGGGCGCCTTCTTCAAAGTGTCTCCGTTGCTTCAGGACTTCGATATCAGTAACGACCAGTTCGAAGAAGTTGTCCGTAACCAGTATCAGAAGAAGTTTGGCAAACTTGGGGCAGCCGTCATCGAGTCCAATATGGAGGTGATGACGCAGGGTTTCGGTCGTGTCACCGAGATCAAGGTGGGCGAACTTGAAGCAGCCGATCGTTCTACGCTTCGCGGCCTGCCGATGCTGCCGCTCGCAGCACTCCCGAATTTAGAGTCGGCGGAGGGATGTGCAACCTGTCGTTCCCATCCTCTTCCTGAGGGGCAAGACGAGCGTACCCCGGTGACGCAGGTCGGGATGTTTGACTCCGAGTTCCGGTCTGATTACGGCTACGACCAGCCGGCCTCACCGCTTGCCGCGATGAGTGTGATGGCGGCGGGAACTGGGGATACGGCATCCAAGTATGTTGCCCGTCGAGAGACGCCGCTCTTCATTCCGGAGAATTGTACGCAGTGTATGGAGTGCATCTCGGTCTGTCCTGATACGGCGCTCCCGAATTGCTCGCAGGACATCGACACGGTGCTGCGGACGGCGATCAATCACTACGTTGGGAGTTCGGAAGATCGGGCGAAGCTGATGGCCCACGTGCCAGAGATCGAGAAACGCACCCGATCATTGATGAACGATTCGATCGGTGACAAGGAGAATACTCCGTTTCCGGAGCTTGTCCGTGAGGCGACGAGTAGCTTGAACGGTTTTTCGGATGAAGCCCGTACCGAATTCCTCTCCATCATTGAGCAGACGCCAGTTGCGTATAACAAGGTCAATGCGATCTTCAAAGGTCCAGAGAAGAAGAATCCAGGAAGTGGGGGGGTCTTCTCGATCTTCGTTTCAGACCTGTGTAAGGGGTGCGCCGCGTGCGTCACCGCCTGCGGGGATCACGATGCCCTTCGGATGGTACCGGAGACTGAGAGCGTCAACGCGGAACATGAGACCGGAACCGGTTTTCTGGATCTGTTGCCAGATACGGAGCAGAAATTTCTTGGGTTCTACAACGACGAGAACCCTGTCGATTCCAAGACGGCGACATTACGGAATCACTTGATGGTTCGCCGGAACTACGATGCCCTGGTGTCTGGCGATGGGGCGTGTGCCGGTTGTGGTGAGAAGAGCGTCCTGCGCGCTGTGGCCTCAGTGACCGAGGCCTATATGCGACCGCTCTATCACGCGAAGGCGAAGCGATTTTCCGAGAAAGCGGATTCGCTTCGTGAGGGTGGTGCCGAGCGTCTGGCCGCGCTGGCGGCGTCGTCGCCGGAGCAATACGCGCTCTTCGTTCGGACGGTGGCTCACGTCATCATGGGGCTTGGTGGTGACAGCGAGAAGGACACCGATGCTCGGCTCGAGGCGCACGGTCAGATATCCGACGACGAAATCGTCGATGCCCTGGCGGCGGTGCTCGATCAGGAGTCGTTCAATCATAAAGACCTGCAGGCTCTCGATGGTCGCTTGGACAATGGGCAGTGCGTCATGGCCATGGCGGCTCACACCGGATGCAATACGGTGTACGGTTCGACCCCACCGAATAATCCGCATCCCTATCCGTGGATGAATTCGCTGTTTCAGGACGGCGCGACGATCGGGTGGCTCTTTGGTGAGAGTTTCATGGTCGATCATGCACGCCGCTCGGTCATCCCGGAGCGTCTCGCGGATACGCTCATCAATGGTGAGGGCGCGTCGTTGACGCCGCAGGCGTACTACGAATATACGCACTTCAGCGACAACTTGATGACGGATGACGAGATCAAGGAATTGCCGAAGGTCTGGATTGTCGGTGGGGACGGAGGTATGGGTGATATCGGTTATCAAAACGTCTCCAAGGTGGTGCTCCAGAACCGTCCCAACGTGATGGCAGTGATGCTCGATACCCAGGTCTATTCGAATACGGGTGGTCAGAACTCCGACTCGACACCGATGCTGGGTGGGAGCGACATGAACTCGTTTGGTGCTGCGACTCAGGGTAAGGGCGTTGAAAAGAAGACGGTGGCCGAGACATTTCTGGCTGGTCACGGGTCCCCCTTCGTGTCGCAAATATCGATTGCCAATGCGCCGAAATTCTTCCGGGCCATTCTCGACGGGCTGGAGTATCGTGGGACGGGATTTCTGCAGTGCTTCACGACGTGCCAGCCTGAGCATGGCGTGGCGGATGACATGGCCCTCGATCAGGCCCAACGCGTTCGCGACTCGCGTGGTGCACCCGAGTTCGTCTTTAATCCAGCGCTGGGTGAAACCTACGGAGAGGCGCTTGACCTCAAGGGTAATCCCCATTCCGATAAGGACTGGTACACGACGAAGTTCAAGAGCACCGGTGAGAAATATCGTTACACCGTGGCGCATTGGTGCGCGACCGAAGCCCGTTTCCGGAACCATCTCAAGCGCATCAAGGACGAAAGTCAGATTGAGCAGTTGATATCGCTCGAGAATATGTTGCTTCGGATCACGCAGCAGGATGTTGTCCACCGGCGTCATCTCAATCCCGAACATCGTGCGTTTGTTCCGGACTTCGGAGTGTTTGCGAGGGTGCCGGGGCCAGACGGGAAGCCTCAAGTGGTGGCCTTGTCACGACAGTTGGTACTGTTCTGTGTGGAGCGACGAAAGGCCTGGCGCCTGTTGCAGAGCAAGGCCGGTATCGTGAACAAGGAATATCTTGCCCAGCGGACACTCTTGTCCGAGGTTGATGCTGGTACGGTCTCACATGACGAACTCTTCTCTCGTGCGGAGGAACTGTTCGAGGAGCGTTTGCTCGGACCGGCTGCGACCAAGACAGCCTAGCAGGGGCGCACGGTCCGGTCTGAAGTCGGAGGCTCAGCGGGCTCGCAGCGATACGGCGTGTCTCATCTAGGATGGCGAGTCTCCGACGCCCTTGCCTGGTGTTGCCCTCCTCACGAGGAGACTGTCGCCGCAGGGGGTCACCGCAGGAGCAGGGCGGCCAAGCCGCCTGCTGTTGCGAGTTGCCAGAAGAATTTCGTCCGTTCTCGATGGAACACGGTCCCGAGGCAGATGAGACCGGCGGCGGCAACCAATAGTGGCCAGTAGAGTTCGGTGTAGGCTTCTTCGCGTTGGGTCGCTTGAGCGCGGCTTTGCACGTCTCCGAGGATATCCAACGCAATCTGCTGCGACGGGTCCACACCTAGCTCGTAGTATCGTCCTCCCCCTACCTCGGCGATTGTGGTGAGCGACCTCCGGTCTAGAACCGAATGAATGGGGTCCTCCGGAGGGTCGTACCGACCCACTGGGAGTTGGGGAATCAGCCCTCCCGCTGTGGTCCCGACTCCCACGACGTAAACGCGGATATTCCTTGCGCGGGCGAGTTGCAGTGCGTCTTCCACGTCCCCGGTCCAGGCTTGGCCATCCGAGATGACAATGAACGCTTTGGAGCTGAGCCGTTCACCGTAGAGGTCGGCATCCCGGTCGAACATCTGGACCCCCCAGTAGATCCCTTCCTCGATATTCGTGTCCCAACTCGTATCGTCTTCGAGGCGGAAGGGAGGCTCGTCTCCCAGATGGTCTAGAAAGAAGAATAGCGCGTTCGGATCTCGCGTCAGTCGGATTTGCGGGGCCGCCCGGTGTGCGAATAGGGCGAGGGCGACTCGTTGATCTTGCCAGCTCAGCAGTTCAGCGAAGAGCCGGATCCATGCGACGGAATGATGCCACCGACTTGGTGCGGTGTCGCTGACCCGCATCGAGGTCGAGCCGTCTTGAAGAATGATGAAGTCGGCTCCCGCTGTCTGTCGAACAGAGGCGAGGGCTTGCGGGCGTGCGAGCGCGACGACCAGGAGGGTTACGGCGAGCGTCACGCAGAGCCAAAATGCCAGTTCGCCAGCGAATCCGTAGTGTAGCGGAATTGGACTGGTTCGCTCGCGTACCATGTGCCGTGTTTCGCGACGTCGGTGCATGAGCTGCCATCCCCACAGGAGAGCCAGTCCGGCCGGAAGCAGGAGGAGCCATAAGTAAAGTGGCTCCGTAAATCTGATGGGGGGCATCACAGTGTGTTCCGGCACTTATCCGCGCTTACGGATCAGGGCGCCTTCGCCGATGGTTGGGTTGTCAGTATCTTCCGGGTCTGTCAGGCGATCTCGCGGCACATAGATCTGGACGTCGTCGATCATCTCTTCTTCTGGATTCTCCCCAGGATTTCCCGGTACGGTTGGAAGCCGTAGGTCAGGGATAGACTCACCGGCAGCAATTTCTGCACGGAGGCGGATGAGGAGCTCGTAATTGAATGCGGCTTCGAGATGTGTATCGTTGGTTTCTAGCAGCCGCCGATAGACGCCAATTCCCTGGTCAAGCGCGCCAAGTGCGAGGTCTCGACTACCGCCCGGCCTGAGCCGTGACAGGTAATCGGCGTTGGCCACGATGAACTGCAGATCAACATTGTTGCCGATGCTTGGACTGTCAGGGGCGGCGTACTCCGCCATGAGTGCATTGAAATTGCCTTGCCAGAACTGCACGGCAGCGCTGCGACTCTCGATCCGTTGGGTGGTCTCGTCAAACAGCCATGGGATGCGAGCGATCCATCCGAGCGAGTTGGCAACCTCATCGTATCCGCGCGCGGCACGCGACAAGTTGAGCGTCGCGAGATCTCGGTCTGCCTCCGCGAAGCGACGCTCTACCTGTGCACCTACCAGCAGGAGGATACCGGCGGCGGCGAGTAACCCGGCGAAGAGGAGATAGCGAAGTGCGGTATTGAGTAGGCTCACGGGAATCTCCGAAACTGTTTGACGCCGAGGCTGCACAAAAGTGCGAGGCTCCAGAGTCCGAGTGCGATCAGGGCGAAGGGTGCGAAACGAGGCTGGTGCGTGACGTACTGGGTCACCTCGATCTGTCCGGCAGACAAGGTGTCTATTTCGTGTACCGCTCTGAGAATCGCGTCCTCGTCGGCGGCGGGGTAGAAGCGGCCCCCAGTCTTTTCTACGGCGAGCTTCCACGTAATGTCTGGTAGCACATCGCCGAGTTGCTGGTCATACGCGGTTCGTATGAAATACACGGGAATGGAGTTGTCGGCTGCTTCTTGCAGGATGTCGTCGAGAGATTGTCCTTCGTAGACGGCGTGGGTGTCCTGTCCGTCGCTGAACACGACCATCAGGTTACCCTGCGCTTGCAGGAAGTCGAAGCTGCGGAACAGCTGTACGCCGCGGCTGATCGCCCGCATGATGAGTGTACCGTGGTCTGGGAAACGGTCGTATTCCTCGGGTGTGCCAATGAGGCCGATGCTCAATAAGATGTTCTCGTAGTCGTTCGTGAACGGCGTGATGATGTACGCCTCTCCACCAAATTGAACGAGCGAAACGAGATCCCGGTGTTCGCTTTCCATGCGTCGGCGGACGAAGTACTCCGCGGCCGCGACGTTGGCGAGAAACGTATTGCCCCAGCCGAGCTGATTGGTGGCAAAAGAGCTGTCCATGCTGAGTGAGGCGTCAATCAGAATAGCGATGCGGTGTCCGGGTT
>CAZPZZ010000064.1:0-20941 GCA_964591245.1 uncultured Vicinamibacteraceae bacterium | reverse complement strand
GACGCGGCCCTCTGGACGCTTGTCCCCAGACTACTGTCCGCTTTCAATGAACTCGAGGAACTGAGTCATGGGAGCGGGATTCCCGTGAATACCGACGATGGTCTCCACGTCGAGGTCCAGCCGTTCTAGGTTACGGTGTAACGCGCGAGCACTTGCATTTGGAGCCGGGGCCTGCGGGAAATACAGGTCGGCTTGAATGACGATTTTCTCGCTTGGAATGTACGCGATGAGCATGCCCGCGGCATGGGCTAGACCTTGGACATGGTGGATCTCCACCCGTTGGGTGTCATCGGCGAGCACGTATTTCTCACTCAGCGTTTCGAAAATATAGCCTTCCGACCATTCCTCCGGGGGATGCAGCGAGAAGAGATCGGGTTCCAGCACCCAAAGACCAGCCCGCAGGACCTCTTGATAATACGGTTTGTTGCCTTCATGGGTGACGACAGTCGCGCCATCGTGGACGTATGCGCGGAGCCCGCCAAGATGGTCCCAATGATGATGCGTCGTGACGATGAATCTGATCGGCTTGTCCGGGTTGAGGCGGGTAACTTCGTCGATGACCGCGAGCGACCGTTCTTCATTCAACGGCGCTTCGATGACTGCCACATGGTCGTCAAACTCAACAGCCACGCTGTGGTGTGAACCTCCACCGATCAGCCACACGCCATCGGCCAATTGTTCGGACTCCACCTGTATAGCGGGCATCCTGGCGCTCTGTACGTCGTCAGGGACCGTCAGCGAGAGGGCCACGTTTGCCTGTAAATCAGACACGGTTTCAAGACCGAACGCGTGGTCGCCCCCGCTCACGTTTGGTGCGTGGGCGCCATCGTCATAGTCCTGATGCTGATGGAACCGTGGAATGTGTACCCCGCCAACCTCACGGTAGTTGGTGTAGACGTTTTCGTAGTACATGTCTCCAACGACTGGACTGGGCACCCATGTCTGCACGCGCTCGAGTAACCCGTCTGGGTTGATCGTGCCGTTGATACGATATTTCCCGAACGCAACGAAGGAAATCACTGTCGAGCGGCCACCGTATTCGTTGCGTGTGACCATAGATGGATTGGCGCCAGGTGCCATCGCTCCTTTGATGAATCCCCAAGGAGTGAGGAGGATTTCAAGCCGCCGCCGCTCGGCCAGCGCAGGCTGAGGCACGGGTCGTCCCTGGGCATCCAGGGTCCATGCGTGATCCCCACTGACCAGATTGGTAATCTGCCGCGCGTTGCCCTCGCGCACGTACTCTTCTCGTGATGCCATCGCGTCGAAATCGATGGTCATCGTGTAACTCGGCAGTTCCACCCGCGGCCAATCTCGGTCGGGTGATACGTTTTGACCGACCCGGCCTTGCCAACCAGTGCCCGAGTACTCGATGGACGTTAAATTCTCCATACCCATGGCGGTCGCGGTAGCCTGTAAAACGCCTTGGACGTTTTGTGCTGCCGCCGGAACGGTGATCAGCGCCGACAGGCCCAGGGAGAGCCAGCATCGTATAGCCATATTTTTCCTCCAGGTTCCCGCGATTATGTCTCAGTGCGGGGACAAGTCAATCACGAAGATCGAGCCAAAGCAGTCAGGATCGGAAGTAGCGGTCTCACGGAGGGCGTGACGTCGAATGGTCGCATTCTCCCGTGAGCAATGTCACGGTTAGAGAGTGGGAGGGGAGCACGCCGCCCTTCGCTTCGGTGATTTCCTGATCTGGTTTCTTGAGCCGGGGTTTGATGATGAACATCGGATCATGCATCTGGCGTCGAGAAACGTAGGTGGTTGAAGTGTCTATGATCGCAGCGACAGAGCTTCCCTGCCAATTTCTCGACGTGCGGGGCAAACGGATGTCTTACGTCGAACTGGGCACGGGAAGCCCGATTATTTTCCAGCACGGAAATCCTACGTCATCCTACCTGTGGAGAAATATCATGCCGCAGGTGCAGAGTTTCGGGCGCTGCCTCGCGATAGATCTGATCGGGATGGGGCGTTCGGACAAGCTGGATGACTCGGGTCCAGACCGCTACACGTTCGTTGAACATCGCCAATATTTCGATGCGGCGCTCGATGCGCTAGGAGTGACGAGTGATGTGACGTTTGTGGTCCATGATTGGGGGTCCGCGTTGGGATTTGACTGGGCGAATCGTCACCGGAGCGCGGTGAAGGCCATCTGCTACATGGAAGCTATCGTCAAGCCGCTGACATGGGCCGAATGGCCAGATGCGGCACGGCGTATCTTCAAGGCGTTCCGGTCGCCCGCCGGGGAGTCGATGGTGTTGGAGCAAAATGTGTTCGTCGAGCGGGTCCTGCCAGGGTCCACCCTACGTCGGTTTCGTGAGGCGGAAATGGCGGTGTACCGGCGTCCGTTCATGGAGCCCGGTGAAGCGCGTCGTCCCACCTTGACGTGGCCGCGGCAGATCCCGATCGACGGCGAACCGCCAGAGGTTGCCGCGGTGGTCAATGACTATGGGGCCTGGTTAAGTCAGAGCCGGGTGCCGAAGTTGTTCATCAACGCGGAGCCGGGTGCCATCTTGACGGGAGCCCAGCGTGAATTCTGTCGAGGCTGGCCCAACCAGACAGAAGTCACGGTGCCGGGGAATCATTTCCTGCAGGAAGATGCTCCCGATGCGATCGGAGCAGCGATTGCGAGCTGGCTCTCCGAGGTCGGTGATTGAGTCGGCCAGGGCGCGCAACGGCTCGAGCACACAACCTCTCGTGAGCGCGTCACGGCTCGACGACAGCGATACCCTCGTACTCGAACCGTGCCGTTTCGGTAAAGAGTGATTGAATCCCCAGTAGCGTCGCGGCCGGGACGTCTTCCGTCGGGTATGCGTTGCGCTCACGGGCTCCTGCGATTCCGGTCGTTCCGGGCGTGTAGTCCGGGATGTAATAGATGACTTTCACGAGGTCTGCCGGTGTCGCGCCGGCCAGGGCCAACCGTTGGCGCATGTTGGCTAGCGCCTGTTCCGCTTGGAGTTCGAGGGTGTCACCGGGGGTGCCCACTTGTCCCGAGACGTAAACCGTCTTGGCGCCGGCGCCTCGGGTGGTCACGACCTGGGTGAAGCCTCCGGCCGGGTCGAGAAATTCTGTCGTGAGGCGTTCCTCAGCGCCGCCTTCTTGCACGACGGCCATCCCGTCAACCTCAATGCGAGCCTGGTCGCTGACCAGGCGATCGATTCCGACGAGCGTGCTTGCTGGTGGGTGCTCATTGAAGACAGATGATCGTCCTGCGCGAAAGGCCGTCATCTCTGTTGCCGGCTCGAAGTTGACGATGTACGTGTTTGTCGTGACGAGGTCGCTCATCGTGGCACCGGCATCGCTGAGTCGCTGTGACAGGCGGCCGAGTACGCTTTCTGTTTGTTCTGTCAGGTCGTCTCCGCGGCCGACCTGCCCGGCAATCCAGATGGTTTTGACCGCACCATGTCGCGCCACGACCGCTTGATTGAATCCTCGAGAGGGGCCGATACGCGTGAGCTCGAAGTCGGCACCCGGTGCAGCGACTACTGCCGTTGCTTCGATTTCGACTCGAAATTCCTCGCGAGCCAATGCGTTCACCCCAAGCATGGTGCTTACCGGCCAGGCATCCTCTGGGAATGCGGCGAGTCGAGCCTCCGAAATGACCGAGTACTCTGCCGGGTCAAAGTCGGTCACGTAAATTCTGATTTTCACGACGTCACGCATCGAGGCACCAGCGGCCGCGAGCTGAGTGGCAACACCTGCGAAGGCCGATTCCGTGTGCTCGCGCAACGTCTCACCGCTGCCGACTTGTCCAGATACGTGGATGGTCGAGACATCACGATCTTCGACGGTGACCACCTGGGTGTAGCCACCAGCGGGGTTGATGAAGCTCCGCGTGATCTGGGCCTGTGCTGTCTGCACGACGAGGCTGAGTAGTCCCGTTGCTGCAATGAGTATCCACTTATCTTGTGTGGTCATGATCGACGCTCCCTGGCGGTAGCTCACACCAGCCTCTATTCCTGTTCCGGCGCCGGTTGGTCGGCAACCGGGCGGGAAGAATTACGGTTTGACACTCAGCATTTGGATCACGCATTGTCGCTCGTCAAACCTTATCATCAGACCTCGTCCAGAGTGGGGTATTTGCCGCGTGCGTGGGGTGTGTGGGCACCTGGAATTGTGCCGTTCTGTGTTCGAGCGCGTGATTAGTACTGTTTCCGGTAGTGTCGGTTGTGGCGGGGAGAGTGGCGATAGGTGTATAAGAGGAATGGACCAACGGACTTTCGTTGGTTGCCGATGCCCGATCCCTATAAGGGCGAGAAGAGTACGGTGGGGGGAGATTACTCCCTGAGAGGACGTTCGTATGGACATGCGAACGTCGGCCACCCGCGACAAACTTCTGGAATGCTGACAGAGTCCCATCATGCGGAACACAGGGGACATGCTATGACAACACGATCTCATCGTCGCCTAGCGGGAGTCGGGGTTCTGCTGGCTATCGTTTTTGCTGGTCACGCGGTGTGGGCAGGTCAGGCAGAGTGGTCTCCAGGTCCGGCTGGATGGAAGGGAGACTTGACTCCGATCGTCGCTGCCGACTGGAACTATGACCGTGCCGAACATCTGCTGGGCCGTGCGGGGTTCAGCGGCACGCCAGAGGAGATCCAGAGACTGGCCGACATGACTCCGGAGGCCGCCGTTCGCTCGCTGGTTCTCTACGACACGATCGGGAATGACCACCTTACACCGTTCGAGCATTCGGGGTTCTTTGACGGATCTCTGGCCGATTTTCCGCCTAGTCGACCGGCGGCAACGGAACTTGCACAGGATACCGGCGAAAGTATGGGTATCCGGGTGAAGCCGGAGGGCGTCAATCGGCACATGCAGCCAGTATCCGATCGCTTCTTTTATTGGTTGCGGGCGACTCAACTGGAGACGCGTCGTGTGGGGTACTGGTGGGCCGAGCGGATGCTCGACACGCACCGGCCGCTTCAGGAGAAGATGGCGCTTTTCTGGCATGGGCACTTTGCCACTGCGGAGAACAAGGTGCGGGACTACCGCAAGATGCTTTTACAGATCGAGATGTTTGAGCGGTACGCGGCTGGTAATTTTGGAGAGCTGTTGCAGGCGGTGGCAAAAGATCCAGGGATGCTCTATTACCTGGATGCTGGGGTGAACGTGAAGGGAGCGGCCAACGAGAACTTCGCTCGGGAGGTGATGGAGTTGTTCTCGATGGGGGTCGGTAACTATGAAGAGAGGGACGTCCGCGAGGCGGCTCGGGCGTTTACCGGCTGGAATTACGAAAACCTCACGTTTGTGATTGACCACGACAAACACGATGACGCCGAGAAGACGTTCCTTGGACGCACTGGAAACTTCGATGGCGTAGACGTACTCAATATCATCCTCGAGCAACCGGTCACGGCCGAATACATCGCTGGCAAGATCTACCGGTTCTTCGTGCGTGACGATCTTTCCGAACCACTACAGCAGGAGCTTGGTCGCCTGTTTCGGGAGAACGAGTATGAGGTTCAGCCCCTCCTGAATGCGATTTTCCTTTCTCGCGACTTCTACAGCGAGGCGAGCTACGGCGCCCACATCAAGGGGCCGGTCGAGCATGTCATCACGCTCTTGAAGCAGCTGGGCGCTGAGGATGTGCCCGGGGTGCCGGATTTCAACAGTACGACAATCGGGTTGGGACAACATCTCTTGAATCCCCCCTCTGTTGCCGGTTGGGCTCAAGGGCGGTCCTGGATCACTCCCGCCTTGCTGCAACGAAGAGGAAATGTGGCCTTCGAGTATCTGTTTCCGGATGTTGTCGGATTCCGGGATCCGAATTTTCTCTCGCGCGGTGGCGATGGCACGATTGGTGAGCGCCTGCGAAGTGGGCAGAATTTCACGGCCGCGATTGCGCTTGGTGATCAGACGGCTGAAATGACGGCCTTCAACATGGCCAATCGGGAGCGCGACGAATTATTCAACACGAGGGTGTCGGGCTACCGTGCGTGGGCCGACGCGATGCAAAAGCTGATTCCGACACCGCGCGGGGCCTCCCGGATCAACATGACCCAGATGGTTCGTGATGCTGGTGTGACGACGGCGGTCGAGGCGGTGGATCATCTTCTTGGCCGGTTTCTCCGGATGCCAGTGTCTGCCGACTTTCGGCAGGGGCTCATCGTCATGCTCGGTGACGAACTCGGCACCGACGATTTGACCCGGGCCGAGACGTACATGGAAAACCCGTTGCGGATGGTGACACATCTCATCATGAGCACACCGGAATACCAGATCGACTAGAGGACTATAGCCATGACTTTGTCGAACCGTGGAAAGCGACTCTGTGACCAGAGCGGCGTCTCTCGCCGGCAGGCTCTCAAACTCGGCGCCCAGGGCATCGGTCTGGGAATTCTCGGAGGCGTCAGTCCGCTGCCGCCGATGTTTAGTGCCGCCTCGACTGCGCTGGCTGCTACTCCGGGCAAGATTCTTGTCGTGTTTGAGTGGTTCGGCGGCTATGACGGATTGAGCACCTTCGTGCCGTACGGCGACGACGCGCTTTACCGCCATCGTCCGAATGTCGGCGTGAGGGAGAGGGACGTCATCAAGGTCGACGAACACTTCGGGTTCCAGAAATCGATGGTTGGTATGCATCGCTTGTGGGACGAGGGGAATGCTGCTGTTGTGCACGGAGCTGGTTACGATCAGCCCTCATTCTCCCACTTTGCCTCAAGTTCGTATTGGCACACTGGCGCCCCGAATAGCGGTGAACCCTACGGGTGGTATGGTCGTACGGCCGATGTGCTCGACCCGAAGGGAACCCCCAACTATCTGGTGAATGTCTCGGCGACCCAGACCCTGGCCGTGAGGGCACGCGACCACGTGCCGGTCGTTTTTCAAGACCCGGATGGATTCCGTCGAGACCTCTTCAACCCCCAGCAGGCGCAGGTCCGGAAGTTGGGGGTTGGACAGGGCGCGCGGAATGACACGCATCGATTCTTGCTCGATGTGAATCAAAGTGCTCGAGAAGCCTCTGCTCTTGTCCGGCAGGCGTGGCAGAACTACAACCAAACCCGCACGGGGGACCTTCGCCTGCTTGATCTGGATAAGGTGGTGGCGCTCATAGAGAATGACTTTCCAGCGAGGCTCTATTACGTGCGTCTTCGCAACAGCCTCTTCGACACGCATGTCAATCAGGAGAGTCCGCACAATCGTCAGGTGCAATATTGTTCCGATGCGGTCTGGGGATTCTTCGAGGAGATGAAGCGTCTCGGCAAGCAAGACGACGTCGCCATGCTCATCCACAGTGAGTTCGGTCGGCGTGTGCCAGAGAACACGAGCCTGGGTACCGATCACGGGACGGCGAATGTATCGTTTGTTCTTGGCGGTGGCGTGACGGGAGGGCAGTACGGTACGCCTCCGAGCCTGACCGAGTTGGTACTGGATGACAACTTGCAGCACACGACCGATTTTCGTCGCGTGTATGCGACGCTCATCGAGGAGTATTTGCGGCACCCCTCGTCAGCGGATGTCCTGGGACAGCGGTTCAAGACGTTGGGGATGTTCAGTTGAGTGACCGGCCGTGGTCAACCGTGTGCGTTCACGGGAGTGAGATGTGAACGCCGATCGCAGGCGGTTTCTGGCTGTGGCGGGAGGTGCGGCGATAGGGGCGGCGGGAACATGGCCAGCGCTGGCCCGTACATCCGGTGGTCAGCCGACGGACTCCGTTGGTGAGGTCGAGGCTTTCGCGTTTGACGCATACGGCACGCTCTTCGACGTGTTTTCTGTAACGGAACTTGCCGAGTCATTGTTTCCCGGCCGGGGAGACTCATTGGCGCAGCTGTGGCGAGCCAAACAACTTCAATACAGTTTGCTACGGAGCCTCATGGGGCGGCACAAGGACTTCTGGCTGGTGACGGAAGAGGCCCTTGTGTACGCGTCGAAGAGCCTTGAGTTGGATCTGACTCCGGCGCGCCGGCAGCGTCTCATGGAGGCGTATCTCACGCTTACGGCCTTTCCCGACGTGAGGCCGGGCCTGGAGGCATTGAAGCGGCAGGGGCTGAAGCTTGCGATCCTGTCCAATGGCGAGCCGCGCATGCTCGAGGCGGCGGCGGTGAGTGCCGGCATTGACAATATTCTGGACATGATCATCAGTGTCGAGGACATCAAGATCTTTAAGGTCAGTCCAAGGGTGTATACCCTTGGCATGGAGCGTCTCGGTGTGGGACGGGCGAGTCTCGGGTTCGTGTCGTCCAACTCGTGGGACATCAACGGCGCCGCCTCGGCTGGATTGAAAACGTTTTGGATCCAGCGTTCGTCGGCCGAGCCGCCCGAGGAACTCGGGTTTTCGGCAGATCACATCGTATCTGCCGTGACAGATTTACCTGCGCTGATGACCGCGTAGTGACTCCGCAAGAAATCTCTTAGGGAGCCAGCGGCGGGGTGTGGACGGGGAGCCGGCGGGCTTTCGTGGCCTGCTCGAACGCGTACCCGAGACCCAAGAGTCTGGGCTCGTCGAACGCGCGCCCGAGGAATGAAATGCCCACGGGGAGTCCGTCCCCGGTAAATCCGGCTGGCACGATGAGGTCGGGGAACCCTGTCAAATTGGCGTATCTGGTGCCGGAGTAACCGCGCCGTCCTCCGGTCGGCGTGATGTCCGCGCGGCGCGGTCGCCGGGACGCCGTGGGGTAGACGATGGCCGAGAGATCATTCGCGTCCATGATCCCCGCGATGACCGTGCGCACCAGGGGCAGGCCATGATCCCGGACCGCACGATATTCGGCATCTGTCAGCTCACCGCTCGTATCCTCACGTCGCATGAGAAGCCAGCGACCTGGATTCGGCTGCGTGTCGTCGGTCGGAGCCGTGAGGCGAGCCGTGCGGTCTACCAGTTCGGAAAGATTTTCGGGAAATCCAGGCTGGAGCGTCGCCAGATATTCTGGAATCTGGGCACGAAATTCGCGATAGCGTACCGCCGAGTAGAAGTCGCCTGCGATATCGAGCAACCACTGGGGCAGGCGTACGTCGACGATTGTGGCGCCTTGCGCCCGCATCATGTCGAGTGAGGCGTCGATGACCCAGTCCACATCGGCGTCCTGACCAAGAAAGTCGAGTGCGATGCCGATGCGCGCATCGCTGAGGGCATCGGCGTCAAGGTACTGTGTGTAATCCTTTTCGAGGATGGTTTCGCTGGCGCGAGTCACCGCGTCAGCAGAGTCGACGCCGGTAAGAACGCCGAGCGCCACGGCTACGTCGTACACGTGGCGAGCCATGGGGCCGGCCGTATCGAACGACAGCGCGAGCGGGACGATACCGTCTCGGCTGAGTAATCCGTAGGTAGGTTTCAAGCCGACGATGCCGTTTGCTGTGGATGGTCCACGAACCGAACCACCCGTATCGGTACCAAGGCCGATTTGCGCATAGGCCGCGGCGATGGCCGCACCGGTGCCTCCAGAGGATCCGGAAGGCGAACGAGTGAGGTCGTGTGGGTTACGGGTGCGGCCTCCCAGTGAACTGACTGCTCCGCCGGAGGCGAACTCGCTCATATTGACTTTCGCGAGAATGATTGCGCCAGCCTCTCGGAGTTGACGGACGAGAAAGGCATCATCTGGTGGGACTGAGCCGGCGAGAAGTGCGGAACCGGCCGTGGTTGGAAGATCCGCCGTGTCGAAGTTGTCCTTGAGCACCACCGGAATGCCGTGCATTGGTGACCGGGGTCCTGTTGATTGCCGTTCTGCGTCGAGCGTGCGGGCTCGGGCTACTGCCTGAGGATTCACGGTGATGACGGCGTTGAGTTCCGGTCCGGCGCGATCGTACGCCTCCACCCGCGAGAGGAACTCTTGGACGAGTCGTTCCGAGGTTAAGGTGCCAGCCTCGAAGGCGCGATTCAGTTCGTCGATGTTGGAGGACGTGATGTCGACGGTCTGTGCGGCAGACGGTGTGTGCCACCATAGTCCGGTCACGAAGGTGAGCCCCAGCAATGCGTGACGGCCTCGTCGACTCATGTCATGCCCCCCATGCGGTGCGCCGGTTCTGGCCAGACGCAGTTTCGTATTGAGCTAGGTCACCGAATGCATCGTGCGTCCCCCGACCACGGTGCGAACCACGGTGATGTTCTTGATGTCGTCCGGGTCCGTCGTATGGGGATCGCGGTCGAGCATCACGAAGTCCGCCAGCTTGCCGGCGGTAATCGAGCCTTTTTCGTGTTCCTCGTAGGAGGCCCGTGCCCCGTGCAGGGTCCCGATACGCAAGCCTTCATCGACCGTGATGCGCTGGTTGGCGCCCCAGACCTGTCCGTTAAAGTCTTTGCGGGTCACCATGCTCTGGAGTGCCATCAGGGGTTCGAAGGGGCCCGGAGTGTAGTCGGACGCACCTGCGACTGGGATGCCGTGGTCAAGAAACGACCGGTGCGCAAACATCCATTCCATCTTCGCGGCACCATACTCTTGCCACTTTTCTCCGTGGTAGTGGATGTAGGTCCAGAATGGCGTCGGGATCGTGCCCGTTGCTTTGATGCGTCGCAAAAGTTCTGGGTTGACCAAGGAGCAGTGCTCGATCCGGTGGCGCCGGTCAGGGTGGGGCCACCGGTTCAGCACCCGTTCGTACGCGTTGAGGACCATGGCGATGGTGACGTCACCGTTCGCGTGGATCCCGACCTGCCAGTTATGACGGTGGGCGTCCTCGACGGCCTCGTGGATATCGTCCTGGGACATCGTCAGGATGCCGTAATCGTCCGGACGGCCCTCGAATGGAGTGCTCATGTGCATCGTGCGCTCTGAGGCAGATCCATCGGCCGAGTACTTCACGCCGCCGATGCGTATCCATGCGTCACCGAAGCCAGTAGAAATACCCGCATCGCGAAGGTCTTCATAGGGGCCTCGAATCATGCTGTATACGCGATGACGGAGTTCACCCGCTTGGTAGGTGTCCTGATAGGCCACCAGCTTGCCACGGCTGGCTCCGGCGTCGTGGACGGTGGTGAGCCCGGTTGCCGTCATCAACCGTGAGATGTGTGCCATACCTTCGCGGCCGCGGGCACGCTGCTCAGACTCTGTGAGTTCCTCGCGTTCACCGACGTCACGAAACACGCGCCTGGCGTTTTCGGCCACCATGCCGGACAGCTCGCCGTCGGAATCACGCGTGAAACGTCCATCGGGAGGATCGGGCGTGTCACGGGCGATACCGGCGAGTTCGAAGGCGGTCGTGTTGTACCAATTGGTATGGCCGCCGCGATGGGCGACGTTGACTGGATGGTTGGGAACCGCGGCGTCGAGATGGGTGCGGTGTAGTGGGCCGTCGACGACCTTTGTATCATCAAACATGAAGCCATTGATCCAACGCCCTGGGGGCGTGTCATTGGCCTTTGCGCGGAGCGCGGCCTGGATCTCGGCAACTGTGCTGAGATTGGTGTTCACCCCGTACAGTTCGTTGATGCCGCTCGGATGGCTATGTGCATCGATGAAGCCTGGCGTGACGGTCGCACCTTCGGCATCCCGCACCTCGGTGTTTGGTCCGATTAGATTACGAATGTCGTCGGTCAGACCGATGGCGATGAATCGTCCGTCTGCGATCGCAAACGCTTCGGCTTGGGGTTGGTTGTCATCGACGGTATACACCCGTGCATTGAGGACGACCATATCCGGCGATCTGGTGCTATTACTAGCCTCTTGCGCCTCGGTGGTTGAGCGGCCGCTGAGGCCCACTCCTCCAGCGATCAGCGCACTCATGCCGAGGAATTCTTTGCGGCTATAGGTCGCCATAGCGTCTCCTGCTGTGCCCTGCGCCCTTGCGGAGGGAGGGGTGCGGATGATGCGGCCGGTTCACCCGACGAGTTGTGGCCAGGAGGCGTACGGTTGGCGGCTCATCATCCACTGCACGTCTCCTGGCCAGGCGGCCCGGTCCGGTCGGCGTCAGTTAGCATGATCTGCGCCGGGGCGACCAGGTGTGTCTATTGTGCCTCCGTGGCTTCCCGTTCTTCGGCACGATGACCGGCCAGAATACCGTCCATCCCATAGTTCCCTTCATGACATGCGTATTCCCAGAGCTGATCGTCAGAACGCGCCATGGGCACTTCAACTGTCCACGGACTCGTCCATGTGGCCGCGTCATCGACCGTGTACTGGTAGACCAACGTGTTGGCGTCGTTACGTGTGAATCGCTCGACCAGCCGCATGCCAGTGGTGGCGCCGTGTCGCTCGGTGAATGAATTCTTGTTGTAGAAATTTGTCGTATGAATCACGAGTGTGTCGTCTTCCCAGTGGCCTCGTGAGTGCCCCATCCACTGGGTGACGGTGCCTGGTAAGGCTTCGGCATCTACCAGCGGGATGACGCGGGCGTCGTGGACCATTTCGTTCAAAATCACGACATAGTCCGACGTCTGAAAGATCTGCATGTGGTTGTTGTATGCGCGCGGTTCCATTGGCGGACCAGAATTGAAACCGAGTACACACCGCTCTCCAACACTACGGTCGGCCCAGGAATCTGCAGGATGCGCTTGTCGGTACTCCGTGCGTGCGTCGGCGCGCTGTTGTCCTTCGGTCGTGTAGGGTGGGATCTGACCGTTCGGGGGGTCGATGATCAGTGACGTGCGCCTGGAATCAACAGTTCTGGTGCCGCGGTCCATCCAAAAATTGTTGTACGCGCCGACGTTGCCACCAGCTTCCGTGCGGCGGGCCGCCTCATTCAACAGGCGGGCGTTGCGATCGACGACTTCCTGTTCGAGGTTCGCCGCTTCCTCGGCTGTCAGGAATGCCTGATCTCCGAGTTCTTCGGGGCGTTCCATCGGTGTGATGGTACGAAAGTCCCATACACCCTGTAGATCCGGTCGCCCCCAGGCTGTTTGCTGCACCGCTCCCGTTTCGGCTGATTGGCTTCGAGCTGTGTCCGGATTGAACATCACGCTCACGATTACCGCGGCCGCCACCACTGCCCATGTTCGTTGCGTCATTATCAGTGTCCTCTATGCGATCCAGGTTTCTGCTACCGAGGGTCATAATACTCCTCAATTATGGCTCGTGGCCTCAGCCTGATGGCCGGGCCCCGTTCAGGGACAAGGGGAAGACGCGACTGTTGCTTGTGGGATCGTCGGTTCTGGTTTTCCGGGTCACGGGAGTGGGAGTCCTGTTCCACGGGTGACAGAGTGCTTGTGATGATCGTGGGGGAGCGACCCCGCCGCGATAGCAGAGAAGGAGTCAACCTGATGAAGCGCACGCTCGCGATGTTGATACTGAGTGCGGTGATCGTGGCCGGGCAGGTGGAGCCTGGAGAAGCACGGGTGACCCGATTCGTCGTGGAGCGTAGTACTCCCTATGCGGACGGACGCACGTTTGGTGCGGTCGGGACCTTCGTGCGTCTCGAGGGTACTGTGCACATGGAGGTTGATCCGGACGATCCACTCAACGCGGTGATCGTCAACGTGGACCGGGCTCCTCGTAATGCCCGAGGGTTGGTGGAGTTCAGTGCACCGTTTGTCATCATTAGGCCCACAGATTTTGCACGCGGAAATCAAAAAATCCTGTACGGGATCAACAACCGAGGCAACGCCATAGAGATCCCCTTTCAAACCTTCCCGACTCTTCCTACGGGCGCCGATGCCGAGCTGGGAGATGGACTGTTTTTTCGGCTTGGCTACACGTTCGTCGATGCTGGGTGGGCGGGTGACATCGTCACGACCGCGACCCGATTGGGTGCGACCCTGCCAGTCGCGATGCAGGCCGATGGGAGCCCGGTCGTGTCGCGCATCCGAGTCGAATATCCCTCAACGCCGACGGGACGACCTGTGGGAGACGGTATCGTCAGCTACAGCCTGCCGCTCAAGGGGAATGATCGCTTCGTGAGTTATGAGACGGCCGATACGGAGACTATCAACTCCACGTTGACGGTACGCGATCGCATTGATGGTTTACGGCAGACGGTGCCCTCTGCTCGATGGGCATTCGCCACCTGTGCAAACGGGGAAGAGGCGCTCGTTCCATCGACTCGCGATATCTGTGTGTTCGATGGGTTTGCGTGGGACAAGGTATACGAACTCATCTATCCTGCGAAGAATCCGTGGGTCATGGGATTGGGTTATGCGGTCACCCGTGATCTGGGCTCGTTCCTCAAATATGGAACGGTCGATGACCACGGGACCGCCAATCCGTTGGGTACCGGAAGCACGGCCCCTGAGGTGCGGCAAGTCTATGGGTTGGGTATTTCGTCGACCGGCATGTATCTCCGGGAGTTTGTGTATCTCGGCTTCAACGAGGATGAAGCACACCGGCGGGTCTTCGATGCGGTACGCATTCATATCCCCGGGACACATCGGCTCTTTGCCAACGTGGAGTTCGCCGA
Organism: uncultured Vicinamibacteraceae bacterium; assembly: GCA_964591245.1. Classification (GTDB taxonomy): domain Bacteria; phylum Acidobacteriota; class Vicinamibacteria; order Vicinamibacterales; family UBA8438; genus CAZPZZ01. Next base: position 6,682 of record CAZPZZ010000064.1, on the reverse strand, counting down.
TCCGAATATCTATTCCCGGCAAGACCGGACCCCTGATTTCACATCACATTCCTGGGCGCCGTTGACCTACGCCGTAACAACGGATCCGACTACGGGAATCCGCGACGGGATCTTGAAGCGTCCTGAGACCGATCCTGTGGTGTTCCATATCGATACGAGTAACGAGTTCTGGCAGATGAAGGCGTCGTTGAACGTGCATGACGCCATCGGTAATCCAGTTCCGATTCCGCCCACGGTGCGCTTCTATCTGTTGTCCAGTCATCCACATGGTGGGGCAAGCGGCGTGGGACGGAGGCCGAGCGGACTGGGAGAGTGTCGGAACATCACGAATACCTACCGGAGTAGTGCTCCGGCCATGCGCGCGCTGCTGGTTGCTCTTGATGCATGGGTGGACCAGGGAGTTGTCCCTCCCGAGTCACAGTACCCTGATCCGCGCCGGGGTACGCTGGGTGCTGTTGAGGAGGTTGCACGGACGTTTCCCAGGATACCGGGCGTAGAGTTCCCCACGGTGATCAACGGGCTGTCCGCGTTGAATTTTGGCCCCCTGTTCGGCCCGCGGGGCGGGAGGCAGACTCTGCTGCCGCCAACGCGCGGGGCACAATACCAGGCATTGGTGCCGACCGTCGATGAGGATGGGCATGATGTCGCGGGGATCCGGTCGATCGACGTGGCGGTGCCGGTTGGGACGAATACCGGGTGGAATCTCTATGCGGAGGGGCCCCGGGGACGTGATCTGTGCGGGTTGACCGGTTCATTCTTTCCCCTCGTGATGACCCGGGCGGAACGTCTGGCCACGGGTGATCCCCGCCTGTCGCTGGAGGAGCGGTACAGTGACCACGCTGGATTCGTCGCCGCGGTAAAACAGGCCGTGGCGGACTCTATTGCGCGCCGTCATCTGCTGGAGGAAGACGGAGCGTTATTGATTCAGATGGCCGAGGAGAGTCAGATTCTCAGATGAGGCGACCCCTCCTACGTAGGTACGAGTAGAGTATGGGACAGAGGTCTCGGAGGCCGCGCGTGGTTATCGTCGGTGGTGGTCTTGCAGGGTTGACTACCGCGTGGCGGTTGGGGATGCGCGCGGAAATCACAGTGATCGATGCGCGCTCCCGCTTCGGGGGACAGATTTTCACCGAGCACGATGGTCAATTCATTGTGGAGCGCGGAGCGGAGGGGTTTGTGTTCCGTAGTGAAGCGCTGCCGCGCCTTGCCAGCGAGGTGGATCTCCACGAAGAGCTGATCGGCCAAACGGTAATGCAGTCCTACGGTTTCGATGGAAGACAGTTGTCTGTACTGCGCGCTGGTGAGGCGGCTGCATTTCTCGGTTTTCAGGTGCCCGCAGCAGATCTTGGAAAAGGTATACGAACCTTCCGTCGTGGTATGGGAAGTCTGGTGCAGGCATTGCAAACACGGCTCGCGGAGCGCGTCGCGCTGCGTCTCGGTCAGTCCGTGAGTGAGGTGGAGTCACGGCCGAATGGCGTTCAAGTCGTTCTGCAGGGTGGGGCGGCTATTACTGCTGATGCCGTGGTCGTCGCGACCGATGCGCGGGGCGCGTCGCATGTGCTGCAGTCAACGTTGCCAGGAGCACGTTCATTGTTTGCGGCGCCCTGCCAGTCGAGTGTGGCGGTCGAACTCGCGTTTGTTCGCTCGGCCATCGATCATCCACTCGATGGCACCGGTTTCGTGGTCGCGGAGGATGCACAGCGCGAGGGCCTTCGGGCGTGTACGTTCACCAATGCGAAATTTGTCGAGCGGTCACCGGGGGACCACGCGTTGTTGCGCCTGTTCTTTCGATCAACCGACGAAGGAGTAGATGGGCCTCACGCCCTGGATGACACCGCATGGCGAGATCGCGCCCTGGCAGGCTTACGCCGGGTCATCGCGGTCGCTGCCGAGCCGCGTGCCTGGTGGGTGTCTCGCTGGCCGCGAGCGTTGCCTGTCTTTAATGAAGCCCGTCGGGCAGCGGTGACCGAACTTGAATCGTCGCTGGTCGGTACCCGGATCCGATTGGCTGGCTCTGCGTTCCACGGTGCTGGAATCGATGCGGCAGTACGCTCGGGGGAGCACGCCGCAGAACAGATCCTCGAACTCTGACTACCGGGTCACCCGGGCGAGTGGCTCGTGTGATTGCACCCATGTGGTCTGGTACCATCAGGCCTATGCACGTCTTCTCTCCGTTAGCGAGGTCGCTCGCCGTATGTGTCTTCGTTGCGGCCTGTCTTGCTAGAGGACCCGCCGAGGTGTACCCGAGAGCTCAGACCGAGCCACGGCTCAGCGTGCTGTTCTTGTACGCCGACGACCAACGCGCCGACACGATTGCGGCGTGGGGGAATCCTCGAATCTCCACGCCCAATCTTGACCGGTTGGCGACTGAAGGCTTCAGCTTTCGCTCGAACTACAACTTTGGTTCGAATAGCGGTGCGGTCTGTATTCCCAGTCGAGCGATGGTGCACACGGGCCGCACCTATCTACACACACCCAATGACATGGCGGGGGTCGCCACGTTGCCCCAGGTACTCGGCGACGCCGGCTACCACACCTTCATCACCGGAAAATGGCATAACGGCGAGGAGGCCTTGCTTCGTAGCTATCGGGAAGGGGCGTCGATCATGCTGGGTGGTATGTCAGATCACCTGCGGGTGCCGCTTCGTGACGTCACCGGGAACCGTGTGCTGTCCGGAGAGCGACTCGGCGGGCGTCATTCGAGCGAGCTCTTCGCCGACGCTGCGATTCGTTTCCTCGACGATTATGATTCCGACGATCCCTTCTATGTCTACGTCGCCTTCACCGCACCTCACGACCCCAGACAGCCGCCGGCAGAGTACGCCGAACCGTACTATGAACGTCTACCGGCCTTACCGGAAAACTTCCTGCCGCAACATCCATTCGACAATGGCGCGATGGCGATCCGCGACGAACGCCTGGCGTCGTGGCCTCGCACCGAGGCGGACGTGCAGGACCAGCTTGCGGAATACTATGGGTTGATCACGCATCTTGACGGCCAGGTGGGGCGGATCTTGAACGCGCTCGCCGACTCACCACATGCGGAGCGTACGCTGATTATCTACGCCGCCGACCACGGTCTGGCAGTAGGAAGCCATGGATTGCTCGGCAAGCAGAACCTTTACGAGCACAGCGTCCGGAGTCCGCTCATTGTTTCCGGGCCAGGTATTCCGACGGGGGAGACGTGGGCGTTCACGTATCTGCTCGACCTCGTGCCGACGGTAGCGGAACTGACGGGCGCAGGGATGCCGCATGACGTCGACGGGTACAGCTTGCGTGCTCTCTGGGAGGGGGCGGACGAGAGGGTGCGTGACGCAGTGTTTCTCGCTTACCAGGATACGATGCGCGCCTTGCGAGACGAACAGTACAAGATCATCGTCTACCCGCAGATCAATCACCGTCAACTGTTTGATCTTTCACGTGATCCCGACGAGACACGTGATCTGTCTACAGACGTGGAGTACCGGCCAGTCCTGGATCGGATGTTGACGAGGCTGAACCTGGCGCAGCAGTCATTTGGTGACACTCAACCGCTGGAAGTGGATGATCCGGACCCCCGAGACGTTGATCTCAGCGGGCAGGACCGCGAGCCCGACCGGTGGCAGCCGGCCTGGATCGTGGACAAGTACTTTCGTTGAGTGGACGGGTATCCGGCTGATTGTTGTCGTCCCAGGTCGCGCCGCCGGATGAGAGTTCTCCTCTTTGGTTTTTTCGACGTGTTCGTCTACGGCAGGGGGGGCTACGTCGTCGCGCTCCAGACCACGAAGCGATACTGCACCAGGCCGCTGCGTAGACAACGCTGAAGAGCGTCGCCTCCGAGAAGACTCTGAAAATATTTGGTTCGTAATCCGACGCGTTTGCCGAGACGGACGAGTTGGGCGACAGCTCGGTCCCGCCATCTACCGAGTTCGAGATATGGGCTGAGGTCGGTGTCCGTCGCCAATTCGAATCCGTGGCGCCGTGCGATGGCGTCAATTGTAGCCACTGTTTCGAGCGTGCCTGCGTGCCACCCCTGCTTGAATTCGTCGATCATCATGCGGCCGGTGGGTCCGGCGGTCGTCGCGGGGATCCCCAAAAAATCGTCACATATGATGAGCCGTCCCCCGGGGCGTAGGACCCGGGCCACCTCGCTGAAGAACCGATTCGGGTCCGAGCAGTGGATAAAGGATTCGATGGCTGTTGCCAGGTGTACCGGTTCAATGGAGGGGAGGTGTTCGAAGTTGCCCTCATGAAACCTGACCGTTGGCACTGTAGGATGGTTCGCGAGCCGTTCTCTGGCAAGCTTTACTTGGAGAGGACTCAATGTGATCCCGATTCCTTCGAGGGGGGTCCGCTCGCTCACGTATTGGAGACAGGCGCCGACACCACAGCCGAGGTCGAGCATGCGCAGCGGGTTGGCGAGGCGCTGTGCCTCTCGCCAAACCAGATCATGCACGCAATGAAAGGCGTCCCGTCGATCCCGGACTCCCTCGGCCCAGACGGCTCGATGGATCGCGCCCTCCGCGCCACCCTGGCCGAACGACAGGAACCGACGGGTGTTTTGCTCGTAGTATCGTTTGACTTCGTCGACGTGCACCGATTCCCCCGCGCCCCATGCGGGGCGCATTCATGTTGGCCTGTCAGGAAGGGTAGCCTGACCCTCAGGCGTGAGACAAACCCGGCGGTGAGGATGTGATGGCGTTTTCGAGTTCCTATGGGGTACTTCGCTCGCTGCTGACCTACTACGGCCCGGTCTGGCGACGTGGTCGTATGCATCGGTTCTATCAGCAATTCATCACGCGTGGCGATCTCTGCTTCGATGTTGGTGCCCATGTCGGAAATCGGGTGCGCGCGTGGCGCCGTCTAGGGGCCCGTGTTATCGCGGTCGAGCCGCAGCCACCGTGCCTCGAGGTGCTCCGCCTACTCTACCGTGGGGACTCAGAGGTCGAGATTGTGGACTCCGCGGTTGGCCCTGCGCCGGGGCGCACAACCTTGTATGCCAGTAGCGCAACGCCGACCTTGTCGACGACAGCGGCCGACTGGGTCCACGAGGTGCAGGAGGGGGATAGTCGCTTTGCGGCGATTCGCTGGGACAGCCAGGTGGATGTCGAGGTCACTACGCTTGACCGATTGATTGCCATTTACGGAGCACCCACGTTTTGCAAGATCGATGTCGAGGGGTCGGAGTTGCAGGTGCTCGAGGGGCTTACAGAGGCACTTCCCGCACTGAGTTTCGAGTTTCTTCCCGTATCCATCAAGCGGGCCTACGGCTGCATTGATCGATTGAGTGCGTTGGGCGTATACCGGTTCCGGTGGTCGGCGGTGGAGACCATGCGATGGTCGTGTCCTGAGTGGGTCGATGCTGATGGCATGAAGGACATCCTCGCTGCCCAGCCAGCCGAGGGGCGCTCCGGTGACGTCTACGCAGTGCGGGCTACGTGAGCCGCATGGGACTTGCCTTGCCAGAGTAGGGCCGTTGCTGGGGCTGGTCACGCGAGCACTCAAGGGCGCCGGCCGCTTCCAGCTTGTAACGTGGTCTCAGGGCGTGGGTAGGCGTACCGGTGGCGTGATTCCCTGGAGGTTCACGTTCATTGCGTTTCCGTCAGGGGAAGTCAAGAGGGCGAGGAGGAGCGAGTAGATTCCCTCTAGTCGGAGCGGCCTTGTGTTGGGGGGTATCGCTGCGGGTTCGGCGCCGCCTCGAAAGCCCAACTCCGTGAGCCATTGGGCGTAATCCGGTAGGTCACTAATGACGTGTAAGACGACATTGTTTCCGCCGTGGCCATCCGTGATGAAGGGGGGTTGGTGGTCGCCAAAGATCAATGCAATGAATCCCGGCTTGATGCGCCGTCGAAACGCGTTCAGCAGGAGTTCCCATTCGTAGGCCATTGTGACGAAATAATCCTGTTTTCGACCAGCCGGGATGGTGCGCGCGAGTTCAGCATAGTCCGGTCTGGTCTCAATAAATGGCGCTTGCGTTGCGCGTAGCGCTTCCGTTTCCGCTGTGATGCGCGGGGGGGGGTGCCAGGCGAAGTGCGTGGAGACTGAAATGAAGTGCATCAACCGAGGGCTGGCGTGTGTCGTCCACGACTTGGCGAACGCAAACTCGAGCGCCCACTGGTCAGGGATGACGCCGAAGCTGTAAACGGGGCCATCGTAGTCGAAGTCAGCCCGAATGATCGTATCGTCATACCCATAGAAGTCCTCCCGCCACGTGGCGCCTGGTTGCACCGCAAGCGTGTAGTACCCGTGCTCGTTCAGGTAATTGATGAGATGGGGATAGCGTTCCGCCAGTCGTTTCCAGGCTGAAAAAATCGTTTGCGAGTCAATGCGTAGACCGCTTAACACCGATGCGGTGCTCATCCACGATCCGCCGCCATGGACCGGCGCGGTCGCGAAACGGCTCACGATAGGCAGTTGCAGTGCGTGAAGTTCGCGTTCGATCGTATTCACGAGGCCGTGGCGCGCGCGGTCGTAGACCGGATCCATCCACCATGCCGCACCATACGATTCGATTTCAAACAAGTAGATGTCGGGCCGTCGAACCGGGGTGGGAGCAATGGTTGGGGCGATGAGCCGGTCCAATGATGCAGTGTTCCATCGTCGTACCGTGTTGAGCACATCTTGGGACCGTTGCCAGTTCGCGTAAACGTGTTTGCTTTGCAGCTGCACGATCGGGTCGTCACGGTCAATTCCGAACCACCCG
>CAZPZZ010000063.1:0-21947 GCA_964591245.1 uncultured Vicinamibacteraceae bacterium | reverse complement strand
GTTCCAGACCTCCGGGTATGCGATGGCGGGGCTGCTGGCCGGCATCGCCGTGATGGGCATATTGATGTCGATGATTTTTCCATCGTGGCGCATGTTGGTGAAGCGTGAGAAGGAAGCGGAACTCGTCTTTCGTGGCGAGCAGTACATGCGTGCCGTCGAGTTGTATCAGCGGCGATTCCCCGGGGCCTACCCAGCCGATCTCGAGACTCTGGTAGAACAACGTTTTCTCCGTCGGTTGTACGACGACCCCATGACCGGAAAGTCGTTCGAGATCCTGAGGCAAGGTTCTGCTGGGGTTGTTCCTGGACCCGGCGGTACCGCTACTGGAGTTCCGGGTACACCGCGGCCAGGTATGTTGCAGGAAGAGCGCCAAATTGACGTGGCAGGAACCAGGCAGTCCAGGCCTCGGGGTGAGAGAGCCCGGAGCGGCTTCGACGCGGGACAGGTGCGTCGGAATGGAAGTTCGGAGAGTCCGTTTCGCCGGACGGGTGACGGTCTGGGAGATGGGCTGGGAGGCATCATCGGGGTGGTGAGTCAGTCAACCGACCAGTCGATGAGGTTCTATAACGGTCGAGACCACTACAACGAGTGGCTATTTGCGTATACACCCCAGTCGGCCGAAGCTGGTCTGGGTGCGCAAGGGCCGGGTGCGGGGGGCAGCCAGGACCTCGCTCGCCCGGAGGGAACACGTAGTAGGTTTTCTGAGGTAGGGGGCCTGCAGGGACTCGGTGGCCGTCCAGGATCAGCGAGACGGTCGGGCGGTGCCGGAAGCCGGACGCCTGGTCGGCGAAGGGGACTGGACCGCTAATGCCGAACCGGCTGTAGGGGTGACAGGTGATCCGGAGTGAGTGGGGGACCGATGGAGATTAGCGTTGGAGCGCGGGCGAGGCGGCTCGATGGGAAGGTGGTGGGTGAGGCCATCCGTGAGGCGTTGAAGCCCCGTGTTGCGGCATTTACGGCGGCCGCGGGACGGTCACCTGGCCTTGGCATTCTCCTGGCTGGGGACGACGGTGGTTCGGCGATTTACGTACGCAACAAGGTGAAGGCCTGCGAGGCGTTGGGCATTTCCGCGGAGGTGCGGCGGCTGCCGGAAACCGGCACGCTCGACGAGGTGATGGCCATCGTGGCGCGGTTCAATGAAACCGACGAGATCGATGGTGTTCTCGTGCAATCGCCCTTGCCGGTCGGTATGGGTGCCGATGCGGAGCAGAAGGTCTTTGATGCTATTGATCCGCAGAAGGATGTTGATGGCTTTCATCCCGTGAATGTTGGGCGTCTGGTGCAGAATCGTCCAGCCCTTGCCCCCGGCACACCGTCCGGAGTCATCGAACTCCTCGAGCGGTCTCAAATCCCGATCCAGGGGGCCCGTGCGGTTGTTATTGGGCGAAGCGACATTGTTGGAAAGCCGATGGCGATGCTCTTGTTGCATCGGCACGCGACGGTCACCATCTGTCACTCGCGCACGGCCGACCTGGCGGAGGTTGCGGCCACGGCCGACATTCTGGTGGCTGCGATTGGACGCCCCGGTTTTGTGACCCGGGATTTTGTGAAACCCGGTGCCACGGTAATCGACGTCGGAACGACCCGGGTGACTGATCCCGCTCACGTGGTGGAGTTGTTCGGGGAAGGGTCATCACGACTCGACGTGTTGACACGTCGCGGGGCTACCGTTGTAGGGGATGTACATCCCGATGTCGCTCAGGTCGCCGGGGCAATGACCCCGGTGCCCGGTGGCGTTGGTCCATTGACGATTGCGATGCTCCTGTCGAACACTCTTCGTGCGGCCCAGTTGCGGCAAGAGGCACACTCTTCCACATCAGTTCTGTGAAAGAGGACGGAGCGCCTCCCCATTAGGGGTCACCCGCCACCCGTGCAGAGCGCGCTGTAGATGGACTGCACTTGCTGATCCGTGGCGTCGTAGGTGCCGTCGGTCCAGATGGTGAAGTCTCCGCGCTCGATTTTCTCTTCGGTAGGCAGCTGGGCTGCAATGCGTCGGTCCGCGTCTCTCAGGGTGAAGCCACGGCCGATTACCCGGTCGCGTTGAGTTGTATGTGCGCAGGCTGTGACGATGACCCGGTCAAACCCTTGCTGTGATTCGCCTTCGTAAAACAGTGGGATGGCAACCAGGCCGAATCGATGACCCGGATCGTGCTCGAGGTCGTTGAACCAGCAGTCAATCGCCCTGCGGACATATGGATGGACGATGGCGTTGAGGTCTTTTCGTGCCGAGTCGTCGGCAAATACGAGACTTCCGAGCTTCCGCCGGTTGACCTGCCTCTGGTCATCGAAAATGTCGGGACCAAACCGCTCACGTAGCGGTTGCCAGGCCGGACCGCCAGGGGCAAACGTGGCGTGGGCGAGCTGGTCGGCGTCGGTGGTGGGCACGCCACGGGCTGCGAACTGCGCGAGCGCATAGCTCTTGCCGGTAGCGATGCCTCCTGTGAGCACCACGCGTCGGATCACGCTGGACGGTTCAGGCAGGGGCGTCTTCGTTCTCCTCGGTCTGGATGATGCGTTCCTCGACGAACGTGTTCCACTCATGACATTGCGGACATTGCCACAGCAGCTCGGTGCTCCGATAGTGGCATCGTATGCACACATGGGGGTCGAGGTAGAAAACGGCTTCGCGAGTCAGATCCATGTACCGTTGAACGCGGTCTTCTGCAAAGTGCAGCGCGGCCAGGGCCTTCCACACGATTTGATGGATGGTCAGGGCGTGAGGATTGTGCGCTAGTGATTCGAATAGCAGATCAAGGGCTGAACTCGGTTGCCCGTGGCCGACGAGATAGCGACCGAGAGCCAAACGTGCCCGCCAGTCTTGAGGATTGGCTTCAATGAGCCGTCGGCAGAGCACCAGAAAACGGTCAGGATGGCCGAGTTGGTTCGTTGTAGCCTCGATACGGTCAAAAACCAGATATGCACGGTCCGGCGCGGTGCGAATGACCTCTTCCCACGTAGAGATCGCCTCTTCGAGTTGTCCGTCACGCTGTAGCTGATCTCCGAGGTTCAGGTAGGCAGGGAGAGCCCCGGTGTCCAATTGAATGGCAGCCTGAAATCGAGAAATCGCCGTTGCTGTCTCATTGCGGGTTAGCGACTGCAGCCCGAGCTGGGTTTCGAGAAAAGCCAGAATGGCATGGTGCTTTGGTCGCTGTGGACCGTCGGCTAGCGCCGAGAGTCGTTGTCGGATGTCATACGCGTCTTGCCATTGTTGTTGTTCTTCATAGAGCTTCTCAAGATTGAGCAGCGCGTACTGGTTCGTCGGATCAAAACGCAGAACTTCGGTGAAGGCTTCAAGCGATCGGTCGACAAAGCCACCTTCTCGGAAGTCCAACCCTAGACAGAGCTGGATGTAGCCTTGCTCCAGTTTCGTGAGTTTGGGACGTTGCAATAGCTGTTGATGGATGTTGATCGCACGTGTTACCTGACCTTTCTCGCGGTACAGGTTTCCCAGTATGAGATGAATTTCCAGGGCGTCAGCATCGATGCCGGCCGCAGTGGTCAGTTCCTCGATGGCCAGGTCGATTTGGTTTGATACGAGAAAATTCAGTCCGAGAATATAGTGCGGAGATTCACGAGCTTTCCGCCGATCGATCCAGCGCCCTTCCCGTAGCTTGTAGCGTTCCCAGGCCTTGCCCGTAATCAGCCCGCTTAGGAGGGCGATCAGCACGACCAGAAGGTGAAAAGACTCCGTCATCAGAACAGTTCTGTGCGCCAGAGGTCGTGCAGATGGACGACTCCCTGCGCATGATGAGATTCATCGACAACGATAAGTGCAGTGATGCGATGGGCCTCCATGAGTCGAAGCGCCTCGACCGCCAGCGCAGAGGGGCCAATTGTATGCGGGCGTGAGGACATGACGTCTCGTGCCGTGCGCTCCTCCAGGTGCTCGTGGTCGGAAAGGAGTCGTCGGAGGTCCCCGTCCGTCACGATTCCGATTAGACGTTCTTCTGACCCGATGACACAGGTCATACCCAGGTGCTTTGCGGTCATCTCCTGTAAGACTTCGGACATAGGGCTCTCGGGATGGACTATCGGAAGTTTGTCGCCGGAATGCATCAGGCGTTCAACCCGCAGTAGTCGTTTGCCCAGTCGTCCACCTGGGTGGAGGTTTGCGAAGTCTTCTTCCTGGAAACCTTTACGAACCAAGAGCGTCATGGCCAGGGCGTCCCCGAGGGCCAGCGAGGCGGTGGTACTTGCTGTAGGCGCGAGCTTGAGTGGACAGGCCTCGGCTCGGACTTGGCAATCCAGTGTCACGTCAGCGGTCTGGGCAAGGGTAGAGTCAGCCGAACCAGTGAGGCAAATGATTTTGGCCCCCACCCGCCTGATAGTCTCGACGAGTCGGAGAATCTCAGAGGTTTCACCGCTATGGGATAACGCGACGATGACATCGCCACCCTGGACTACCCCGAGATCGCCATGTACGGCTTCGGCCGGATGTAAGAAAAATGCAGGAGTACCCGTACTCGCGAGGGTGGCCGCGATCTTGCGGCTAATGATGCCCGACTTGCCCATTCCGGTCACGATGACCCGGCCGGTGCAGGCTGCTAATGTGCACACGGCCTCGTCGAATCGATGATCCAGCCGTTCGACGAGAGCCAAAATAGCAGCAGCCTCGGTTTCTAGAACCTGGCGCGCGAGCCGGCGATCGATCGGTGTAACCGTGGGCTCAGTCATTGGCTGGGGAGACGGCGCGTGGAATCTAGCCGAAGCAGGCGTTCGAGTAAGGGGGCGAGGCGATCCAGGGGCAAGGCGTTTTGGGCGTCGCTCCTCGCGCGTGCCGGTTCGTCATGAATTTCGAGAAAGAGGGCATCTATCCCGATGGCGACTCCGGCCGACGCGAGCGGTTCGATGTATTGAGCCTCGCCAGCTGTCACTCCGTCGCCGCCGCCAGGAAGCTGAAGGCTATGCGTCACGTCGAAAATCACGGGATGGCCGAGTGCGTGCAGGCGAGGGAAGCTCCGAAAGTCGACGACGAGGTTGTGATAGCCGAAACTCGTGCCACGCTCGGTGACGAGCACGCGCGAGTTGCCCGTCGACGTGACCTTCTTGATGGCGTGTTGCATGTCGCCGGGGGCGAGAAATTGCGCTTTCTTGAGGTTGACGACCCGGCGGCTACGACCCGCAGCCAACAAGAGATCTGTCTGGCGTGACAAGAAAGCTGGGATCTGGAGCACGTCCGCCACTTCGGCGACGGCGTCAACCTGGGCGCATTCGTGAACATCGGTTAGGACGGGTACGCCGAGGGGCTGTTTGACAGAGGCCAGGGTTTCGATCCCCGCTTCAAGTCCAGGGCCGCGAAACGAGGCGAGAGATGTGCGGTTGGCCTTGTCGAAGGAGGCCTTGAAGATGTATGGGATGCCTAGTCGCTTGGTAATGGCTGCGATCTTTCCTCCGAGCGCATGGGCGTGCGCGTCACTTTCGATCACGCATGGTCCCCCGATAAGTGCCAATGGGGCGTTGCCTCCGATCGTGATTTCGCCGATGGAGACTCCGGACTTGGGAGTATTCGTGATGTCATCCACATACACATTATAGATAGCGTTGCGGAAGGTCACACCCATCCGTGAGCGAGAGAGACTGGGAGGGGGCTGAAATCGGTTGGACCCCGAGGGGTTCCGTACGCCCGTGATCTCGCTCACGGTGGTTGCGTCTTGGCGCGGTGGGGGTGCGGGAGGGAGGGGAGCGCTTCCTTCGCGGAGAAGGGTGTGGCGCATGGGAATCTAGGTCGCGGTCGAGGGAGCAGGAGATCCGGTCGATATTTTGTGCTCGTAGCTGACGCGTACGAATTCAGCAAAGAGCGGATGAGGGTTGAGCGGTTTCGAACGGAATTCTGGATGGAATTGAACGGCGATGAACCAGGGGTGGTTCGGGAGCTCGATGACCTCGACGAACTTGCCGTCCGGAGATTCTCCGGACACGAGGAGTCCATGCTCCGCGAGGGTTTGCTCATAGGCCCGGTTGAACTCGTAGCGATGCCGATGCCGTTCGTGAACGATGTCACTGTTGTAAATCTGCCAAGCACGGGACTTCTCGGCAAGCTGACACGCATATTGGCCCAGTCGCATCGTGCCGCCCAGGTCATCGACGGCCAGAAGGTCACGGAGTTTGTAGATAACCTTGTGCTCGGCGTCTGGATCACACTCCGTCGAGTCGGCGCCCTCTAATCCGCAGACATTGCGGGCGAATTCGACCGCAGCCCACTGGAACCCGTAGCAAATCCCGAAATACGGAATGAGTTGTTCTCTGGCGATGCGGGCGGCGCGCATCATTCCCCGGCTCCCGCGATTGCCGAACCCACCGGGAACGAGAATGCCATCTGCGCCTTCGAGCAACTCGGCGCCGTCATCGGCCTCCAGTGCCTCGGCTTCGACCCATCGAAAGTCGATAGCCAAACGGTGGTGGAATCCCCCGTGATACAGCGCCTCATTCAGGCTCTTGTAGGAATCTTCATAGCCGACATACTTGCCGACGATGTGGATCTGAAGTCTGTCTGTTGGATGACGAATGCCATCGACCAGCTGTTCCCACTTGGTCATAGTGCGGGGCGAGTCGGCCATCTCGAGACGCCGCAGCACCTGTCGGTCAAGACCCTCTGCACTCAGAACGAGGGGGACCTCGTAAATGCTTGAGACATCCTTGGCGGTGATGACGGCCTCTTCCTCGACGTCGCAGAAGAGCGCGATTTTTCGTCTAATCTCTAGCGGCAGCACGCGATCGGTTCGACACAGAAGAATGTCGGGTTGTATTCCTATCGATCGAAGATCCCGTACGCTGTGCTGTGTGGGTTTGGTCTTCAGTTCACCGGCAGCGCCGATGAACGGCACCAGCGTCAGATGAACATAGAGCGTGTGCGGGCGGCCCACATCCTGGCGGAACTGCCGGATCGCTTCGAGGAAGGGTTGGCTCTCGATATCGCCGACGGTACCGCCAACCTCCACGAGCACGATGTCGACGTCGTGTGCGACCGCACGGATTCCATCCTTGATCTCGTTCGTGATGTGCGGAATGACCTGGACGGTGCCACCGAGATAGTCACCGCGGCGCTCTTTCTGGATCACTGACATATAGATCTTGCCGGTCGTCCAGTTGTGATCCTTGGTGGTGGTCGTGTTGGTGAACCGCTCGTAATGCCCCAAATCGAGGTCGGTTTCTGCGCCGTCGTCCGTTACATAGACCTCACCATGCTGGTATGGACTCATCGTGCCCGGGTCGACGTTGACATATGGATCTAGCTTCTGCAGGGTTACCCGGTAGCCGTGGCCTTCGAGCAGGCACCCAATGGAAGCGGCGGCGAGGCCTTTGCCGAGCGAGGATACGACGCCGCCAGTGACAAAGATGAACTTCACCGGTCGGCCGTCCCGGTTGAAAATTGGTTCGCTCATGCGTTGGCTCCAGTCGACACGAGTCGACGCACCCGTGCGAGATCAGCAGGTGTGTCGACAGCGACGGGATCGTGCTCCGTTCGAGTGGTCATAATGCGGTAGCCGTGCTCGAGGACTCGGAGCTGTTCGAGGCGCTCCATGCGCTCCAGGGGTGTCGGCTCAAGGCGACTCAGGGTCAGGAGGAATCTACGGTGGTAGGCGTAGATGCCAATGTGCTTGTCCACCGTCGTCGCCGGAAACCGTTGGGCATCGCGATCGAGACCGATTGCTGCACGCGAGAAGAAGAGAGCCGAGCCTTGGCGGTCGACCGCGACCTTGACCACGTTCGGGTCGTGAAGAGCGGCAAGATCAGGAAGTGGACATCGCAATGTAGACATCATGACGTCCGGCTTCGCACAGGCGGCAACGACATCGTTGATCATCGTGGCAGCGATAAGCGGCTCGTCAGCCTGGACGTTGACGACGATGTCGCAGGCGATGGCATCGGCGACCTCGGCCAGTCGGTCGGTGCCGCTGATGTGGTCGGTGCGAGTCATCCTGGCTTCCCCACCGAAGCTGGCGACCGCGCGGGCGATCCGCTCGTCGTCGGTCGCGACAAGCACGGAATTTACGGATTCGGCGCTCGACACGCGACGGTATACATGCTCCACCATAGACCGCCCATCGATTTGCGCTAAAGGTTTGCCGGGCAGCCGAGTTGACCCGTAACGTGCGGGAATGATGGCAACCACGCGAGGGACGATAGGTTCCGCCTGGAAGGAAGTTCCGGTCGGAGGGTGCACGTCGAATCCTAACATGGATTATCTAGGGAGACGCTACAGGTCCGGTGCCTGTCGAGGTTTGAGAGGAAACGCGCGGAAGGGAGGGGACCGGGCTTCGACCCCGGGCGGGCGACCAATTGGCGAGAGTCAGGTCCTGGCCATGGTACACTGGGCTTTCGGAGTGTCTACGTCATCCGAATGAATAGCAATAGCACGCGCATCGTTCTCTTGGTCGGCGGGCTGGCTGTCGTGGCGGCCTGGCTGTCCTCCGCGGCGTCCACCGTGCCCCAAAAGGGTGGGCTGTCTGCGCGTGACTCGGCACCAGGTCGGTCTGCATTGGACGTTTCATCGGCTGCGGCGGTGCTAGAGCTCGAGCACGAAGTCTCGCGCCTGGCCGCCCGGCTCGAGACCGCACCGCGACCGCGCGTGCCTGGCCGGAATCCCTTCACCCTCGTGTCGCCCCAGAGTGTGGTCCCGTCTGAAGAGCGAGTCGGTCAGGTAGGGCGGCGGCCGGTACCTGGGAACGTCGGACGCGGCGAAGTCGCCCGGGCAGTCCGAGGTTCTCGTCCGGCTATCTCACTCTTTGGCATGGCGGTTGAAGACACGGCCGTGGGGCAACGCAGAACCGCAATGTTGTCGGTAGGCGGTCGCGTTGTGTTCGCGACGATTGGGGATGAAGTCGCAGCGCGATATCAGGTACGTGCCGTGACCACAGATATGGTGGAGCTATTCGACACACAGCTTGGTACGTCGATGCGCTTGACCCTGCGGTAGCCAATCTTTGGTGAACGACGAGGGAATACGCACGGACAGGATGTTGGGCCTGTGGTGTGGCTGGCCTTCTTGCCCCCCCTGACCTCGAAGAGGTTGTTCTTCGCCCTGAGAGCGGGTACGTCTGGCTATACGGTCACGAGCGATACCCGTGTGACGGCGCCGACGGCAAGGATTTCCTGTATGACTTCGTCGGTTACGGTTCCGGCGCCGTGTTCTTCATCAATCTTTACTACCCCCACCGCACCGTCGGTCCCACGGCCCAGCGCGAATGCTGCGATGTTGATGGCATGACGGCCGAGAATCAAGCCGACCTCACCAATGACGCCCGGCTGGTCCTCGTTACAGATGATGGCGAGCGTTCCCTCCAGTGGAGCTTCTATTGCGACCCCGTCGAGCAGAACCAGACGTGGCCCCGCCTGCTCGAAAAGTGCTCCTTCGACCCAATGCTCGCCCTCGTTCGTGTGCAGCTTGATGGAGATGAGGCTGGTGAAATTTCGAGCACGGGAGCTACGGGACTCAATGATCTCAAGGCCACGTTCTTGGGCTCGGGCACGAGCATTGATTGGCGTGACGTTGTTCAAGGTGGAACCGAAGAAGCCAACGAGGGCTGCGCCAACAAGGGTTTCATTGTTGCCGTCAGCCAATGCTCCGTAGTAGCGGATGGCCAAGGCTTCTGGTCGGGCCGTCACGATTTGGCCGAGGAGGGCGCCTAAACGTTGGGCTAAGGCCATATAGGGGTGCAGCCGCTTCAGTTCTTCTGGGTCAAGGGATGGATAGTTGACCGCGTTACGTACGGCTCCAGTGCTCAAGAAATCTCGAACACAGCGCGCTGTTTCCAACCCCACGAGTTCTTGGGCTTCCTCGGTAGATCCGGCAATGTGGGGAGTGGCCACGACCTGCGGCAATGAAAGTAGCCGCGTGTCTTCAGGAGGTTCGGTCTGGAAGACATCAAGTCCGGCACCGCCGAAGGTGCCTTGTTCGATGGCGTCGGCGAGCGCCGTTTCGTCGATGAGGCTGCCCCTGGCCGTGTTGATGATGCGTGCGGTCGGTTTGCAAAGCGCGAATCGGTCGGCTGTGAACAAAGGCTGTCCGGTGCTCGGAACATGCAGGCTGATGAAGTCGGCTCGTTCGCACAGGGCGTCGAGTTCGAGCAGATCAACATCGAGGTCGGCCGCGGCCTGGTTGGTCACGAATGGGTCGTAGGCGACAGTGCACATGCCGAACGCGTGGGCCCGTCGAACGACCTCTCGCCCGATGCGTCCCAGACCGAGAACGCCGAGTGTTTTTCCCCGAAGTTCGGTGCCGATTAGCCGCTTCTTCTCCCAATGACCTTGTTCGAGGCTTGTGCTGGCCTGAGGTACCGCACGGGCGAGTGCGAGTAGTAGGGCGAAAGCGTGTTCGGCGACGCTGACGCTGTTTGCGCCTGGTGCATTGACGACTAACACACCGCGGGCGCTCGCCGCATCGAGGTTGATGTTGTCGACACCGGTACCGGCTCGGGCTACGACTCTGAGGTGTGGCGCTTTGGCAAGTAGTTCGGCATTGACTTGGGTAGCGCTGCGTACGATCAACGCGTCGGCAGTGGCGAGCGCATCATGGAGTGCTGCGGTTGGGCAGCCTGACAGCGTTTCGACGGTCCAGTTCTCCTGGCTTTGGAGGATATTTGCGGCAGATGAGGGAAGCGGGTCGGCTATGACGATTTTCATGATGGTGGCGAATGAGCGTCCGGAGTGGCGTGTTGCGGTCCTTGCGATAACCCGTACAGTATAATCCGCGAGCGTTCGCGGAAAGAGTAGGCACCTCTACACCACGACGACCACCCGCACCAGGATGGTGCAAACCGCTAGAAATACCGAGGAGTGGCGGTTGCGAAGACGATGAGGGTGGACTTTTCCACAGACTTTTCCACAATTTCTGTGAAAATCCTGTGGCTGGTCGTAAGGTCGTGACCTGAAGCAGTCGGTTGAAAACCTGGCTGTCGGGGTGCGTGGTTTGGTGCGACCGGTGCGAAAGGGATAGGAGCGGCTCATGAATCGTAAAGTCACCGTGATCGGGTCCGGGAATGTGGGTGCAACCGCTGCACGTAGTATTGCCGACAAGGAACTGGCGGACGTGGTTGTGCTTGACGTGCTTGAGGGAGTGCCCCAGGGTAAGGGCCTCGATATGTTGGAAGCCTGTTCTATCGAGGGGTCTGACTCGCGCGTGCTGGGAACGAACGACTATGCGGACACCGCCGGTTCGGATGTCGTGGTGATTACCGCCGGGTTGGCACGAAAGCCAGGTATGAGTCGGGACGATTTACTGCAGAAGAATGCGGGCATCATGAAGGCGGTGACCCGAGAGGTCGTCAAGCATTCCCCTGACTGCATCATCGTACCCGTGACGAACCCGCTCGATGCAATGTGTCAGGTCGTGTACCGTGAGAGCGGCTTCCCCAGGGAGCGGGTTGTGGGGATGGCGGGTGTACTCGATTCGGCGCGAATGCGTGCTTTCATCGCCGAGGCTCTCAACGTCTCTGTGGAGAATACGCATGCGTTTGTTTTGGGGGGGCATGGCGACACGATGGTGCCGCTTCCACGATTGTCCACGGTCGCCGGGATTCCCATCACGCAGCTTCTCGACGGAGCGACGGTCGACGCGATTGTGAACCGCACCGCCCATGGTGGAGCGGAGATCGTCAAGCTACTTGGTACCGGCAGCGCGTATTACGCCCCGGGGTCAGCGGCGGTAGAGATGGTCGAGGCGATTCTGAAGGACAAGAAGAAGATTCTCCCCTGTGCCGTGTATCTGCAAGGAGAGTATGGCGTTCGAGATCTTTTCGTCGGGGTGCCGGTGAAGCTCGGAGCAGGGGGGGCCGAGCAGATCATCGAGATTACGCTCGAAGCTGACGAGCAGGCAGCCCTGAACAAGTCGGCGGCGTCCGTACAGGAACTTGTCGATATTCTTGGCTTGTAGTGTCGCGGGCAAGCATCGATGAAGATTCACGAGTATCAGGCTAAAGCTCTGCTGGCGCGGAGCGGTGTGGCGATTCCACAGGGCGAGGCGGTTCAAACTGCTCCCGACGCGGCACGAGTGGCGGCGCGTTTTGGAGGGCGAGTCGTCGTGAAGGCGCAGATCCACGCGGGTGGGCGTGGAAAGGGCGGCGGGGTGGCGCTTGTCGCCGACGCTGGCGAGGCAGAACGCGTGGCGGGTCAAATGCTCGGCATGACGCTCGTGACTGCCCAGACTGGCCCCGAGGGACGGCTTGTGTCTCGGCTGCTCGTGGAGGAAACCCTCGACATCGCGAAAGAACTCTACCTCGGTGTGCTGATTGATCGGACGGTGCAGCGACCGCTGATCATGGCGAGCGCAGCTGGAGGTATGGATATTGAGAAGGTCGCGGCGGAAACGCCTGAATTGATCTTCAGGGCCCACGTGGCCCCCGGCTCAGAGTTGCCCGCCTTTCAAGCACGTCGATTGGCCGATGCCGTCGGTTTGAGTGGACGGCCCTTGCGGGAAGCGGCTGCACTCATGCAGGCCGTGTACCGAGCCTTCCTGGGTGTCGATGCTTCACTCGTCGAGATCAATCCGCTTGTAGTGACGAGCAGTGGGCGCGTGCTTGCGCTCGATGCCAAGGTCTCCCTGGACAACAACGCGCTGTTTCGACATCCAGAACTGCGCGATCTGCGGGACCTCGATGAAGAGGAAGAGCTTGAAATTGAAGCGTCGAAGCACAGCCTGAACTATATTCGGCTGGACGGGACGATTGGGTGCATGGTCAACGGAGCGGGGCTCGCGATGGCGACCATGGACATCATCAAGTTAGCGGGAGGGGAGCCGGCGAATTTTCTCGATGTTGGCGGCGGCGCCAGCGCCGATCAGATTCGGAATGCCTTCCAGATCCTTGGACGGGACACCCGTGTCAAAGCAGTACTGATTAATATTTTCGGCGGTATCCTTCGGTGTGATGTCCTGGCAGAGGGGGTCATCGCGGCGGTATCGACTCTGGGTGTGCGGCGCCCCGTCGTGATTCGCATGAAGGGGACCAACGTTGAGGAGGGCAAGGCCATGTTAGCGGAGAGTGGCTTCGACTTCACGACGGCAGAGAGCATGGCGGAGGCCGCGGAAAGAGTTGTGGCGTTGGCCCGTTGAATACTTCGGGTTGGCTGAAATTACATGCTGGGCCGCTGAGGGACATGTGCCCCTCGATTTGGGGTCGTTGAAGTGTTCAGGGACGCGGTGGTTGTCGCTTGGAGTTGGCATGGCGGTACTGATTGACGGGGAAACACGATTGCTCGTGCAGGGACTGACCGGGCGCGAGGGTGCTTTTCATGCGCGGCAGGCTGCCGAATATGGGACGAACGTGGTTGCCGGCGTCACCCCGGGAAAAGGGGGCACGAGTCAAGATGGCGTCCCGGTGTTTAACACGGCGGCAGTAGCGGTCGAGAAGACGGGGGCAAACGCCTCGGTGATTTTTGTGCCACCTCAGGCGGCGGCGGATGCTGTGATGGAGGCGGCTGATGCAGGCGTGTCATTGATTGTCTGTATCACAGAGGGTATTCCGACGCTCGATGTCATGGGTGCGCTACGGTTTCTCGAGGGGCGAGATTCTCGTCTCATCGGACCGAACTGCCCGGGGCTGATCTCGGCGGGGCTCGGCAAGGCCGGCATTATACCTGGGCATATCTGTCAAGAAGGTCGTGTCGGGATCGTCTCGAAGAGTGGGACCCTGACCTATGAAGCGATACACCAACTCACGATGTTGGGATTGGGTCAGACGACATGCATTGGGATCGGCGGTGACCCGTTAATCGGCACCAGCTTCATTGATGCCTTAGAGTTGTTCGAGGCGGATACGGAGACAGAAGCGGTCGTGTTGATCGGTGAGATCGGTGGCAGCGCCGAAGAGGATGCCGCCGCCTATATCAGAGACCATATCCGGAAACCGGTCGTGAGTTTTATTGCCGGTCAGACAGCCCCGCCTGGGCGACGGATGGGACACGCCGGCGCTATCATTTCTGGGGGGAAGGGGACTGCGGCCGAGAAAATGGCGGCGCTCACCGAGGCGGGGGTGACGGTGGTTGCGAGTCCCTCGGAGATCGGGACCGCGGCGGCCGCGGCACTAAATATGGTGTGAACGGATGGGCCGAGTTGGCAAGACGGGCTCAGTGGGAGACTGAACAGATAGCCATGGAACGAACATTCGCAATCATCAAGCCAGATGCGGTCGCGTCTGGATATATCGGTGGGATCCTGCAGCGTATTGAGGAATCCAGTTTCAAGATCGTCGCCATGCGACGGGTGTGTTTGACCAAAGGTGAGGCGGAAGGGTTCTATGCCGTTCACCGGGAACGTCCATTCTTTGATAGCCTGACGACTTTCATGTCCTCTGGGCCTGCGGTGGTGCTGGCGCTTGAGGCCCCGGATGCGATTGGTCAGTGGCGGAAGCTGATGGGGAGCACTGATCCCGCCCAAGCAGACGAAGGGACACTGCGCCGACAGTTCGGAAGTTCTATCGAGCGTAATGCGACGCACGGTTCAGATGCTCCAGAGACAGCTGCGTTTGAGTTGAGCTATTTCTTTCGCGGAATGGAACTAGACTGAACCCGGGACTGAGAGTGGGGAAGCTTCTGGTTGTTGCCGGTTTAGGGCTTGCTGGAATCGGGGGATTGCTGATGCTCGGCTTTCCACTTGGTCGGTTACCTGGTGATCTGGTCTATCGTCGAGGTGCTGTTTCGGTCTATGTGCCGGTGGCGACGTCGATACTGCTGAGCCTGGTGTTCACCATAGTCTTGGCTCTCTGGCGGCGGTGATTTCGACGGGGCGTCCTGTGGCTGACGGCAGGGCCTTGGAATTCTAGCTTCGGTTTTTGGCGGTAGCTTCTCCAAACGATATGTCTATCAAGTCCGATCGGTGGATTAAGGCGATGGCCGGCCAAGGCATGATTGAGCCGTTTGTCGAAAGCCAAGTTCGAAAAGATGTTGTTTCCTTCGGTCTGTCATCGTACGGGTACGACATTCGCGTGGCCGATGAGTTCAAGGTCTTCACGAATATCAACTCGACGGTCATTGACCCGAAAGCCTTCGACAGACGTTCGTTTATCGATCTGAAGGCAGATGTTTGCATCGTGCCTCCCAACTCGTTCGCCCTGGCCAGGACGGTCGAGTACTTTCGCATTCCACGGAATGTACTGACCGTCTGCCTGGGGAAGTCCACCTACGCCCGGTGCGGCATCATCGTGAACGTGACGCCCTTCGAGCCGGAGTGGGAGGGGACGGCCACCCTCGAGATCTCCAATACAACGCCACTACCGGCCAAGATCTACGCGAACGAGGGAATAGCACAGGTGTTGTTCTTCGAGAGCGATGAGAGTTGCGAGATCTCCTACGCGGACAAACATGGGAAATATCAGGCGCAACGCCACGTGACGTTACCGCGTATTTGATACGGAGAAAGCAAGAAGAGTCGCGGCCAGAGAAATCGAAGCTCCGGCTGTCTTGACCGTACCCGAGAGGAGTAGTACCATTCGCGTGTTGGCAAGGTTGGTTGTAAAGAGCACAATCACTTGCGCGGGAAAGCGTAAGTTCGCGACTCTTGCGTCTACTCGTTCGTGACCGGCGTTGAAACCGGTCCAATCACTGTCGTTTTCCGACCCACCGATGCAGAAGCTTGGCGAGCGTGAGCCACAGCGTGCGGACAGTAAGTTAGCGGCTGCGCCTTCTCTAGCGGTGCAGTTCTTCCTGATCCCTCTTGCTGTGGTAGCGGTGGTCGTCTCGATCTACGGCGGCTTCCGAATGATGGTTGCCGAAGAGCGGTCCCCCGAAGAGTATTTGAACGAGATTCGCAGCGGCGGCCGCGATCGCCGTTGGCCTGCTGCATACGAGTTGTCGCGCTTGCTCGGGGATCCGGAGATAGAGGCGCGTTTTCCGGGTTTGGCACCGGCCCTAGTGCAGACGTTCGTTGCTTCCGCTGGAGATGATCCGCGCGTGCGCCGGTATCTCGCGCTAGCTATCGGACGCCTCACGTCTCCTCCTCCAGACGCGGTCGATCGATTAGCGGAGGCTTTGGACGATCCCGATACCGAAACATTGATCAGTGTGATTTGGGCGTTGGGATCGCTTGGCGAAGAGGCGGTTGTTCCGCGGGTTGTGGATCTGTACCAGTCGCAAGATGCTGGGGTGCGAAAGATGGTGGTCTACGCACTCGGCGTGTTGCCGGATGACGGAATTCACACGACGTTACGTGCCGCGTTGGACGACCCTGTGGCTGACGTGCAGTGGAACGCGGCGGTGGCGCTGGCCCGTCATGGAGATGAACGGGGGACTCGCGTGTTGGCACGGATGCTTGATCGGGACTACGTGTCTGAACGCGTCACCGCGTCCGAGACCCTCATTGACCCGGCGAGCGAGGTGATGGTTAGCGGTCTGCGCGCGTTTGCGGCGTTGGGAGCAGGTGAAGGTGGTCAGGTCTGGACACGGATTCAAACGCTCGCTGACGCGGATGAAAGTTTGCGCGTGAGGCAGGTGGCACTCGAGACATTGGAGGCCTTGGGGACAGAGGCGATAAGCTCTAGTATCGCTGGACGTCGATAGAATCGATAGGTGAGTGTTGGGCGGGTGAGACCGGTTAGCCGGTAGAGACCGGCGGGAATGACGGGATAACGACTATGGCAGACGAAAGTACGACTCCACCGGCGGGCGACAAGCCAAAGCCTGCCCCGGCGGCGGCCAAAGCGGCGGCCGCGGCGAACGATGCGAAATTGGCCGGCCGAACGACCACAGCGGCGGCCCGCGCTCCAAAGAAGGGGCAGGTGGCTGACACCTCGCCGCTGATGGGACGTCGGGGGTGGATGGGGTTGGCGTGGGGGTCGTTCACGGCGGCGTCTGCGGGATGTCTCGCCGCGACTGGGCGGTTCATGTTTCCCAACGTCCTGAACGAGCCGCCACAGCAATTCGCTATCGGCTTTCCGGATGAGTACGGGGAAGGCGTCGACGAGCGGTATAAAGATCGTTTCGGCGTCTGGGTGGTACGAACCGATAATGATTTCACCCATGAGGCCCCGGGTTTCTATGCGTTGTTCTCCATCTGCACGCACCTGGGGTGTACCCCCAACTGGCTGTCGGCTGAGAACAAGTTCAAATGCCCGTGCCATGGCAGTGGTTTCCGTCCAACTGGAATCAACTTCGAGGGGCCGGCGCCTAGACCCCTTGAGCGAACCCGGATCATTCGGGCAGAAGATGGCCAAATCGTCGTTGACAAGAGTCGAAAGTTCCAAGAAGAGCTGGGGCAGTGGACTGATCCCGAGTCATTTCTCCAGGTTTAACTGACCATGGCTGATACGAAAACCGTCGAACCGAAGGCTCCGGTCTTAATCCGCGCATGGGACTGGATTACCGAGACCCAGATCTGGACCTCGATCTTCAGGCACAGCGCACCAATCAATGACCGCAACCGTGTGCTGGTCATGCTTTCGAATGTCTTCTTGCACATGCATCCGGTCCGGTTGCGCAAGTCGGGCGTCCGGCTGCGGTATACCTGGTGTATGGGGGGCATCAGTTTTTTTCTTTTCTTGGTGTTGACCTTCACTGGGCTGCTGTTGATGTTTTACTACCGCCCGACGCTGGAATATGCGTATTCGGATATTGTCGGACTGCGAGAGCACGTGCCCCTCGGAATCATGCGTGAGATGCACAGGTGGGGTGCGCACGCCATGGTTATTACGGTTTGGTTACATATGTTCCGGGTGTTCATGACTGGCTCCTACAAACCGCCACGGGAGTTCAACTGGAACGTTGGCGTCATCATGCTCGTGTTGACCCTGCTGCTGTCGTTCACGGGATACCTGCTCCCGTGGGATCAGTTAGCCATTTGGGCCATCACGGTCGGCTCGAACATGGCGCGAGCTACGCCATTTTTGGGGCACGAGGGTCCAGGCGCATCGCTAATGGCCCTGGGAGACGTGCAACTGGTGCATGCCGCGGACGATGCCAGATTCGCGCTTCTTGGAGGAACCTTCGTCGGGGAAGGAGCGCTGCTTCGCTTCTACGTCTTACACTGTGTGGCCCTGCCCTTGGTGATTGGATTCTTGATGGCGGTACACTTTTGGCGCGTCCGTAAAGACGGTGGCATCTCTGGTCCACTCTAACGCGAGCCTCCGAGATTTGACACAGGTGTCCATTTTCTACGGAAGCGAGATCAATACATGGACGGTCTGAAGAGTTTTATCGATTTATTTGCTGACCCGAGATTGTTTTTCACGATCACGTTGCTGGCTCTCGTGTTCATCGTGTGGAAGCGAGAGGCCTTCGCGTCGAATACTTGGGGCTGGGGACTGATGGGGTTCCTGACGGTCTTTTTCGGTTTTGGCCTCACCGATGAGAACTTCAATCTCATCATCACGAAGCCAGACAACGTACCCATTGTTGCGTTGATCTTCTTGCTCGTGTTCTTTACGTGGTATTCGATGCGGGAGGCGGTACTCAACGACCGCCGGATCGCCGAGGGGGAGCCCCCGATCGAGAAGGATGAGTCAGATCGGGTCTGGACATGGCCTGACCTTGTCTACACTGAACTCATCGCGATGGTGGTCTGTTCGGTTGTTTTGATCGTCTGGTCGATCGGTCTCGAAGCTCCTCTTGAGCAGCCAGCGAACAATGCCAATACGCCCAATCCGTCCAAGGCGCCTTGGTATTTTCTTGGGTTGCAGGAAATGTTGGTGTACTTCGATCCGTGGCTGGCCGGCGTTGTCTTACCGTCGCTCATTATCGTAGGCTTGATGGCCATTCCCTATATCGATACCAACCCCAAAGGTAATGGCTACTACACATTCAATGATCGCAAGGCCGAAGTGACGATCTGGCTTTTCGGCTTCGTCGTCTTGTGGTCCTCACTGATTGTGTTGGGCACCTTCTTGCGAGGGCCTAACTGGAACTTTTTTGGCCCATTCGAGTATTGGGATATTCACAAGCTTGAAGCGTTGACGAATGTCCAGCTGTCCGAGTTTATCTGGGTGCGCACATTCGGCATGGGGCTTCCAGATAACTGGTTCGTACGAGAGATCTTCGGCATCATCATCTCCGTGGCCTACATCGCGGTGCTCCCGGTAGCCTTGACCAAGAAGGGGCTTACGCGGTACTACGAGAAGATGGGGGCAACCCGCTATTACGTTGCGGTGTTATTGTTCTTGTCGATGCTGTCGTTGCCCTTAAAGATGCTGACTCGGTGGCTGTTTAACTTGAAGTATGTGGTTTCGATTCCGGAGTTCTTTTTCAATATTTAACCTTTGGTTGAGATTGAGACCGTCCTTGGACGGTGAGATATTTCACTATGGCAGATAAGCGGGCAGTCGGACACGCGTACAACATTGATTTCCTGAACGTTGTCTTTGCCGCATCCAGCCTCTTCGTGCTGTTTTCGACGGTGTGGATGGTATGGGACGACTACGATCGGGATTGGAAGAACTATCAGCGGCAATTCACCGCGTTGGAGATGGAGGTTGCCCGGGCAAACCTTGCTGAGGTTCAGCAAGGTGTTGATCAGGCCAGGGTGGCTGAGCTGTCGGGACAACGCGATGCGGCCGAACAGCAATTGTCATCGAATGCGACGTCGATCGCTGAGGTCGAGGACCAGCTCAGCGAGGTCGAGCGCGAATTATTTGTCGCCACCCAGGACTTTAACTTCACCAAAGCCATTTATGACGTCGATCGATACGCCTTCGAAGTGCGTCGCGAAGACGCTCATGCGGAGGCTGAAGGTGAAGAGGGTGAGGCCGACGCCCATCCGGTCGAAGGCGAAGAGAATGTGTCGGCCCTTTACGAGCGGTGGGTGACCGAGGGACTCGAGGTTGAACGCCTGACCGCCGAACGCGACGGGTTACGAGACCAGCTTGCGGAGTTCAATGCCCAAGTTGATACGCTTTCCGCCGAGCTCTCGTCGCTCACCGGTGAGTCCGAACGCTTGCAGGGTGTCGTGTCGGATCTGGCGCCCAGCGTGGTCGACGACTATTTACTGAACGCGCCACTGCTCGACTTTATGGCGCCGTCTCTGACGGTCCGGCAGACCATCACCCCCAATGTGGTGGAGGACGTCAATTTCATCACGGTGCCGAAGATGGATCGTTGCCAGACCTGCCATCTGGCCATCGACCGTGTCGGCTATGAGGACTATCCACAGCCGTTCTCGACCCACCCGAACCTTGATGCCTATGTGGGCAGTGCTTCGCCGCACCCCATCGAGAGCACCGGATGCACGGTTTGTCATGAGGGGATGGGGCAGTCCATCTCGTTTGTCGATGCCGCGCACAGTCCGTCGAGTACGGAGCAGATGCACGAGTGGGAGGAACAATATGATTGGGAGGAATCTCACCTTTGGGATTACCCCATGCTTCCCTCGGGAATGGCTGAAGCCTCATGTGCCAAGTGCCATCGCGGAGAAACGTTCATTCCCGAGGCGAAGAACCTGAATCTTGCGTATGGGATGTACGAACGCGCCGGGTGTTACGCCTGTCATAAGACCATCGGGTTCGAAGATCTTCGGAAACCCGGTCCGAATCTCACCAAGATCGACTCGAAACTTGATGAAGGGTGGGTCGAGAACTGGATTCGCGAGCCACGAGCAATCAAGGCCTCCACATGGATGCCGAAGATCTGGTACAACGGCAATACAAGCGATCCAGAATCTGCGGTGCGTAACGAAGTCGAGATTGCGGGCGTCGTTGCCTACCTGTTCGCGAACTCGGACGAGCATACTTACGCGGTGCAACGTCCGTTCAGGGGGAATGCCGACAACGGGCAACGCATCGTAGAGTCTGTCGGCTGTTTGGGGTGTCACATCACGGGGGATGAGACGCGGCGGGAAGCCGGGCCACGCAGGACCTTCGGGCAACCTCTGCTGGCCGTGGGAAGCAAGACGAGTTTCGAATGGCTCTTTGACTGGGTGCGCGATCCGAAGCATTACAGCAGTGAGACGTTCATGCCCGACCTGCGGTTGACCGACGCCGAGGTGGCAGATGTCGCGACGTACCTGTCCGGAATGACCGGAGCCGACGGCACTGGCCCCGGTGCCAGCTACGATGCCACTGACGTCGATGCGGTTCTGCTGGACTACATGCGTTCCATCGTGCCATATGAAGAGGCGCAGGCGGACCTGGCGGCCATGAGCGCTGATGATCGTTTGCTTGACATCGGCCGCCGGGCAATCGGTCGGTATGGCTGTTACAGCTGTCACGAGATCAACGGTTTTGAGGACGTGCAGCCCATTGGCACGGAACTGTCGCAGGAAGGCAGTAAGTTGCTACCGCAGTTCGACTTCGCATTTGTGCACGAAATCCCGCACACCAAGCGTGATTGGATCAATCAGAAGCTGCTTCAGCCCAGGATCTACGACCGCGGTCGTATCTTGCAGCCACTCGAGAAGCTCCGGATGCCGAACTTTGGTTTTTCCGAAGAGGAGGCCAGGCTGCTTACGACGGCTGTGTTGAGCTTCCAACGGGATGTGCAGCCCAAGGTTGCCCAAGTCCAGCGCTCGAAACGTAAGGACGCGATTATCGACGGGCGTAATCTGGTCCGTCGCCGCAATTGTGTCGGATGCCACGAGATCGAGGCAGATGGCGGTGCGTACGTGGAACTGGTCGATGATCCCTCTCTCGGGCCACCCATGCTCACGCCGGAGGGGGCCAAAGTGAAGCCGGAGTGGCTCTATGCCTTCTTCCGTGCGCCGATCACGATTCGGCCCTGGCTGGAAGTGCGGATGCCAACCTTTGGTCTGGATGATGCCCATTGGAATGGCGTACTGGAGTACTTCGCGGCTATCTCGGATACGGTGGGACCGTTCAGAACCCACGAGACCACTGCCGGTCGCGCGACGACTGGGACGGGTGAGGAACTCTTTGACCTGCTTCGATGTCAGCAATGCCATGTGCTGGACACGATTCCTGCCGATCAGGATGTCGCGAACCTGGCGCCTGACCTCCGAATGGCGCCAGAACGGTTACAGCCAGACTGGCTGCTCGACTGGCTGCTTAGGCCCCTAGATATCCCGCCGGGCGCGCGGC